>JBDTQR010000145.1:0-11931 GCA_039932095.1 bacterium | reverse complement strand
AGCATATCGACATGGTCGACAGGGTGAACGGCACGCCAAACGCCTCGGCCGCCCGCGCCGCCTTGATCTCGCCGTCCGCCCATTGCATTCCTGTCATGCCGACCGGCGACAGGGCCACCGGCATCGACACCGGTACGCCGATCATCGTGGTTTCGGTCGTCCGCCCGGTCATGTCCACCGCAACCCGCTGGCGCAGGCGGATTTTCTGGAAATCGGTGGTGTTCTCCCGGAACGTCTGCTCGGTATAGGACCCTGCCTCGGCATAGTCGTAAAACATCTTCGGAACCCGGCGTTTGTAGAGGCGCTTCAAGTCTTCGATGCAGGTGATGACGGGCATGGGGTCCTCGCGATGGGTCAGGACGGTTTAACCAGTCTGCAGAACCGCGGCAATCCATGGACCGAACGGCAGATCATTCCTGCGCGATCACTCTTTGACACCGACCGGGCTGAAGCGGCGGTCCGGGATGATCCAGATTGCCGCGACCGTGACCATGAACGCCATCGCAAGTTCAGGTATCCACAGGGCCGAGCCGATGGCCAGCACATAAAGCAGCGTCGACAACTGTTCTTTCCGTCCGCCTTTCAATGACTTGGCAAACTCCGAATCGCGGCCGTGCTGGCCGACCAGGGCCCGCTCCAGCAGCGAATAGGCCACGGCGCACATCAAGACGTCGACAGCGTACAGGAACACCGGCACCGGGCCGAAATGGTTTTCCCCCATGAAGCCCGAGGCGAACGGCATCAGCGACAGCCAGAACAGCAGATGCAGATTGGCCCACAACACCCAGCCGCCGACATGTTTGACGGCGTGAAACATGTGGTGATGGTTGTTCCAGTAGATGCCGACATTGATGAACGACAGGATATAAGACAAAAGAACCGGCCACAGCGGCAAGAGGTCGCGAAATTCTTCGCCATGCGGCACCTTCATTTCCAGCACCATGATGGTGATGATGATGGCGATCACGCCATCGGAAAACGCCTCGATCCGGCCTTTGGTCATCTCCACCTCCGTTTTGAAGGGGCACAGTGGCATTGCGGCGGCGACGGTTCAAGCTTTGTTCGGTGGCTTGTCGTGGCGGCAAATCCGAACTGGGGCAGCGCAAATCAACTGAAGCCCGCACAGCCCGTTGCGCTGACCCAGTTGTGCCGACAAAGCCACCGCCCGCCGAACGGCAGTTGCCAGGCCCGGGCCGAAACGCCAAACTGCGGAACCGGTCAGAATTTTCAGGTGGGAACCCATGGCGATCAAGCGAATGGACAATGTCGGAATCGTCGTCGAAGACCTCGGCGCGGCGATTGAATTCTTCCGTGAACTTGGCCTCGACTTCCAAGGGCAGGCGATGATCGAGGGAGAATGGGCCGGTCGTGTGACCGGACTGGGCGATCAGCATGTCGAGATTGCCATGATGTGCACGCCCGACGGCCACAGCCGGCTTGAACTTTCGCGGTTCCTTGCACCGCCCGTCATCGCCGATCATCGCAACGCCCCGGTCAATGCGCTGGGCTATCTGCGCGTCATGTTCGCCGTGGACGACATTGACGACACCCTGGCAAGGCTCGCCAAACATGGCGCGCAGCTTGTGGGCGACGTGGTGCGCTATCAGGATATCTACCGGCTTTGCTACATCCGCGGACCGGAAGGGCTTCTGATCGGACTGGCCGAGGAACTCGGCTGAACACCATGCGCACCAAAGACCAAGGGGTTGCCTTTGGTTACCCTCGTTTCAAGGTCGCGCGGGCGATGTCAAAAGGCGGGTTTGTCAGTGGGGCAAGAGTTAAGATCAGATTAACAGAAATCGCCAAGCTATTGAATTATAATGGTTTTGCAAAGTGTCTACATGTGAACATGCCGCATCAAGCCCGATGAGCCCCATCGGCAAGGGTCTTCACAAAGGCAAGAATCTCGGCCACGGGACGCTGTTCACCGATCAACTTCACGATCGCCGACCCCACCACACTGCCGTCCGCAACCGACGCGATGGCCTGCGAAGTCTCGGGCGTGTTGATCCCGAAACCTACGATCACCGGCAGGTCCGTCGACGCCTTGATCCGCGCCACCTCCGGCGCCACATCGCTGGCCTTCGCAGCGGCAGCCCCGGTGATTCCGGTGATCGAGACGTAATAGACAAAACCTGACGTATTGGTCAGAACCTTGGGCAGCCGCTTCGCGTCGGTGGTGGGCGTGGCCAGCCGGATGAAGTTCAGACCGGCGGCCTGTGCGGGCAGGCACAACTCGCTGTCCTCTTCCGGCGGCAGGTCGACCACGATCAACCCGTCCACGCCGGCCGAAGTGGCCTGCGAGAGGAACAGGTCCACCCCCCGTGAATAGATCGGGTTGTAATAGCCCATCAGAACCACCGGCGTGGTCTGATCGCCGGCCCGGAAATCGCGGACCATCTGCAGAGTCTGGTCCAAAGTCATCCCGCCATCCAGCGCCCGCTGCCCGGCCAGCTGAATGATCCGCCCGTCCGCCATCGGGTCGGTGAAAGGCACACCCAGCTCGATGATGTCCACCCCCGCCGCCGGCATGCCCTGCATCACGGCCAGCGAGGTTGCCACATCAGGATCGCCCGCCATGATATAGGCGACAAAGGCTTTCTTCTTCGCAGCCCTGAGCCGCGCGAAGCAATCGTCGATTCTGGTCATGTCCGGCCCATCCCTGCAAAACTCTGGTGGGTTTGCACGGGGCGGGGCGGAAAATCAAGCGGGGTTCGGTGGGGCCGTCATTCTGCGTCGTGACAGACGGCTTCGATATTGTTGCCATCCGGGTCCAGCACGAAGGCGCCGTAGTAATCGGGATGATATTGCGGCCTGAGGCCCGGTGCCCCGTTGTCGCGCCCGCCCGCAGCCATCGCCGCCTTGTAGAAGGCATCGACTTCGGCCCGGTTGCGCGCCGAAAAAGCGACATGGCGTCCCGGCCCCGGCGCGCCCTCATGCAGCCAGAACACCGGACGCTCGCGGCCATAACCCACGACGACCGTGCCGCCAGTGTATTCCTTGGGCACCACCATCCGCTCGCCACCGCCCAGTCCAGCGAAGGCTGCTTCATAAAACCGTTGCGCCTTGGCGATCTGTTCGGACGCCACGCCCGTATGGTCAATCATGCTTGTCTCCTCAACTTGCCGCAGGGGCGGCGTAAATCATCCAAAGCGTGCCAAGGCGGTCGGCCCGCATGCCACAGCCCGGCGATCAGAATCCGGGCGAAAGCGGCAGTTCCACCGCGCCACCCGGGCCCGACCCGAAAAGCCGATATTGGGCGAGAAACTCATGACGCAGCTGCCGCGGCGGGGAGGGTGGAGATGATCCAACTGGTGCCGAACTTGTCGCGTACCATGCCAAACCCGGGCGAAAAGAAGGTCGGTGCGAAGGGATTGATCACCACGCCGCCATCGACCAACTGGTCGAACATGGCGCGCGCCTTGGGGACATCAGTGGCGGTGTGCATCACCGAGAAGCCGCTTTGCGGGCTGCCGTCCACGCCGGGCGGATAGTCGGAGGCCATCAGGACGCCGTCGCCGAGCGTGACCTGACCATGCATGATGCGGGGGCTGTCCTGCCAATCCGGCGGAACTTCGGGACCGTCAGAATATCGCATGGTCTGCAGATCGGTCCCGCCAAAAACCTTGGCGTAATAGGTCAGTGCCGCGGCACATTGACCTTGAAAATGCAGATAGGCTGTTGTCGGCATCGCGGGCTCCTTTCGGACTTTACAGCTGGGAAGCTAAGTCGCAATAGTGAGTCTGGAAAGATCCTTTGATATCACACTATGGCCAATGGCGACGATCCGCTTCACCTCACATCTTGTCCGCCACCGGCCTGCGCCGGCAATCGAGGCTGCGGGCGCGACGGTGGCCGAGGTGCTGGCGGCGGGTCTGGCGGGCGACGACTTGCTGCAATCCTATGTGCTGGATGAGCAGGGCCGGGTTCGAAAACATGTGAATATCTATCTGGATGGCGTGATGATCGGCGACCGGCTGCGGTTGAGCGATCCGGTCAGGCCCGGCGCCGAAATCTATGTTTTGCAGGCTTTATCGGGAGGGTAGCTATGGCGACGCTTTGGGTTGGCAGCCGAAAGGGGCTGTTTCGCTATGACGAAACTGCTGCGGGCTGGGCTTCGGCCGGGCCGCCGGCATTTCTGGCCGGGCCGGTGTCGGCCCTGCTCGACGATCCGCGCGATGGGGCGTTGTATGTGTCGCTCTACCACGGCCATTTCGGCTGCAAACTGCATCGGTCGGATGACCGTGGCAAGACCTGGATCGAACTGCCGACCCCGGCCTATCCGAAATCGGAGGCACCCGACGCCCCTGCACTGGAGTTCATCTGGTGTCTGGCCGCTGGCGGGGCGGATGAACCGGGGGTGCTCTGGGCCGGGACCTTGCCCGGCGGGCTGTTCAAATCGACTGACCGGGGCGAGACCTGGGCGCTGAATGAGGCGCTGTGGACAGTGCCGGGGCGCGAGAAATGGTTTGGCGCGGGCTATGACCATCCCGGTGTCCATGCGATCTGCGTTGACCCCCGCGACAGCAGGCACGTCGTGATTGCAGTGTCGATCGGCGGGGTCTGGATCACCCATGACGGCGGCGAAAGCTGGACCATCGGTGGTTATGGATTGCGCAACGAATACATGCCGCCCGATCAGGCCCAGACCCCGGAACTTCAGGACGCCCATTTCATCGCCACCTGCGCCGCCGACCCGGATCGGATCTGGTGCCAGCATCACAACGGCATCTTTGTCAGCGATGATGGCGGGATGAACTGGCGCGAAAGTCTGGGGGTCAAGCCGTCGAATTTCGGCTTTGCCGTGGCACCGCATCCGACCGATCGTGACCGCGCCTGGTTTGCGCCCGCCCGCAAGGACGAATACCGTGTTCCGGTGGATGGCAAGCTGGTTGTCAACGAAACCCGGGACGGTGGCGCGAGCTTTACCACCCTCAGCGATGGTTTGCCGCAGACCGACGCCTATGACCTGATCTATCGCCACGCTCTGGTGATCGACGGCAGCGGCGAGCGGCTGGCGATGGGGTCGACGACGGGTGGTCTGTGGGTGTCGGGCAATCAGGGAAAAAGCTGGCAGTTGCTGAACGCGCATCTGCCGCCGATTGCCTGTCTGGCCTTTGCGCCTTGACTTGGCGCTCTTCCGCCCTGACAGGCGTCTTCGCTGCGGCCAGCGAGGAAACCTGTCAAGGTTGACGAGCGCGCGGCTTGCCCCTATGCCGCGCATTCGGTTCAGGAGAGCATCATGGGTTTCAAAATGGGTATCGTCGGCATGCCGAATGTCGGCAAATCGACGCTTTTCAACGCGCTGACCCGAACGGCTGCGGCGCAAGCGGCGAATTTTCCGTTTTGCACCATCGAGCCTAATGTAGGGGAAGTCGCGGTGCCCGATGCCCGGCTGGAAAAGCTGGCTTCCATTGCCGGCAGCAAGCAGATCATCCCGACCCGGATCACCTTTGTCGATATTGCCGGTCTGGTGCGGGGTGCCTCCAAGGGCGAGGGGCTGGGCAATCAGTTTCTCGCCAATATCCGCGAATGCGACGCCATCGCCCATGTGCTGCGCTGTTTTGAAGACGGTGACATCACCCATGTCGAAGGCCGGATCGACCCGATTGCCGATGCCGAGACCATCGAGACCGAACTGATGCTGGCCGATATGGAAAGCATCGAGCGGCGGCTGGCCGGGCTCGCCCGCAAGATCAAGGGCGGCGACAAGGAGTTGCTTGATCAGGACCGGCTGCTGCGCGCGGCCCTGGCCGTGCTGAACGATGGCAAGCCGGCGCGGGCAGTGAAGGTCGCCGAAGAGGACCAGCGGACCTGGGGGCTGCTGCAATTGCTGACCTCCAAGCCGGTGCTCTTTGTCTGCAATGTCGAGGAAGCTGCGGCCGCCACCGGCAACAGCCAGTCCGAACGGGTGGCCACGATGGCGCGCGCGCAGGGCGCGGCTTCGGTGGTCATCTCGGCGCGGATCGAGGAAGAGATCAGCCAACTGGCCCCGGAGGAGGCCGCGATGTTTCTCGAAGAGATGGGTCTGCATGAGGCGGGTCTCGACCGGTTGATCAAGGCGGGCTATGCGCTGCTGGGTCTGCAGACCTATTTCACAGTCGGCCCAAAAGAGGCGCGGGCCTGGACCATCTCCAAGGGGACGCTCGCGCCGCAGGCGGCCGGGGTGATCCACGGCGATTTCGAGAAGGGCTTCATCCGGTCTGAAACCATCGGCTATGATGACTATATTGCTGGCAATGGCGAGGTTGGGGCCAAGGAGGCGGGCAAGTTCCGGGTGGAAGGCAAGACCTATGAGGTCAAGGACGGCGATGTGCTGCACTTCCTGTTCAACGCCTGACCTATCGCCGGATGTCTGAAAATGAGGGCCTTGATGGCTTGGCTGGCCCGGCCCTCAAAGGTTTGGCGACAAGGTCCATCAGGTTCTTTCACGCGTGGACATTTGGGATATTTGTTTTAGATCAATGGGTTGAATGTCAGTTTTAACCTGATATTAAGAAAGGCTCCGCGGCGGCCCGACCCGATCCGGGCCTCGCTGATGTCACGCCGGTCGGGCTTCACCTGACAGGCAGGCGGGCAGGCCGAACTCCTTGATCAATCTGGCCCCGAGCGGCGGGGCGTAGAGGATGATCTGGGTCAGGGTGGGCGTGCCGGACAGGATATGCAGCGAATGCGGCAGGAAGGCCTCTGCGCTGGTGGCGGCGTAGACCGCGACAGCGGGTTGGCCGTTGGCTTCGGTCGGCAGGGCGCGAAAGCCGGTGTAGCGCGGCCAGACCGAAATCATGAAGTTTGCGACCTCATCACGGCTGTGGAAGCTGCGCTGCCACGGTGGCATCGTCATCACGATGTCCTGATGCAGAAGGTCGATGAGGGCGCCGACATTGCCGGAGTTCCATGCCGTCAGATAGGCCTCGACAGGGGCGGTGGCGGAGGTTGGCGCGGTCGGTGGCAGCGCGGCGCGGGCGCGTTGCAGGGCAGAGCGGGCGGCGTTCGGGGTCATGGCAAGGGCGGTTGCCGTCTCGGCGGCGGTCATGCCGACACCGTCGTGCAGCAGCAGGACGGCGCGGGCGCGGGGGGACAGGTTGTGGAGCAGCGAGACGAAGGCGAGGCG
The DNA here is from genome assembly GCA_039932095.1 of bacterium. GTDB lineage: Bacteria > Pseudomonadota > Alphaproteobacteria > Rhodobacterales > Rhodobacteraceae > Stagnihabitans. The sequence continues at coordinate 4,820 of JBDTQR010000145.1, read as the reverse complement.
CAAGTTGTCCTGACGGTCGGTGTCGCTAGCGGTCGGGTAGGGCTCGATCCACGGCCTGCCGCCCGGTTCGGCCTCATCCAGACTGGGGCCAAACAGGGTCAGGCGGCGTTTGCGATGGCGCAAGGCGTCAAGGCAGACCCGTGTCGCGATCTGGTAAAGCCAGGCCCGGGCCGCCGCACTGTCGCGCAGGCTGGCAAAGTCGCGCCAGCCGCGCAGCAGGGTTTCCTGCAGGCAATCCTCGGCATCCTGCATGCCGCCCATCATACGGTAGCAGTGCCGCTTCAACTCGCCCAGAAGCGGGCGGCTAAGTTGGGTGAAGGGATCCGGTATTTCGGCCATGGATTTAGCTTAACGGCGCAAGCCCCTCGGGGGAAACGATATAATGGCCGCCCTTTTCCCCGGTCGCAATCAGTTGCACCACCGCGTCCGCGACCTGTTCAACGGTTTGCCCCGGCCCCATCAGGGCCAGAAAACCGGCTTCGGTGGTGTTGTTGTAGGCGGCATAGCCTTTGACGCCAGCGGCACCGACCGCGGTGGCCGGCATCAGGCGGGCCGGGGCGAGGGTCAGAAAGCGCAGGTCAAGCCCGGCCCGACCCGCCTCTTTCTGGGCGTAGCCACTGAGGAACATCTGCATCTTCTTGGCACCGGCATAGCCGCCGGAGATCGGCGAGCCTTGCAGCATGGCTCCGCTGGTGATGGTCAGCACGGTGCTGCCAGCGGGCAGCGCGCCGGTCACCGCGGCCTTCAGAAAGTTGAAGCTGGACTGCAACTCATTGTTCCAACTGCCACTGAAGGTGTCCCAATCCATGTCCTGAAACGGCAGACAGGCCGGCATGTCGCCGCCGCAGACGATGAGGATGCCTGGGGTCTGGACGGCGAAGACCTTTGCCGGGGCGTCCGGGGCGGCTGCGTCAACGGCAAGGGTCTGCAAGCCGGGCAGATCGCGCGCCAGGGCGTCAAGTCCGGCCTGACCGCGGGCTACCACCAGAACCTTGTGGCCATTGTGGTGAAAGGTTTCGGCCAAATGGCGGCCGAGGCCGCGGCTGGCGCCAATGAGGGTGACGGGGGGAAGCATGGACATGAGACTCTCCTGTTGCGGATACAGGTGAGACGGTGGCGGGTGCAGAAATGCATCGCCGGGGCGGACGATTTTTCTGCGAAAAATCGCTTTGGCGTTGGATTGCGACACAGGTGGTGGTTATTCGCAGAAAGATCGTGGTCCGGGGTCAGCGGGCGGCCTTTTCGGCAATGCCCGAAGTTCCTTCGCGGCGCTCCAGTTCGGCCAGCACCTCGTCCAGCGTCACATCGCGGGCGGCGAGCATCACCAGAAGATGGTAGAGCACGTCGGCGGCCTCTGCGGTCAGCTTGGCGCGGTCGCCCTTGACCGCCTCGATGATCGCCTCTACCGCCTCCTCGCCGAATTTCTCGGCGCATTTCTCGGGGCCTTTGGCCAGCAGTTTTGCAGTCCACGAGGTTTCGGGATCGGCGTCCTTGCGGGCGGCAATGGTGGCGGCGAGGCGGGTGAGGGCGGTCATTGCAGCCTCATCGGGATGCCGGCGGCGGCCATGTGGGATTTGGCCTCCGCGATGGTGAAAGTGCCGAAGTGGAAGATCGAGGCGGCGAGGACGGCGGAGGCGTGGCCCTCGGTGATGCCTTCGACGAGGTGGTCAAGCGTGCCGACGCCGCCGGAGGCGATGACCGGGATGCTGACGGCATCGGCAACGGCGCGGGTCAGGGCGAGGTTGAAGCCGGATTTGGTGCCGTCGCGGTCCATCGAGGTCAGCAGGATCTCGCCTGCGCCTTTGGCGGCGACGGTGCGGGCAAACTCTACCGCATCGATCCCGGTGGGCCGACGGCCGCCATGGGTGAAGATCTGCCATTGGCCGGGGCTGACCGTCTTGGCGTCGATGGCGACCACGATGCACTGGCTGCCGAAGCGGTCGGCGGCCTCGGCAACCACTTCGGGATTGGCGACGGCGGCCGAGTTGAAGCTGACCTTGTCGGCGCCCGCGAGCAGCAGGGCGCGAACATCGGCATGGCTGCGCACCCCGCCGCCGACGGTCAGCGGCATGAAACACTGTTCGGCGGTGCGGGTGACGAGGTCGAACAGGGTGCCACGGTTTTCCTGCGTGGCCATGATGTCGAGAAAGCACAGCTCATCCGCGCCCGCCGCGTCATAGGCACGGGCGGCGGCGACCGGGTCACCGGCATCCACCAGATCGACGAAGTTGACGCCCTTGACCACGCGGCCATTGGCGACATCGAGACAGGGGATGATGCGGGTTTTCAGCATGGCAGTGGGTTTAGCGGTTTACGGCAAGGGGGGCTAGCCCCCCAGACCCCCGAGGATATTTGTGGACAGATGAATTGGGTCAGGCTGTCAGTGCCCGCAATGCCACCGTCAGATCGATTGCTCCGTCGTAGAGCGCCCGGCCAGAGATGGCGCCTGCAATCACCCCCGTATCGCGCAGGGCCATCAGGTCGGTCAGCGAGGACACGCCGCCGGAGGCGATGACAGGGATTGATACCGCGCGGGCCAAGGCTTCGGTGGCGGGGATGTTGGGGCCCTGCATGGCGCCGTCGCGGTCGATGTCGGTGTAGATGATGGCGGCGACGCCGGCGTCTTCGAAGCTGCGGGCCAGGTCGGTGGCGTGGATGGTGGTTTCGGTGGCCCAGCCTTTGGTGGCGACCATGCCCTTGCGGGCGTCGATGCCGACGGCGACCTGGCCGGGGAAAGCCCGGGCGGCCTGGCGCACGAGATCGGGGTCTTCCACCGCCACCGTGCCGAGAATGACCCGTGCCAAGCCCTTTGCGAGCCACATCTCGATGGTTGCCATGTCGCGGATGCCGCCGCCAAGCTGGCAGGGCACCTTCACCGCCGCCAGGATGGCGTCAACCGCTGCGGCGTTGACCGGGACCCCGGCAAAGGCCCCGTTCAAGTCGACCAGATGCAGCCATTGACAGCCAGCCGCCGCAAACCTGGCGGCCTGGGCGGCGGGGTCGTCGCCGAAAACGGTGGCCGCGGACATTTCGCCGCGCAAGAGACGGACGCACTGGCCGTCCTTCAGGTCGATGGCGGGGTACAGGATCATGGGGTTCCTCCGGCTTCTGCGCGTCTTACGCAGGGTCAGAGGGGTTGCCAAGGGGCTGCACCCCACGTCACGCTTGCCCGAATCTGCGATTGACCGAAATGTCGGCGGCAGGTTTTTGGGAGGAAACGAGATGAAGGCAGTATTCGGGGCGGCGGCGCTGATGCTTTGGGCGGGGGCGGTCATGGCGGCCGATCCGGTCGAGGGCATGTGGAAGACGCGGCCCGACGACAACGGCAACTTCGGCTATGTCCAGATCAAGCCTTGCGGGCCGGCCTTGTGCGGCACGCTGGTGCAGTCGTTTGACGGCACCGGAGCCAAGATGGAAAGTGAGAATATCGGCAAGCAGATCGTCTGGGACATGGTGCCGGCGGGCGACGGCAGTTATGCCGGCGGCAAGATCTGGGCGCCGGACCGCGACAAGACCTACAGCTCTACCATGCAACTTGCAGGCGACGGGCTTTCGGTGTCGGGCTGCGTGCTGGGTGGGCTGATCTGCCGGGCACAGGACTGGACGCGGGTGAAGTAACCACGACGCCGAAATGCTTCCATTTCAAGGTCGGCGCAAATCAGGGCTTGACCTGAAGGCCGCTTGAGATTCCACAAGGGGACTCGGAATTTGAGGGTCGTGGATCATGGAAGCGCGGTGGGCGGAGCTTTGGGCGGTGGAACGGCGGGCGGCGACGGCCACCGTTGCCTTGGGCGTGGTGCTGTTCGCCTTCAACGCCTTTGTCGTCAGCACTGCCCTGCCACGGGCGGTGGCCGAGTTTGGCGGCACCCGCTGGCTGGCCTGGGCCACCAGTCTTTACATCATCTGTGCCATCGTGACCGGGCCGTCGGCGGCGATGGTGATGCAGCGCGTCGGCGCGCGCGCGATGTTCATGGCCTCGGGTGGGGTGTTTCTGGCGGGGACGCTGCTGGCGGCGGCCGCACCGGGGATGGCCTGGTTGCTGGCGGGGCGGGCAATGCAAGGCGCAGCGGCGGGGTTCATCGAATCCGGTTGCTATGTACTGATCCCGCGCTTGTTCCCGTCGCGGCTGATCCCGCGGGTCTTTGGCATCGAAGCGGTGTGCTGGGCGGTGGCGGCCTTTGCGGCCCCGGCGCTTGCCGGATTTCTGGCCGAGGCGCTATCATGGCGGGTGGCGCTGCTGACCTCGGTCCCGATGGTGCTGATCTTTCTGATCCTGGTGCCGAAGGTTGTGGGCGGACGTGAGGTGGCGGACGGTGCGGTGTCGCGTCTGCCGATCCTGTCGCTGTTGGGGGTGGCAGGTGGCATGGGGTTGATCGTGCTGTCGGACGGGGTTGGCGGGTTGAACCTGCGGCTGTTCACTGTCGCGGCGGGGTTTGCGCTGTTCGTGGCGGTGGTCCGGGCTGATGGGCGTTGGGGCGAACGGCTGGTGCCGCGCGGCGCATTCTCGTTGCGGCGCAAGATGGGGCTGGGGCTATGGGTCGCGTTGCTGATGCCGCTGTCAGAGACGGTCGAGGCGGTGTTTCTGGTTTATATGCTGCAATTCCTGTGGAACTTCACCCCGTTGCAGGCCGGGCTTTCGGCGTCGGTTCTGGCGTTGAGCTGGAGCGCGACCCAGATGCTGACCGCGCAGATCCGGGGCGACCGATCATGGCTGGTGGTGGCGGGGGCCGGTTTGATGGTGGTGGGGCAGGCGGTGATGTTTGCCGCCTTCTGGCAAGGCTCGGTGTTGACGATGCTGGCGGGGTTACTGGTGCTGGGGG
>JBDTQR010000144.1:0-11952 GCA_039932095.1 bacterium | reverse complement strand
GGTACCGCCCCCGGGTCCGAGCCGTTTATTATGGGTGCGTTTATCGCCATAGTCCGAGTTGCCCCGGACAGCTTGTATATAGGGGCAGCGGCCGGGTGGTGCAAGATCGCAGATAGGCAACTAAAGGGTTGCATATTTTGCGACCCAAGGGTAAAAGAGCAACTGACTGGTTGCGGGAGGTGGGTCATGCAGGACAAGATCGAGACTGAGATTACGGTTGCGGCGCCGATTGGCGCGGTGTGGCGGGCGGTGACGGACTACCGCGAATTCGGTACATGGTTCCGGGCGGCGCTGGACGGGCCGTTCACCGTGGGGTTGGTGACGACGGGCAAGATTCTGGAGCCGGGCTACGAGGGCACGGCGTTCTGGGTGGTGACGCGGGAGATGGATGGACCGTTCCGGTTTGCCTTTGACTGGCCGGCGCATCCTGACACCGCGCCAGAGGCGGCGGATCAGCCCGGCGCGACGACAAGGGTGTCGTTCGATCTGGAAAAGGTGGCGACGGGGACACGGATCCGGTTGACTGAAAGCGGCTTTGATCTGTTGCCGCCGGATCTGTCCGTGCAGAAATTCCGCGACAATCAGGGCGGCTGGGTGACACAGATGGGCCGGATCAAGGCCCATGTCGATGGTTGAAGCGGAGACGGTCACGCAGGCGGCGGTGTTTGCGGCATTGGGTGATCCGGTACGGCTTAACCTCCTGTCGCGGCTGGATCAGGGGCGGCCACAATCGATCACGGTGATGACCGAAGGGACCGGCCTGACGCGACAGGCGGTGGCCAAACATCTGAAGGTTCTGGAGCGGGCCGGGGTGGTCAGTCCGAGCAAGGCCGGACGTGAGCAGCATTATGCGGTGCAGGTTCGGGCCCTGGTCGCGGCGGAGGCCTATCTGCAGCAGGTCACCGGCAAATGGGACCAGGCCCTGACGCGGTTGCGGGCGCATCTGGAGCGGTAGTGGTGGACGGCAGGGAATTGGGCTGGCAAGTTGCGGTCAAAACCCGGAGCCGCCCATGAAGATCCTCGCTGTCATTGCCCATCCGCGCCCGACCTCGTTGTGCCACGACGTGGCGCGGGCTTTCGCCGCGGCTGCCGAGGCGGGCGGGCATCAGGTGGAATGGGCGGATCTGGCAGCGGAGGGCTTTGATCCTGTGCTGCGTGAGGCGGACGAGCCGGATTGGGACGATCCGGCCAAGGTCTATTCTGACGCGGTCCGGTCCGAAATGGCGCGAATCGAGCGCAATGATGCGACGGTGATGGTGTTTCCGGTGTGGTGGTGGTCGATGCCGGCGTTGATGAAGGGCTGGGTCGACCGGGTGTGGAACCACGGTTGGGCTTATGGCGGCGCGGACTATCCCCATGCCAAGGTTGCGATGCTGGCAGTGGCGGGCGGCAACGAGGCGTCGTTTGCCAAGCGCGGCTATGACGGGGCCATCGAGGTGCAACTGGAGACCGGGATCCTGCGCTATTGCGGGGTCAAGGAGCCGAGCCTGCATATGCTGTATGACAGTTTCGAGCCCGAGGGCCGGGCGGCCCTGCTGGCGCGAGCGGCGGCGTTTGGAGCGGGGTTTTGACATGAAACCGCCCGGGGCAGGCCCGGGCGGTTCCTTTGGCAGGATCAAAAGCCGGATTTGATCTGTTCGAATTCCTGCACCATGCGGTCGCGCAGGGCAGGGTCGAGCGGGGTCTGGGCCAGCAGCGTGGTCGAGATCGGGTCGACATCGGCGGCTTTCAACTCTGCCGGGTCGATCTGTGACATCGAGACGGTTTCAGTGGCGGCATAGCCGAAGTCTTCCAGCAGGCCCTTGGCCGAGCCGTGGTCGAGCCAGGCGTTGATGAAGTCATAGGCCTTGTCTTCCTTGCCCGGGCCGTCCTTGAGGTTGATGTAGCCGCAGAACCACGACGAGGCGCCTTCCTTGGCCTGGCGCTGGAAACCGACCGGGAAATCCTGCGAGCGCAGGAGGGCGATAGAATCGTTCCAGCTCCACGCCACCTGGACCTCACCCGAGGCCATCAGCTGGCTCAGTTGCGACGGGTCGGACCAATAGGCCCGGACGTTGGGATGGACCTTGCGCAGCCAGTCGGCGGCGGCCTTGAACTGGTCGTCGCTGACGGTGGTCCAGTCGGTCACGCCGGTGGCAAGGAGGGCCAGCGCCCAGACATCGTCGGCATTGTCGGGCAGCGAGATCCGGCCTTCATATTTCGGGTTGGTGAACACGTCGAGCGAGGCCACGTCTTCGGCAGGCACGTCGGTGGTGTTGTAGGCGATGGCGGTGTAGGCGTAGTCGGTCGGGATGTACCAGACACCGCCGTCATCCTTGAAGATCTTGGAATTCAGGAAACGCGGGTCGATTTCGTTGAAATGCGGGATCTTGGAGATGTCCCATGGTTCGATCACGCCGGCATCACGGTATTTCTGGATCATCTGGCTGCAGGGATGCGCGACGTCGGCCTTGAAGCCGGAAGTCAGTTTCTGAAACGCCTCATCATCATCGGCGAACAGCGCGTAGTTCGGCATGTCGCCATATTTGGCGACATAGGGTTCAATCAGTTTCTGATCTTCAAAGCCGGACCAGTCGAACACAGTCAGGTCTGGATCACCGGCATGGGCGACCGAGACGAGGCCAAGAAAGACGGTGGCACTGGCAAGCAGGGTGGTTTTTACCGACATGGTTTCTCCTTCGTTGGTATCTGGCCTGTTCAGGCGGGCCAGTTGATTTGATCAAATGTTTAGGGGGACGGCGGAGCCGTGACAAGCAGAAGTTTCCGACAAAGTGGTATTGGGCGCAATAGCGGATTTTACGGCGGGATTTGTGGGCAGACAGAGGCTTTACAGGTGCAAATCCGGGCGATAAGTCAAAGGCGTCGCCTCGGCTTTCGGGTTTGGGGCGGCTGCCGGTGTCGCCTGGCGCGGCTGGTTTGGTGGGAAGACCTGCCGTGGTTTGCAAGGCACCGGGCCTTTGTCCGCGGTGCTTTGCGGGTGTTTGATCGCAAAGGTGGCTTTCCATGACTGACCTCGACATGACCTTCGTCCGCAGCCAGTTTCCGGCATTTTCCCAACCTCTGCTGGCGGGACATGCTTTCTTCGAAAACGCTGGAGGGTCCTATCCCTGCACGGCGGTGGTGGACCGGCTGCACCGGTTTTACACCGAACGCAAGGTGCAGCCCTATGGACCCTATCCGGGCGCGCAGGCTGGCGGGGCCGAGATGGATGAAGCGCGTGACCGGCTTGCGGCGCTGATGGGGGCGGAGCACGACGAATTGTCGTTCGGGCCGTCGACCAGTGCCAACACCTTTGTTCTGGCGCAGGCGGTGCGGCTATGGCTGCGCGACAAGAACGCAGCGATTGTGGTGACAAATCAGGACCATGAGGCCAATAGTGGCGTGTGGCGGCGCTTGGACCACGAGGGGGTCGAGGTCCGTGAGTGGCAGATTGATCCGGTGACAGGGCATCTGGACCCGAGCGGTCTGGCGGCGCTGCTGGCGGATGGCCGGGTCAAGCTGGTTGCCTTTCCGCATTGTTCCAACGTGGTGGCCGAGATCAATCCGGTGGCCGAGATTTGCGCCATGGCGGCGGCGGCCGGGGCACGGACGGTGGTGGACGGGGTATCCTATGCGCCGCACGGGCTGCCGGATTTCGGCGCTTTGGGCTGCGATGTGTATCTGTTTTCCGCCTACAAGACCTATGGCCCGCATCAGGGCATCATGCTGATTTCGGCGGAGTTCGGCGCGGAACTGCCGGCGCAGGGCCATTGGTTCAACGCCGGGACCCTGTACAAGCGGTTCACCCCGGCGGGGCCCGACCATGCCCAGATCGCAGCCTGTGCCGGGATGGCGGATTACATCGACGCGCTCTACGGCCACCATTTTGGCGGCCATGCCGACCCTGTGGTGCGCGGGGTCGCGGTGCATGATCTGATGCGCGCGCAGGAGGTGGCGGTGATCGCCCCCTTGCTGGATTATCTGGCGGCGAGGAATGACCTGCGGCTGCTGGGGCCGCGCGATGCGGGCTTGCGCGCGCCGACGGTTGCGGTCGATCTGGGGCGGGCGGCAGAGCCGGTGTCCGAGGCGCTGGGTCGCGACGGGATTGCTTGCTGGGCGGGAGATTTCTATGCGGTGCGGCCGCTGGAGGCAATGGGGATCGACCGGGAGAAAGGCGTGCTGCGGATGAGCGCGACGCATTACACCAGTGCCGATGACGTGGCGCGGTTGATCGCGGCGCTGGACCGGGTTTTGTGAGGCCAGACCCGGGGGGCTCGCCCCCCGGACCCCGAGGGTATTTGCGCCAATATGTAAGGGAAGTGATCCACAGGAGATGGTGGGGCGTATGGCATTGGAATGCTGGGGGTTCTGATGACTGATGCGCCGTTGATCCTGTGGTTTCGCCGTGATTTGCGGCTGGCCGATCATCCGATGCTGACGGCGGCGATGGCGACCGGGCGGCCTTTGGTGCCGCTGTTCATTCTGGATCCGGAAACCGAGGCGCAGGGGGCGGCGACGCTGTGGCGGCTGGGGTTGTCGGTGGCGGAGTTTGCCCGGCAGTTGCACGGGATCGGGTTACGCTTGACGCTGCGGCGCGGGGCGGCTTTGGAGGTTCTGGACGCGGTGCTGGCTGAGACCGGGGCGGCCGGAGTGCTGTGGAGCCGGCTGTACGATCCGGTGGCGCGGGGCCGGGATACAGCCGTGAAGGCGGCTTTGAGGGCGCGGGGCGTCGAGGCGCGGAGTTTTCCCGGTCATCTGCTGCATGAACCCTGGGAGGTCGAAACCGGGCAGGGCGGGTTTTACAAGGTTTTCACGCCCTATTGGCGGGCGGTGCGGCAGATGTCAGTTGCGGCTGCATGGCCGGTGCCTGCAGTGATGCGCGCAACCTCGGTCTGGCCGGTGAGTGAGGATCTGGCGGACTGGGATCTCGCGGCCGGTATGGGGCGCGGGGCGGCGGTGGTGCTGCGCTACCAACGGGTGGGCGAGGCGGCGGCTCTGGACCGGCTGGATGGGTTTGTGCGCGACAAGCTGGCGGTCTATGCAGCGCGGCGGGACTATCTGGCCGAGGATGCCGGATCGGGCTTGTCGGAGAACCTGACCTATGGCGAGATCGGGCCACGGCAGGTCTGGCATGCCGGGTTTCGGGCCTTGCAGGAGGGTGTGGCTGGGGCGGAGACGTTCTTGAAAGAGCTGGTGTGGCGCGAGTTTGCCTGGCATCTGACCTATCACACGCCCCATTTGATCGCGGCGAACTGGCGCGAAGGCTGGGACGATTTCCCGTGGCGAAGCGACACCAAGGACGCCGAGGCGTGGCGGCGGGGGATGACCGGCGAGCCGGTGGTCGATGCGGCGATGCGGCAGATGTATGTCACGGGGACGATGCACAACCGGGCGCGGATGGTGGTGGCGTCTTATCTGACCAAGCATTTGCTGACCGACTGGCGCGTCGGGCAGGCTTGGTTTGCCGACTGTCTGACCGATTGGGACCCAGCGAGCAATGCGATGGGCTGGCAATGGGTGGCGGGGTCCGGGCCGGATGCGGCGCCCTATTTCCGCATCTTCAACCCGGCCACGCAGGCGGAAAAGTTTGATCCGGCGGGCGCGTATCGGGCGCGGTGGCTGGATCCCGCGTCACCCGAGGCACAAAGTTTTTTCAAAGCGGTGCCGCTCAGCTGGGGGTTGATCGGCGGCGAACGCCCGCCACCGCTGATTTCGCTGGCAGCGGGTCGCGCCCGTGCGTTGGACGCATTGGCGCAACGAAAAGCTTGAGTAAGGCAAAATGTTCTGGAAACATGCGTCGACGCGCTTGGGTGAGGGTGCCATGACCGTACTGACTTCGACCAAAGGCCAGACCGGCCTGCCGCGCTATTTCGCGATGGCGTTTGAAACGATTTCCCGGCTGCAACAGGGGCGGCTGGATTTTCACCTGCCGGACGGCAGGATGTTCCGTGCCGAGGGAACAAGGCCGGGTCCGATGGCGGAGATTCATATCGTCAATCCCGACTGCTTTGCCCGTCTGGTCCGCGACGGCGATCTGGGCTTTGCCGAGGCCTACCTGGATGGCTGGTGGACGACGCCGGACCTGCAGGGCTTTCTTGACATGATCCAGAGCGGCAATTCCGAGGTCTATGACGGGTTTCCGGGGATGGCGCTGGTCCGGGCGTTTGAGCGGCTGCGGTTCTGGTGGCAGTCCAACTCCAAAAGGCAGGCGCGCAAGAACATCGCCTATCACTATGATCTGGGCAATGAGTTCTACCGGCTGTGGCTGGATGACAGCATGACCTATTCCTCGGCGCTGTTCAAAACCGGGCAGGAGAGTCTGGAAAACGCGCAGGAGCAGAAATACGCCTCGATGGTCGATCAGATCGGTGCCAAGCCGGGCGACCACGTGCTGGAGATCGGCTGCGGCTGGGGCGGGTTTGCCGAATATGCGGCCGGCAAGCGGGGCCTGCGGGTGACCGGACTGACGATTTCGCAGGCCCAGCATGACTACGCGGTGGCGCGGATTGACCGGGCCGGGCTATCTGACAAGGTGGAAATCAAGCTGCAGGACTACCGCGACGAGACCGGGATCTACGACGGCATCGCCAGTATCGAGATGTTCGAGGCGGTGGGTGAAAAATACTGGCCGGTGTATTTCGAGCATGTGATGGCGCGGCTGCGCCCGGGGGCGAAGGCCACGTTGCAGATCATCACCACCCAGGACGCGCGGTTCGAGGCGTATCGCAAATCGGTGGATTTCATCCAGAAATACATCTTTCCGGGCGGGATGCTGCCGTCGCCGTCAGCGCTGCGCCGTGAGGTCGAGCGGGCGGGGTTGAACGTGCTGAGTTCGGTCGAGTTCGGCAAGAGCTACAGCCAGACCCTGCGCCGTTGGCACGAGATGTTCAACGCGCGGTGGGCAGAGGTGGCGTCACTGGGTTTTGACGAACGGTTCCGGCGGATGTGGAATTTCTATCTGACCTCTTGCGCGGGGGCGTTCGAGGGCGGAAACTGTGATGTGACGCAGATCACCATCGCCCGGCCCGCGAGCTAGCGGGGCGGCCAGAAACCCGCCCCAAGGGCGCCGATCGAGACAGGACAGACATGCCGACCGCCGCCAAACTTGTCGCCGCCGTGGCCTTTGCCCTTGTCGGCTGGCTGACCGCGCGTGCCTATATCCCGCAACTTCCCGAGGGCACCAATACCGGGTTTTTCCCCGAAATCACCGCCGCCCTTGGCTTTGCGATCGGCTGGCTGACTTTGGGGCCGAATGTCGGGCGCGGCTATGTGGAAGCGCTGTCGTACGGGCTACGGACCTCGATCTTTTTGGTGTTCTGGGCGCTGTTGGGCTTTTCGATCTATTACATGGTCCTGCGGTCGACCAAGATGATCTATCACAATGCCGGTGAGGCGGTGCTGGATGTGCCGCTGTTGATGTTGCAATATGGCAAGCTGCTGGCCGCGAGCGAGGTCATAATGACCCTGGTGATCGGTGGTATTCTGGGCGGCTGGGTTGCCGAATTCGCCAGACGGTGGCGCTGAATTTGGGGCGCTGAGTTTGGATATTTTTCTGGCTGGAATGCTGGCGCATGGGCCGTTGCGGGATGTGGTGCTGGGACGACGGTTTGCGGGCCGGTCAGCTGAGGTTGCGGGCTATGAAGTGGCGCAAGCGGCCGGGCCGTGGTCGGTCATCGTGGCAGGTGATGAGGCTTTGACCGGTGAGGTGCTGGACGGTCTGGATGCGGCCGAGGTTGCCCGGCTGGATTTTTTCCTGACCGTGCTGGGCGCAGAGCGGCGTCAGGTTGCCGCGGAAATTGCAGGGCAGACCCGGCAGGTCTGGCTGTACGCTTCGACTTTGGCGCGGGCGACCTGGGATCAGACCGACTGGCTGGCGCGGTTCGGGGCGACCTGGGTTGTGACGGCGGCGGCGGTGATGGCGTTGCGCGGGGCGATGCCTGCCGACCGGATTGCGGCGCGACTGGTGCCAATGCTGGTCTGGGGCGCCTCTGCGGTCCGGGCCGTTGATGCTGCGCCGACTGTCTTGCGGCACCGGGCGGTGCCGGACGACGTGAAGGTCGCGGAAATGCGTCAACCCTATGCAAAATTCTTCGCGCTGCAGGAATATGATGTGGCGTGGCGGCGCTTTGACGGCGGGATGAGCGAGACAGTGACGCGGGCGGCGTTCGTGTCGGGCGATGCCGTGACGGTGCTGCCCTATGATCCGGCCCGCGACCGGGTGCTGGTGGTCGAACAGTTCCGCGCCGGGCCCTGGGCGCGGGGTGACGCGCAAAGCTGGCAGATCGAGGCAATTGCCGGGCGGATAGATCCGGGTGAGACGCCGGAACAGGCGGCGCGGCGCGAGGCGGTCGAAGAGGCCGGGCTGCGACTGGACCGGTTGGTCGAAGTCGGACGCTATTACCCCAGTCCCGGGGCGGTGTCGGAGTATCTTTACAGCTATGTGGCGCTGACCGATCTGCCGGACGGGTCGGCCGGGGTGTTCGGTGAGGCGGATGAAGCCGAGGATATTCGCGGCCATCTGATCAGCTTTGACCGCCTGATGGACTTGGTTGCCAGCCGCGAGATCGAGAATGCACCGCTGATCCTGACGGCGCTGTGGTTGCAGCGGGAACGGTCTCGTCTCAGGGTCGGGATCGGGGGCGAGGTCGGGTCTGCGTCTGGTCGGGATGGGCCAATCGGCCCATCCTGACTTTGTCACAGGTTCAAGGTGGTCCAGGCGGCGTTGCGTTTGGACGACCGCACACAGGCATCGACAAAGGCCACACCTTCCAGCCCCTCTTTCACGCCGGGGAACGTAACGGCGGGGTCGAGCGGGCTCATGTCCCGGCGGGCCACGATGGCACGGGCGGCTTCGGCATAGATATTGGCGAAACCTTCGAGATAGCCTTCGGGATGCCCTGCCGGTATGCGCGACATCCGGGCTGCGGCGTCGCCGGTGTCGGGGCCGCCACGGGTCAGGCGGTAGCGTGGTTTGCCGAGCGGGGTGACCCAGAGGTAGTTGGGGTTCTCCTGCTCCCATTCCAGCCCGGCCTTCGTGCCATAGACCCTGAGCCGCAATCCGTTTTCCTGCCCGGAGGCGACCTGTGAACACCACAACATGCCGCGCGCGCCGGACGTGTAGCGCAGCAATACATGCGCGTTGTCATCGACCCGGCGGCCCGGCACAAAGCTTTGCAGATCAGCGGCGAGGCTGTCGAGGGTCAGGCCGGAAACAAAATTCGCCAGGTTGAAGGCATGGGTGCCGATGTCGCCGGTGGAGCCTCCCGCGCCGGACCGCGCGGGATCAGTCCGCCAGTCGGCCTGTTTTTGCCCGGTGTTTTCAATCGGTTCGGCCAGCCAGTCCTGGGCGTATTCGACATTGACCAGCCGCAGCACGCCCAGATCGCCCGCCGCGACCATTTCTCGCGCCTGGCGGATCATCGGGTAGCCGGTGTAATTATGGGTCAGGGCGAAGACGGTGCCGGACGCCTCGATCGCCTTGGCGAGTTTCTTGGCCTCGGCCAATGTCGCGGTCAGCGGTTTGTCGCAGATCACATGGATGCCGCGTTTCAGAAAGGGCAGGGCAGCGGGGGCGTGCATGTGGTTGGGGGTAACGATGGCGACCGCCTCGATGCCGTCCTTGCGGCGGGCTTCTTTCGAGGCCATCTCCTCAAAACTGCCATAGGCGCGGGCGACGCCAAGATCGGCGGCGGAGGCGGCGGACTTTTCGGGGTCAGACGAAAACGCCCCGGCGACCAGTTCATACTGGTCGTCGATGCGGCTGGCGATGCGGTGGACGGCGCCGATGAAGGCGCCACGGCCGCCGCCGACCATGCCAAGACGGATGCGGGGGGCGCGGGCGACGTGGGCTGCGGTGATGGCCATTGCGGTCTCCTTTTAGGTCCGGGCCTGCGGGGTCAGTTGGATCGCATCTTTGGCAAGTTGGGGTTGGGAAGGGAAGAGGCGACGCCGAATTTTGAGGGCGGCAGGGTGTTCGCCCGCCGCCATCCCTGTCGTTTCGCGACCTTGGTCAGGCCAGGCCGAGCATCTTGCGGTTGGCGGCGCGGTCGGTGCCGGCATCGGCAAAGTCGTCGAACGCCCGTTCGGTGACCCGGATGATGTGGGAATTCACGAATTCCGCGCCTTCGCGTGCGCCATCCTCGGGATGCTTGATGCAGCATTCCCATTCGACCACCGCCCAGCCGTCAAAGCCGTATTGCGTGAGTTTGGAGAAGATGCCGGAGAAATCGACCTGACCGTCGCCCAGCGACCGGAAACGCCCGGCACGGTTGATCCAGGACTGGAAGCCGCCATAGACGCCTTGGCGACCGGTCGGGTTCAACTCGGCGTCCTTGACGTGGAACATGCGGATCCGGTCATGGTAGATATCGATATGGTCAAGGTAATCAAGGTGTTGCAGGACATAGTGGCTGGGGTCGTACAGCATGTTGGCGCGTGGGTGGTTCTTGACCCGCTCCAAGAACATCTCGAACGAAATGCCGTCATGCAGGTCTTCGCCGGGGTGGATTTCATAGGCCAGATCTATGCCACAGGCGTCGGCGTGGTCCAGAAGCGGGGTCCAGCGGCGGGCGAGTTCGTCAAAGGCCTCTTCCACCAGACCGGCGGGACGCTGCGGCCAGGGGTAGAGATAGGGCCAGGCGAGGGCGCCCGAGAAGGTGGCATGGGCGGTCAGGCCAAGGTTTTTCGACGCGGTCAGCGCCTTTTTCACCTGATCGACGGCCCATTCTTGCCGCGCCTTGGGGTTGCCGCGCACCGACTCGGCGGCAAAACCGTCGAATGCGGCGTCATAGGCCGGGTGAACGGCGACCAACTGGCCCTGCAGATGGGTCGACAGTTCGGTGATCTCTACCCCGTTCGCCGCCGCCATACCCTTGAGGTCGTCGCAGTAGGTCTTCGACGTGGCGGCTGTCTCGAGGTCGATCAGGCGGGCATCCCACGACGGAATCTGCACGCCTTTGTAGCCGATGCTGGCTGCCCACGAGGTGATGGCGTCGAACGAGTTGAACGGGGCGGCGTCACCGGCAAATTGCGCCAGAAACAGCGCCGGGCCTTTGATGGTCTTCATGGTATCCTCCGAAAGCAGTTATTTGAGATCGATATGGTCGGGCCGGTCGAGAAACTGGCCCTGTTCCGGGGCGCGCCGTTCTATCGCGGCCATCAGGGCGCGGGTGAGAAAGCCACCGGCGCGGCTGACATCCTCACGCACGACAATGATTTCCTTGCGAAACCGGTGCAGAAAGTAGTTTGCCTCCTTCGAGACGATATCGAAGCCCTGTCCGATGATTTGTCCAGCCTGTTCTGCCCCGGCTACGGCGGCCACGGCTGACGTTGGCGAGCCGGTCACGATGCCGTCCACTCGGGGTCCATTCTGCATCCGGGCGGTCACCGCGGCCTCGATCTCTTCGACTGGCGAGTCACTGGTGACATCGGACATCAATTCGCAGGTCAGGCCCAGCGCCTGGGCTTCGCCGCTGAACCCCGTGGTCATGTGCACCGAGTAAGAGTGCATGGCGGGCGGGCGGATCAACAGCAGGCTGCGCCGTCCCCTTGCATGCAGTTCGCGCACGCCGATCCGGGCATAGGCCTCGTTGTCAAAGTCGAAATAGGGGTGGTCGATGCCCATGTCGGTACGGCCATGGGTGACGAAGGGGAAGCCGCGTTCGGACAGATAGCGCACGCGGGGGTCATCGACCGTTGTCTGGTTCAGCACGACGCCGTCGGCGGATTCGGTTTCGACTATGTAGCGGATCGGGTCCATCGGATCCTGATCGGGGAAGAACGGCGTCACGACGAGGTGGTAGGCGGTGCCGCGCAGGGCGTCGGCGATCGAGTAGATCAGCTGCGACGGGTTCGACATGTCGGACACCGTCGAGAGGGTGACTGCGATGACATTGGTCTTGCCGGTGCGCAGACGCACGCCGGCGCGGTTGGGCCGGTAGCCCAGCCGCTCGGCAGTTTCGCGGACCCGGCGCT
>JBDTQR010000143.1:0-11958 GCA_039932095.1 bacterium | reverse complement strand
AGAAGCGCTATATGGGCAAGGGCGTGCTGGAGGCGGTCGGCGCGGTGAATGGCGAGTTGGCCGAGGCGATTGTCGGCTTTGACGCGACCGAGCAGGTTGGCATCGATCGTACGATGATCGAACTGGACGGCACCCCCAACAAGGGACGTCTGGGGGCGAATGCGATCCTGGGGGTCAGCCTGGCGGTGGCGAAGGCTGCGGCAGAGTTCACCGGGCAGCCGCTCTATCGCTATGTCGGCGGCACTTCGGCCCATATTCTGCCGGTGCCGATGATGAACATCATCAACGGTGGCGAACATGCCGACAACCCGATCGACATTCAGGAATTCATGATCATGCCGGTCGGGGCCGCCAACATCCGCGAGGCGGTGCGGATGGGGTCGGAAGTGTTCCACACCCTGAAGAAAGAGCTGCAGGCGGCGGGTCACAACACCGGGATCGGTGACGAGGGCGGCTTTGCGCCCAACTTGAACTCCGCCCGAGATGCGCTTGATTTCATTCTGAAATCCATCGAAAAGGCGGGGTATCGGCCGGGGGAGGACATCTATCTGGCCCTTGATTGCGCGGCGACCGAGTATTTCAAAGGTGGCCGCTATGAGATGAAGGGTGAAGGCAAATCGCTGTCGGTGGAAGAGAATGTCGACTTTCTGGCCGGGCTGGCCGGGGATTATCCGATCATCTCGATCGAGGATGGCTGCTCCGAGGATGACTGGGCGGGCTGGAAGCTGCTGACCGACAGGCTGGGCAAGACGTTGCAACTGGTTGGCGATGATCTTTTCGTCACCAACCCCAAGCGACTGGAAATGGGCATCCAGCAGGGGTGCGCCAATTCGATGCTGGTCAAGGTCAACCAGATCGGCTCCTTGACCGAGACGCTGGCTGCCGTCGATATGGCGCACCGGGCGGGCTATACCAATGTGATGAGCCACCGGTCAGGTGAGACCGAGGATTCCACCATTGCCGACCTGGCGGTTGCGACCAATTGCGGGCAGATCAAGACCGGTTCGCTGTCACGCTCGGACCGATTGGCAAAATACAACCAGTTGATCCGTATCGAGGAAATGCTGGGCGAGACGGCAGAGTTTGCTGGCCGGTCGATCTTGCGCGGCTAGGGGACATCCTGCCATTGGCGGACGCATTAGCCTTGGCCCCTGGGTCAGGGCTTTTTATTGGCCGGCAAAGAACCGTGCGGGGCGGAATGTGGCGAGCAGGTCTGCAGGCTTGCCGGTGATGAGTTCGGCCGTCAGCAACTCGGCAATCAGTGGCGCGAGGGTGACGCCGGAATGCATGACCGCGAGGCTAAGGCCGGGGATACCGGTGGGGCCGACGACAGGCAGCCCGTCAACGGGAACCGGGCGGTTGGCGAGGGTGATCTTCTGGACCGTCGGGGTGACGCCGGGGAGCAGCGCCTGAATGTGGCGCAGCGCTGTTGTGGCGAGGTCGGCGGGCAGGCCCGCGACGATGTCTGCGCTGTCACTTTGGTGGCTGGCCGCGAGTGGAGCGATCAGGCGGCCCTGACGGTCCTGCCGGAGTTCCAGCGCCGGGCTGGCGATGATGTGGGACAAAAGGGGTGGCAGAGGGTGGGTGGTCAGGGTCAGGCCGGGGCGGTGCAGCAGTTGCAGGTCAAGACCCAGAGGGGCCAGCAAGGAAGGGCTGGCGGTGCCGGCGGCGAGGATGATGTGATCGACTTTCATAGCGCCCTGGGCGGTGCAAATGCCGGTCGCAGCCGCCCCGGTGGTCTCGATGGCGGTGACCGGGCAGCCGGTCCACAGCGTGGCATCCGAGGCGGCAAGCAGGCGGCGGGTCAGGCGGGCGGCGTCCACCGCACCTTCTTGACCAAAGAATACGGCGCGGTCGGGTGCCGTCAGGCCGGGTTCGCGGGCGGCGATCTGGGTCCGGGTCAGATGCTCCTGCTGGTAGCCGAACCTTGCCAGATCTTCGCAATGGGCATCGAAAGCGGCACCCTCCTCCTCCCACCACAGGCAGCCGGACCAGATTGTGCCGGTATCGCCAAGGTCGCGGTCTAGCCGGTGATGGGCGGCAATGGCGGCAGAGCGCAGGTTGAAATGGGCCTCGGAATGAAAGAAGCTGGCATTGATCCAGCCGAAGGATCCGCCCGAGGCGGCGGAAGCGGGTTGGGCGGCCTCGACCACGGTCACGGCACATCCGGCGCGGGTCAGGCGGTAGGCGAGAGTGGCACCGGTCAGACCGGCACCGATGATGGCGACGTGTTGCATGGCGGCAGGGTGGCGGAAATGGCGGCGGGAGTCGAGCGGGAGGCGGCAGATCTGATCGTGGCAAAGCTGGGATTGCGGCCGCATCCCGAGGGCGGCTGGTATCGGCAGACCTGGGTCGGGCCAGGGGATGCACGGGCCTCGGGAACGGCGATCCTGTTCCTGTTGAAAGCGGGTGAGCGGTCGCACTGGCACCGGGTTGATGCCGATGAGATCTGGCTGTTCCATGCTGGTGCGCCGCTGGTCCTGGCAATGGGTGTCGCGGAGGCGGTCGAGGTCGTGCTGGGGCCGGATGTGCTGGGCGGACAGTTGGTGCAGGCCGTGGTTCCGGCGGGGCATTGGCAGGCGGCGCGCTCGACCGGGGGGTGGAGCCTGGTCAGCTGCACCGTCTCTCCGGGGTTCCAGTTCGCCGGTTTTGAACTGGCCGAGCCGGGGTTTACCCTGCCTTTGGGGTGAGTGTCCACATGTGGACATCCGTTGAATGGTAGTAGTATCAATGTCTTGAAAGCTCGCGTTAACTAGAAATTAGGACCTTGCAGCAGATGGATCATCGGGAGTTTATCAGCCAGCTGGACGCTGAAACGCGGGCCGATCTGACCCAGCGGTCTGACCGTGCCGGGCTCTGGCATCTGGCACAGCATGGCGGGCTAATCCTGCTGGCCGGGCTGTGGATCGGGCTGCGGCTGCCGCTCTGGCCGCTGATCCTGCCGGTGCAGGGGGTGTTGTTGGTGTTTCTGTTCACCCTGGAGCATGAGGCGACCCACAAGACCCCCTTTGCCAATGAGCCGCTGAACGAATGGGTCGGGCGGATCTGCGGCTTCGTGCTGATGCTGCCGTTCGAATGGTTCCGCTATTTCCACCTTGCTCACCACCGTTGGACCAATATCGCCGAACGCGATCCCGAGTTGGAGGGTGCGAAACCCGCGTCCGTGCGGGCCTGGGCCTGGCATGTGTCGGGCCTGCCGTTCTGGCTGT
This sequence comes from bacterium, assembly GCA_039932095.1. Lineage (GTDB taxonomy): Bacteria > Pseudomonadota > Alphaproteobacteria > Rhodobacterales > Rhodobacteraceae > Stagnihabitans. The sequence continues at coordinate 8,749 of JBDTQR010000143.1, read as the reverse complement.
CGGAACTGCGGCTTCTGGGTCGGCTGGTGCGCGGGCAAGGCATGGCCAGCTATATTCCGGCGCGGGCACAGCGGCGGGTCGTGACGGAAGCACGCTGGATGGCACTGGGATATCTGCTGGTGGCGCTGTCGCTGCTGGTGACCCCGCTGCTGATGTGGATCTGGCTGCTGCCGGTGGTCTTGGGCCAACCGGTATTGCGACTGTATCTGTTGGCCGAGCACGGCGACTGCCCGCAGGTGGCGAACATGTTTGAAAACACCCGCACCACCTTTACCACCGCTCTGGTCCGGCTTCTGGCCTGGAACATGCCCTATCATGTCGAGCATCACGTGATGCCCGGTGTCCCCTTCCACCGCCTGCCTGCCTTGCATGGATTGCTGCAGGAGGAGTTGCAGGTGACGGCGGCGGGCTATGCGGCGTTCACCAAAGAGTATCTGGCGCGGCGGCGGTGAGCGGGGGGTCATCCGGCTTGCAGCGTCAACCCTTCAGAAATTTACGGCGGGCTTCTTCGGCGATGGCTTGGCGGAGCTCGATCTGGGCGAGGATTGCCATGGCGTCCTTGCGCGCGGCCGGGTCGGTCAGCGTGGCAAGGTGGGCGCGTTGTCGGGCGGCTTGTTTCTTCAGGGTGATTTCTTCGGGCAGCGCGCCGGCCTCGGCCATGATGCGGAAGCCTGCGGCGTCGCCAGCGGAAAGGAAGGCGTCACCCTGGTGGTCGGCGAGTGGTTTGCCGGCACCCGGCAGATGGTCAAGCTGGCCCTCGGCCTGAGCCTTGGCGATCTGCTGCTCGGCGCGTTTGTTGAGCCAGGACATCGGGCCTCCTGCGGGTAATGTAGGGGTTGGATGGGGCGGTGGAAAGGGGGGCTTTGCCCCCCCCTCGGCCTGCGGCCTCACCCCCCCGCAGGATATTTGGGGACAGATGAAATCAGCCGAGATCGGCGAGGCGGGTCAGGGCGGCTTGCAGTTTGGACTGCTCGTCAAGGCGGGCCTGCAGGTTGGCCTTGGCTTCATCCACCACGTCTTCGGGGGCGGAGGTGGCGAAATTGGGGTTGTTCAGGCGGCCGTTCAGTCCGGCGATTTCCTTTGCCAGCTTGTCCATGGTCTTTTGCAGGCGGGATTTTTCCTCGGCGATGTCGATCAGGCCCTGCAGCGGGATCGCGAAAGTGGCGCCGGGGGCGGGTAGGGTGATGGCGCCTTTGGGGGCGAGGCCCTCGGTGAAGGTTTCGATCCGGGCGAGGCGTTTGATCAGCGCCTCGTTGCGCTGGAAGGCGGCGCGGGCGTCTTCAGTCAGGGCGGTGGCGATAAGGTCGGTTTTCAGGCCGACCGGGACATGGACCTGGGCGCGAGCGGAGCGGATTTCGTCGATCAGGGTGGTGACGAAAGCCATCTCGCGGTCGGCATCGGGGTTGATCAGGGTCTCGGGCAGGGTCGGCCAGTCGGTGTGGACAAGGAGTTTCCGCCTGGTGCCGGTGGTGGACCACAGATCCTCGGTGATGAAGGGCATGAAGGGGTGGAGCAGGATCATCGACTGGTCGAGGACCCAGGCCATGGTTTGACGGGTCTCAGTTGCGTCGGGGCCGTCGAACAGGGGTTTGGCGAATTCGACATACCAGTCGCAGACCTTGCCCCAGACGAATTTGTAAAGCGTGTCGGCGGCGGTGTCGAAGCGGTAGGTTTTCAGGGCGTCGTTGACTTCGGTCAGCGCCTTGGCGGTTTCGCCGATGATCCATTGGTTGGCGGTGGCGGTCGCTGTGGGGGGCGTGGTTTGGGTGGCGTGACCCTCCCAGACGCCGTTCATCTCGGCGAAGCGGCAGGCGTTCCACAATTTGGTGCCGAAGTTCCGGTAGCCTGCGATTCGCTGGGTGTCGAGTTTCAGGACGCCGCCAAGGGAGGCCATGGCGGCGTTGGAAAAGCGCAGGGCGTCGGCACCGTAAGTGTCGATGATTTCTAGCGGGTCGACGACGTTGCCGAGGCTTTTCGACATCTTCTTGCCTTTGGCGTCGCGGACCAGGCCGTGAAGGTAGACGTCGTGGAACGGGATTTCACCGACCACAGCCAGCTGCATCATCATCATGCGGGCGACCCAGAAGAAGATGATGTCGGCCCCGGTGATCAGGACGGAGGTGGGGAAATAGCGCTGCAGTTCCGGGGTGGTATCGGGCCAGCCCAAGGTGCCGATGGGCCAGAGGCCGGAGGAGAACCAGGTGTCAAGGACGTCGGGGTCGCGCCAGATCGGGTAGGTCAGGTGAGTGGGGTCCTGCGACAGGTTGTAGTCGGCGAGCGACTTGGCGAGCAGTATGGCGGCGGCGTGTCGATCGGCAACCTCGACCACGCGGGCGGCGTTGAGGGGGTGCGGCAGTGGGGCGAGGTCGTCGCGGAATTTCTCGGCGACGGTGGAGAGTTCAGCCGCGCAATGTGGGCGGGCATCGCGGTCAAGATGACTGCTGTTGACCAGGACGGTGAGAATTTCGACCTCGTCCAACGCGTCGTCGCCGTCGTCGATGAAGTCTTCGGGGTCGAGGTTCAGGCCATACCACACCGGGATCTGGTGCCCCCACCACAGCTGGCGGCTGATGCACCAGGGCTCGATGTTTTCCAGCCAGTGGAAATAGGTTTTTTCGCCGCTTTCCGGCATGATCCTGGTGCGACCGTCGCGGACGGCGTCCAGGGCCGGGCCGACGATCTTGGCAGTGTCGACAAACCATTGGTCGGTCAGCATCGGTTCGATGACCACTTTCGAGCGGTCGCCGAAGGGTTGCATGATCTTCTTGGCCTCGACGAAGGGCTCGCGGGTCAGGTGTTCGCTGCCGGTTTCGGGGTCGATCTCGGACTGCAGGGTGGAGACGGAGAGGCCGAGGGCGTTGATGTCGGCTACCACGGCTTCGCGGGCCTTGAAGCGGTCCATTCCGCGGTATTTTTCGGGGACGAGGTTGAGGGTGTCGACTTCGGCCTCGGTCGTCGGGCTGCCTGCGGCGATTTCGCGGGCGCGCTGGACGGCTTGGCCATAGGGGGCACCGTCGGCGCGCATGTGGGCGGAGGTGTCCATCAGGCGGTAGCAGGGCAGGTTGGCGCGCTTGGCGACGGCGTAGTCGTTGAAATCGTGGGCACCGGTGATTTTTACCGCGCCGGAGCCGAAATTGGGGTCGGGGTATTCGTCGGTGATGATCGGGATCAGGCGGTCGCAGAGCGGCAGGTGGACCATGCGGCCGACGATGGGGGCATAGCGGGTGTCGGAGGGGTGAACCGCAACGGCGCCGTCGCCCAGCATCGTCTCGGGACGCGTGGTGGCGATCGAGATGTAATTGCGTTTCTCGCGCAGGGTGACGGCACCCTCGGCGTCTTTCTCGACATATTCATAGGTTTCGCCATCCGCGAGGATGTATTTGAAGTGCCACATATGGCCGGCGACTTCGATGTTTTCAACTTCGAGGTCGGAGATGGCGGTCTCGAAATGCGGGTCCCAGTTGACCAGACGTTTGCCGCGATAGATCAGGCCCTTCTGGTACATGTCGACAAAGACCTTGATCACGGCGTCGGGGAAGTTGCCCGACATGGTGAAGGCCTCACGGTCCCAGTCGCAGGAGGCCCCCAGCCGTTGCAGCTGGTTGATGATGGTGCCGCCGGATTGGTCCTTCCACTGCCACACCTTGGCCAGAAAGGCCTCGCGGCCCATTTCGCGCCGGGTCATGTTGGTCTTGTTCTTGGCCAGTTCGCGTTCGACGACCATCTGGGTGGCGATCCCGGCGTGGTCGGTGCCGACTTGCCAGAGCGTGTCATGGCCCTGCATCCGGTGCCAGCGGATCAGGATGTCCTGCAATGTGTTGTTGAAAGCGTGGCCCATGTGGAGGGAGCCGGTGACATTGGGCGGCGGGATCATGATGGAGAAGGTCTCGGCCCCCGGACGCGCGTTGGCGCCGGCGGCCCCGACCTTGTGGTCGATCCACAGTCTGCAGATGCGGGCCTCGGCTTCGGTCGGGTTGAAGGTCTTTTCCATCGGCATCGGCGTCATCCTGTCTGGCTTGCCAGCCTATTAGCGAAGGATTGCCCGGTGGAAAAGCCAATAGCGGTCTGGCGGAAAGCGTTTGCGCGGGTGATGCGGCGCTGTAGGGTCGCGACATCGGTCAGGGAGTGAGGCGATGGCGTATCCGCGGCGGGGGTGGTGGTGGTTTGTCATATCGGTCGCGGGGTGGATCTGGCTTACCCTGCTGGTGTTGGGGGTGATCTTTGCCGGAGTTGCCAATTATCAACTCAGCGAGGGATGGGCGTTGCGCGTGCGCGGCGTCGCTGTGACCGGGCAGGTGACGCGGCTTTATGTGACGAGCCACTCTTGCGGCACCAACAGCCGGTCGACCTGTTCGTCCTACAATGTCGACTTTGATTTTGATGCGGCGGGTGTGATGCGGAGTGACAGCACGACTGTGGGCTCTGGCTTTTACCATGATCTGCAGGTCGGACAGAGTCTGCCGGTGCGCTATGTGAAGGATGATCCGTCGGTCAATGAGATCGAGATCGGGACGACGCTGACAGGCGGGGTGTTCATGACCCTCTTGGCACTGGGTTTTCTGGCGGGGGGTGGTTATGGCATCCGGCAGCGGTTGCAGATGGCGGGGCGGATGATCGGTCTGCGTGACCATGGAAGGGTGATGCAGGCGGTGGTGACGGCGCGCAAGATGTCCAACACCAAGATCAACGGTGCACAGATGTGGACCATTCAGTGGCGCGACGACACCGGGTTGACTGGGGAAAGCCGGTTGCACAAAGAGCTGCAGTTGCCGGAGGCCGGCACCAGTGTCACGGTCTATGTTGACCCGGACGGCGTGCTGGCACCGGTGTGGGAAGGCGATTGCGGAACGAGGTAAGCGGATGACCTATCCAAGGCGTGGAGTTTTGGCACAGATGTGGGGTGTGCCGGGGATCGTGTTCGGGGTGTTCTTTGTGGTTGGGCTGGTGATTGCGGTGGTGGCGGTGGTCATCCTGCTCGCCGGGCGCAATTTTGCGGCGCATGGGGTTGACGTGACCGGACGCGTCGAAAAGCTGTGGGAAACTGCGCAGAGCTGTCAGGATGACCGTTCGAACAGCAGCCGGACCTGCACCGGGTTCAACGTCGGCTTCGGCTTTGAGGCCGGCGGGCAGTTGCGGCATGGCTCGACCCAGGTGGGCTATGACTTCTATGCCGGGCTCGGCGAAGGGATGCCGGTGAAGGTGCGCTATCTGGCTGAGGATCCGACCGACTATGCGGTGGCGTTTGGTGGGGCCGCGCCGTCGGCGATGGGGAATATGGGGTGGGTTTCGGTGCTGGTCGGCGGGATTGGCAGCGTGTTTCTGCTGCTGGGCGGCATCGGGCTGGCGGTGCTTTGGCGGATTGCGTGGCGGCAAGTCGGGCTGCGGGACTGGGGCGCGATGCGCGGCGCGGTCGTGCTGGCGCAGGAGGCGACCAATGTCACGATCAACGATCGGCTGCTGTGGCGCATCCGCTGGCAGGATGACAGCGGCGCGCAGGGAGAGAGCCGGGGTCGTGACCCGGGCTATCTGCCAGATGTCGGCGCGCGGATCACCGTCTATGCCGATCCGGACGGCAGGCTGGCGTCGGTGTGGGAAGTCGACAGCGGGACGCGTTAGGCCGGGCCGTCGAGGGCAAGGGAGACGCCGAGCGGGTCGTTGATTTGCAGGGTCCACGCGCCGCCGGGCACCTCATCGGGGTCGCGCAGGACAGTGCCGCCGGCCGCCTTGACCGATTGCACGGCGGCCTTGACCGAGGCGACGCCGAAATAAGGCTTCCAGTAGTTGGGCGCGCCCGACATCGAGAAGGCCCCGCCGATCTCCAGCCCGTTCCAGGCGATCAGGTGATAGGTCATGTCCGGCCCCATCTGCATCGAGCGGCTAATGGTCCAGCCGAACAGGTCGCCATAGAACTTCATCGCGGCCATCGGGTCGCCAGTGATGATCTCATGCCAGTGGCCGGCATTGGTCGATTTCTGGTCGAACGCACCGCCCTGACCGCCGGGCAAGGGCTGCAGGATGCCAAAGCTTGCGCCCTGCGGGTCGACCATGATGGCGAAACGGCCGGTGTTGGGGATGTCGGCGGGCGGCACGATCGGGGTGGCCCCGGCGGTCGTGGCGGCGGCGAAGGTCGCATCGGCGCTGTCGACGGCGAAATAGATCATCCACGCGTTCGGGCGGCCATCCTCGGCTGGTGTCAGGCCCGCAACCATGCTGTCCCCGGTCTTGGCGATGCGGTAGTCCATTCCCGGTGTGCCGCTGTCAGCGATTTGCCAGCCCAGAACGGCGGTGTAGAAGGCCTGCGCGGCGTCAATGCCGCCGGTGGTCAATTCATACCAGCAGGGCGAGCCGTGGGTGGATTGGGTCATGGAAGAATCCTCTTTTCACAGGCGATCAGAATGGGCCCGGTTTAGTTTGAATTCAACATAATTTTGCGCTGATCGGGCGGCGTCGGCGTCAGACTGCCCGGTCGATGCGGGTGGACAGGTGGATCAGGCTTTCTGAGGATTTGACCCCGGTCAGCGCGCCAATCTGGTCCAGCACATGGTCGAGAACCTGAGTGTTGGGGGCGGCGATCTGCATCAAGAGGTCGAATCGGCCCGAGGTGGTGAAGACCCGCTCCACCTCGGCGATGGATTTCAGGCGCGACAGGATGCCGGCCTGAGCGCGCGGCTCTATCGTGATCAGCACAGAGGCGCGAAGACGGCCCTGGCGGGCCTCTTCGCCGAGTTTCAGAGTATAGCCGGCGATGATGCCGGTGGTTTCCAGCCGCTCCAGCCTTGCCTGGATCGTGGACCGCGCTACCTTTAGTCGTCGTGCAAGGGTCGCCACCGACATACGGGCGTCGGCCCCCAAAAGGCCGAGAATGTTGCGATCGAGGTCATCCATACATAGTGCCTTCTCTTTTGGGCATTATAACGAAAGAAACTAGCAATTATACTGTTTTGTTTGATGAAGATGTAGCCCATATGCGGCAAACTCGTTGCAGGAAAAGGGCGGCTCATACGCACCTGGCCTGGTTGGAAAAACCTCGCAGGTGCCCGTGCTATAGCCATTGATGTTGGCGGCAACGAAAGGGGATTTGCATCTTGTTGGCAGAAAGGATCACGCCGATGGGACTGTCCAAGACCATATGGACCAACCCGACCGAATTTCTTCGCAACCAGCAGCCGGAAAACCCGGTGCTGTTCTTTGCGCCGCAGGCCGTACAGGCCATGGCGCGGCGGTTTCTGGACGGCTTTCCAGGGCTGGTGACCTATGCGGTCAAGTCCAATCCCGGCGAAGAGGTCGTCGAAAATCTGGTGGCGGCGGGGATCCGTGGGTTCGACTGCGCGAGCGCGTTCGAGATTGATCTGATCCGGCGGCTGGCCCCGGATGCAGCGATCCACTATCATAACCCGGTGCGGTCGCGCAGCGAGATTGCCTATGCCGTCAGCCGCAAGGTGAAGTCCTGGTCGGTGGATTCCGTGTCGGAACTTGCCAAGCTGATCGAACTGGTTCCGGCAGAGGGTGTCGAGATCTCGGTGCGTTTCAAGCTGCCGGTGGGTGGGGCGGCCTATAATTTCGGGGCAAAGTTTGGCGCGACCGAAGAGGATGCGGTGGACCTGCTGAAAACGGTGGCTGAGGCAGGGTTTGTGCCGTCGATCACCTTCCATCCCGGTACGCAATGCACCGATCCGGAAGCCTGGGGGGCGTATATCCGCGAGGCGGCGGTGATCGCGCGCAAGGCCGGGGTGAAGATTGCGCGGCTGAACGTCGGCGGCGGCTTTCCGAACCACCGAGCGGTCGGCGTGGAACCGGAGCTTGAGGCGATCTTTGACACGATTGACCGGGTGGCCACGGAAAGCTTTGGCGCCGACCGTCCGGCCTTGGTCTGCGAGCCGGGCCGGGGCCTGTGTGGCGACGCGTTTGCTGTGGCAGCGCGGGTGAAAAGCTACCGTGATCAGACCCATGTGTTCCTTAACGACGGCATCTATGGCAGCCTGTTCGAGTTCAGCCAGATCGGCATCATCGACCGGATTCAGGTGCTGGACCCCGAGGGCCATCTGCGGACAGGCGCCATCCATGGCACCATCGTCTTTGGCCCAACCTGCGATTCGGTTGACAGGTTGCCGGGGGATGTGCCGCTGCCGGACGACATCGCGGAAGGCGACTTTGTGATATTCCAGGGAATGGGTGCCTATTCGACCGTCACCAACAGCCGATTCAACGGATTCGGCGATCTGGGGCGCTGCACTGTGCTGTCACTGAAGCTCTGACTCCACACCTTTGCGTTATACTTGCCCCCTCGTCTGGAAAAATCCGGGCGAGGGGGTAATAATTTCACGATGCGGCACCGAAATCGCCGCATTAACCTTATATCGAGGTGACGTATTTACGCTGACCTGACCGTCAGGAGCCTGTTCCGGTGCCAATGTTCGACCGCCTTCGCCACTGGTGGCGCGGCCATCCCGCCGCCACCACGGACACTTCCGCCTCTGCCGGGCCGAAGCGCGGTGTGGTCGATCATATCATCATTCTGGACGGCACCTTTTCCAGCCTGACACCCGGTCAGGAAACCAATGTCGGACAGATCTACAGGCTGCTGACCGAGGCCGGCCCCTCGGCGCAGCGCAATGTCTATTATGAGCCGGGGCTGCAATGGGAAGGCTGGCGTCATGGCTGGTCGATCATTCAGGGCCACGGTTTCGACAGTCTGATCCGGCGCGCCTATGGGTGGCTGGCCAGTCACTATCGGCCCGGCGACCGGATT
>JBDTQR010000142.1:0-11976 GCA_039932095.1 bacterium | reverse complement strand
TCGACCGGGATCATCTTCGACAGGCGGTCGACCTGGCCGTAGGACATCTGCAAGACCCGGCCGACATCGCGGACCGCCGCCTTGGACAACAGCGCGCCGAAGGTGATGATCTGGCCGACCTTGTCGCGGCCGTATTTGGCCTGGACATATTGGATGACCTCTTCGCGGCGATCCATGCAGAAGTCGATGTCGAAGTCGGGCATCGAGACCCGTTCTGGGTTCAGGAAGCGTTCGAACAGCAGGGCATAGCGCAGCGGGTCCAGATCTGTGATGGTCAGGGCATAGGCGACCAGCGAACCGGCCCCGGAACCGCGGCCCGGGCCGACCGGAATGCCGTGATCCTTGGCCCATTTGATGAAATCGGCCACGATCAGGAAATAGCCGGGGAAACCCATGGTCTCGATCACGTTCAGTTCGAAATCGAGCCGGGTCTGGTATTCATCGGGCGTCACCGAATGCGGGATGACGCGCAGGCGGTCGTGCAGGCCGGCATTGGCCTGACGGCGCAGTTCCTGCACCTCGTCATCGGCAAATCGCGGCAGGATCGGCTTGCGTTTGTAGACGGCAAAGGCACAGCGGCGGGCGATTTCAACTGTGTTTTCAATCGCTTCCGGCAGGTCGGCGAACAGGGCCGCCATCTCGGCCTCGGATTTGAAATAGTGCTGCGGGGTCAGGCGGCGGCGCGGTTGCTGCTGGTCGACATAGGCGCCCTCGGCGATGCAGATCAGCGCGTCATGGGCCTGATACATGCTGGATTTGGGGAAATAGACGTCGTTGGTGGCGACCAAGGGCAGGTGCAGGTCATAGGCCATCTCGACAAAGCCGCGCTCGGTCTGGCGTTCCGCCGCCATGTCATGGCGTTGCAGTTCGACATAGAGCCGGTCGGGATAGGCGCGGGCCAGCCGCTCGATCAGCGCCCGCGCCTTCGCCGTCTGATTGGTCTGCAACAGCCGCCCGACCGGGCCATCGGCGCCGCCGGTCAGGCAGATCAGACCGTCGGAATGGCGTTCCAGCTGCTCCACCGTCACCGAGGGCAGGGCACCGCCCTTGTCGATGTAGAGGCAGGAGTTCAGCTTCATCAGGTTCAGATAGCCCGCCTCGCTCTGCGCCAGCAGAACCACAGCGGCGGCGGCACGCGGCTTTTCGCCGGGCGCGGGCGGGTCATAGGCAACCGAGACCTGGCAGCCGACGATGGGCTGCAGGCCCTCGCCCTGCGCCGTCACGGAAAACTCCAGCGCGGCGAACATGTTGTTGGTGTCGGTCACCGCGACCGCAGGCAAGTCGGCTGAAACGCAGGATTTGACCAGCTTCTTGACCGGCATCGCACCTTCGAGCAGCGAATGCTCGGTGTGAACGCGCAAATGGATGAATCTTGGGGCAGTCATCGGATCAGACTAGCGAAAGCCCGGGCGGTCCGAAAGGTAGGACTGGACAAATTCTGCCAAGCCGGGCTTGATTGGTCGAGGTCGCGCCGCCTGCTTTACGCCGCATCGGGTGGGGGTGCCAAGGACCGGGATGCAGAGACCGCGGCAGGACAAGTCATGGAAGAAGTTGCGTTTCTGCTCAATGGAACGCCGGTCCAGGTATCGGACAGCCCGACCCGGACACTGCTGGATTATCTGCGCGAAACCAAGGGATTGAAGGGCACCAAGGAAGGCTGCAACGAGGGCGATTGCGGGGCCTGCACGGTGATGGTGACGGACGAGGCTGGCAGCCGCGCCCTGAACGCCTGTATCCTGTTTCTGCCGCAGGTTCAGGGCAAGTCGGTCCGCACCATCGAGGGTCTGACCGGCCCGCAGGGACAGCCGCATCCGGTGCAAGACGCGATGGTCGCCCATCATGGCAGCCAATGCGGCTTTTGCACACCGGGCTTTGTGGTGTCGATGGCGGTGGGCCATCTGAACAGGGCCAAGGACCATGACGACGTCTTGGCCGGCAACCTCTGCCGCTGCACCGGCTACGCGCCGATCATCCGCGCTGCAAAGGCCGTCGAGGCCGAACCGGTCCCCGACTGGCTGACCTCCCCTTACATATTGGCACAAATACCCTCAGGGGGTCCGGGGGATGGAAAATCCTCCGGCTTTTTCCACCCCGCGACAGCGCAAGACTTGGCAACATGGTACGCCGCCAACCCCGAAGCGACGCTGATTGCCGGCGCGACCGATGTTGGCCTGTGGGTCACCAAGCAGTTGCGCGATTTGTCGCCCGTCGCTTTTCTGAACCGGATCGCGGATCTGGCGCAGATCACGCCGCAGGGCGACCGGTTGCGGATCGGGGCCGGGGTGACGATTACCGATCTTTTGGCAGCGGTGAAGCCGCTGCATCCGTCCTTTGCCGAGATGTTGCGCCGCTTTGCCAGCGTTCAGATCCGCAACGCCGCCACGATTGGCGGCAATATCGCCAATGGCTCGCCGATTGGGGACGGCCCCCCGGCACTGATCGCGCTTGGGGCCACGCTGCATCTGCGCAGGGGTGAGGCGCGGCGCGCGATGGCGCTGGAGGATTTCTTCCTCGACTACCGCAAGCAGGACCGCCAGCCCGGAGAATTTGTCGAGGCCATCGATATCCCGCGCAGCGCCCCGGCCCTGCGGTGTTACAAGCTGTCCAAGCGCTTTGATCAGGATATTTCGGCGGTCTGCGGCTGTTTCAACGTGACGGTTGACGCCGGCCAGGTGACGGTAGCGCGGATCGCATTCGGGGGCATGGCGGGCATTCCGAAACGGGCGGCGGCGGTGGAAGCGGCTTTGCTCGGACGGGCGTGGAGCGAAGCCACGGTCAGGACGGCTATGGCGGAAATGACCAAGGATTTTCAACCGCTCAGCGATATGCGCGCCTCGGCGGATTACCGGATGCTCGGGGCACGGAACCTGCTGCTGCGCTATTTTCACGACCTCGCCGGAGTGAAGGTGAATGTGCTGGAGGTGCAGCCATGACGATGGGCAAAGCCCTGCCGCACGACAGCGCACCGCTGCAGGTTCGCGGTGCCGCGCGTTATGTCGATGATGTGCCGCTGCCGGCGGGCGCCCTGCATCTGGCGTTTAGTCTGTCGACCTGTGCACATGGCGAGATCACTGCCATCGACCTCGCGGCGGTGCGGGCCGCCCCCGGTGTGGTCGGCGTCTGGTCGGCGGAGGATTTTCCGGACATGCCCGATTGCAGCCCCTCGGCGGCGGATGAACCGCTGCTGGCGGTGGGTCAGGTGCAGTATGTCGGCCAGCAGGTGTTTCTGGTGGCCGCCGAAAGCCATCTGGCGGCGCGCAAGGCGGCCCGTTTGGGCAAGATCACCTATGCCGAGCTGCCGGCTTTGCTGACCGTCGAACAGGCGTTGGATGCGAACAGCCGGTTTGAACAGGGGCCGGTCACCTGGGCCAAGGGTGACGCCGCCCGCGCCATTGCGGCCGCGCCGCTGATGCTGGACGGTGAGATGGAGGTCGGCGGACAGGAGCATTTCTATCTGGAGGGTCAGGTCGCGGCGGCGATCCCGCAAGAGGATGGCATGCAGATCCTGTCCTCGACCCAGCATCCGACCGAGGTGCAGCACAAGGTTGCCCACGCCCTGCATCTGCCGATGGCGGCGGTGCGGGTGGAGATGCGGCGCATGGGCGGCGGCTTTGGCGGCAAGGAGTCGCAGGGCAATGCCTTGGCGGTGGCTTGTGCGCTGGTCGCCCATGCGACAGGTCGGCCCTGCAAGATGCGCTACGACCGCGACGACGACATGGTGATCACCGGCAAGCGGCATGATCTGAAGATCCGCTACAAGGTGGGGTTTGACGCGACGGGCCGGATCCTCGGCATCGATTTTGTCCATCTGATGCGCTGCGGCTGGTCGCAGGACCTCAGCCTTGCGGTGGCTGACCGGGCGATGCTGCATGCCGACAATTGTTATCATCTGCCCGATATCCGGATCGAAAGCCATCGGCTGAAGACCAACACCCAAAGCGCCACCGCCTATCGCGGTTTTGGCGGGCCGCAGGGCGTGGTCGGGATCGAGCGGGTTATCGACCACATCGCCCATGTGGTGCGGCGCGATCCGTTGGAGGTACGACGGGTCAACTATTATCGCGGCATGACGCCAAGCGGTCCCGGCACCGGGCGGCGGATCGGCGGGACCTACTCGCCGCATCCCGAGCAGTTTGTCATGCAGACCACACCCTATCATATGGATGTCGAGGATTTCATTGCCGATGTGATGACGGACGACTTGGTCAAACGCTCGGAATATGTCGCGCGGCGGCAGGCGATTGCGGCCTGGAACGCGGGCAGCCCGATCCTGAAGAAGGGGATTTCGCTGGTTCCCATCAAGTTCGGAATTTCGTTCACGCTGACGTTCCTCAATCAGGCGGGGGCATTGGTTCACGTCTATCAGGACGGCTCGATCCATCTGAACCATGGCGGGACCGAGATGGGTCAGGGCCTGAACCAGAAGGTGGCGCAGGTCGCGGCCTCGGTGTTCGGTGTGGACGCAGCGATGGTGAAGATCACGGCGACAGACACTGGCAAGGTGCCCAACACCTCGGCCACAGCGGCGTCGTCGGGGTCGGACCTGAATGGCATGGCGGCACAGGCGGCCTGCGAGATCATTCGCGACCGGATGGCCGAGTTCATCGCCGACAAGCATCAGGCCAAGCCCGACAAGGTGCGGTTTGAGGGCGGCATGGTGCTGGTGGCGGGCGAAGCTTACGGCTTTGCCCAGGTGGCGCTCTGGGCCTATCAGGCGCGGGTCAGCCTGTCGTCGACCGGGTTCTATGCGACGCCCAAGTTGAACTGGGACCGGCTGCGTGGCACCGGGCGGCCGTTCCTGTATTTCGCCTATGGCGTGGCGGTGACCGAGGTGGTGGTCGACCGGCTGACCGGCGAGAACCGGATGCTCAGGACCGATATCCTGCATGATTGCGGCACCTCGCTGAACCCGGCGCTGGACATTGGCCAGATCGAAGGCGGCTATGTGCAAGGGGTGGGCTGGCTGACGACCGAAGAACTGGTCTGGGACGCCAAGGGGCAGCTGATGACCCACGCGCCCTCGACCTACAAGATCCCGGCCTGTTCCGACCGGCCGCGGATTTTCAACATCGACCTGTGGGATCAGCCCAACCGTGAGGACACGGTGGGCAAATCCAAGGCGGTGGGGGAGCCGCCGTTCAACCTGGGCATTTCGGCGTTTCTGGCGGTGTCGGATGCGGTGGCGGCGTGCGGCGATGGGACAGTCTATCCGGCCCTGGATGCCCCGGCGACGGCCGAGCGGGTGTTGGCGGCAATTGGCAGGGTGGGCGGTTCGGCCCAAGGCTCCGATGTTTGACGTTCGGGCCCTTGAAGCGGCCCTCGCCTCGCAGCCAAGGGTGGCTCGGGTGGTTGTGGCCGAGGTTCAAGGCCACGCCCCGCGTGAGGTGGGGGCGGCGATGCTGGTGTGGCCGGGCGGGCAAGCGGGCACCATCGGTGGCGGGACGCTGGAATGGCAGGCGGTCTTGCGGGCCCGGGAGATGCTGGTGGCGGGGGGGTCTGCGCTGACGCGCGCGGCACTGGGGCCGGATCTGGGGCAATGCTGTGGCGGGGCGGTGACTTTGCTGACCGAGGTTTATGACAGCCTGCCCGATGGGCCGGTGGTGGCGCGGGCAGTTGACGGTCGCGCGATGCCGTTGGCGGTCAAGCGGCTGCTGGCGGCGGCGCGGGGTCAGGGGGTGATGCCGCCGGTTCAGCTGGTGCTGGGCTGGATGGTGGAGCCGGTTCTGGTGCCGCAGCGGCAGGTCTGGATCTGGGGTGCGGGGCATGTCGGGCGGGCGCTGGTTCAGGTGTTGTCCCCCCTGCCCGATATGGCGCTGACCTGGGTTGATATTGCGGCGGACCGGTTTCCGGACGCGCCGGCTGTGCGGATCCTGCCGGTGCCGGACCCTGCCGATGCGGTGGCGCTGGCGCCGCCGGAGGCCGAGCATCTGATTGTGACGTTCAGCCACGCTCTCGATCTGGAGCTGTGTCACCGGTTGCTGAGCCATGGGTTTTCCCATTGCGGGTTGATCGGGTCGGCGACGAAATGGGCGCGGTTCCGGTCGCGGCTGGCGGCTTTGGGGCATGGGGGGGAGGAGATCGCGCGGATCGACTGCCCGGTCGGGCGACCGGGGTTGGGCAAGCATCCGCAGGTGCTTGCTATTGGGGTGGCGGCAGAGGTTCTGGCGCGGCCTTCACATGTGAAAACGGGTAAAAATTCCATTATATCAAATGGTTAGCTACGCGAATTAACTGAATCTCAATCACTTTGCCGGTGGGTCGCGACGGCTGGCGATGCGCGAATGCGGGGACTTGCGGCGGATGGCGACGCTACAGACTTTGCGATTGACGCTGCGCCCGTGTTCCCCGGACGACCGGGAGGATTTCATGGCGTTGGAACGTGACCCCGAGGTCATGCGCTTTCTGAACGGTGGACTTGCTCTCGATCAGTACGAGGCCGACCTGGATGCGTCTTTTCTGATGCCCCGAGGCGACGAACCCCATCTCTGGACGGCGCGGTGGAGCGGGACAGGCGGTTTCGTGGGGTGGTTCTGTCTGTGGCCGGACAGTGAAACCGTGGCCGAGCTTGGTTATCGGCTGCGCCGGGCCGAGTGGGGTCAAGGGTTGGCGTCGGAGGGGGCGGCAGCTCTGGTCAACTGGGGGTTTGACCATGCGGGCTATGACAGGATCGTGGCCTGCACCATGGCAGCGAACCAGGGGTCGCGCCGGGTGATGGAAAAGATCGGGATGACGCACAGCCGCACCGAATTCCTTGAATGGTCCGATCCCATTCCCGGCGCCGAGCAGGGCGAGGTCTGGTATGAAATGGCGCGCCGGGTCTTGACGCAACCCGGCTGAGTGGCCGACCCCGGGGCCGCAGTCTGCGGCCCCGGATTGACCCGGTTGCGCCGGACCGGCATCAACTGTGCCGCGCCAGATCGGCGGTGGCCGTGGGGCGCAGGACCAGCCAGGCCCCGGCGAGGGTGCAAGGCACGGCCGACAGCGGGATGGTCACTGTGTACCACAAGGGCCCAAGTTCGGTGGAGGCGCTGAACCAGGCCGCAACACCGGCCAAACCGCCGATGAGACCGAAGCCGGACAGGATCTTGGCCGCCAGAAAGCTGCGGTCGCCTGCCAGCAGGGTCGCCACGGCGCCGCCCAGCACCGTGAACAGGGCGCGGTAGACGGCGGGCAGCAGGAACATCTGGTCCGCCATGATCTGCGGTTCGGGGGGAAAGATGCCGCTGGAATGCATCACCGCATCGGTCCCCACCGACAGGACGGCGACGGTGGCGAAACCTGCGGCCACCGCGAAACCACGTCTGAGCGCGCTCATATCGCACCTCCCAACAGGTCGGCGAGTTTGCCGAGTTCAAGATCCCAGCCCATGCGCTGGCGTTCGCTCCACTCTGCGTCATGCATGCGCTGGAAAGTCAGCTGCATTTCACTGGTGTCGCCCTCGGCGTGGAATTCGACGGCCAGCGCGGTGCTGTAGGGCGTCTGACCGGGGACGAAATCGACCAGATGGCTGTAGGCGAGGCGTTTGAGCGGGGTGACCTCGCCATAGGTGACCTGCGACGGGGTCGATACCGGCATGCCGTTTGCCTGCATGAAGGCCACCATTTCCGGTTGATGCGCGGTCATGGTGTAGTGCAGCTGGCCACCGGTCCGCAGGTCGATGCTTTGCACGGTGACGGCGAAACCCGGCGGGCCCCACCAGCGTTCGATGCCACGGGCGGTGGTCCACAGCGCCCAGAGGTCGGGCAGGGTTGCACGGAAGCGGCGGGTCATGGTGAAGACCTCGCCTTCTGGCAGGGTGGAGACGTCGGGGATCATTCCTTGTCCTTTTCAAGTTGCAGTTCGGTGAGAGCCCCGGCGAAACGGTCAAGCCGGGCGGACCACAGGGCACGGTAGCCCGCAATCCATTGGTCAAGTTCGGCGAAGGGTTCGGGACGCAGCGCGTAGAGCCGGCGCTGGCCATCGGCGCGGACCGAGACCATTCCGGCCTCGTGCAATATCCGCAGATGGCGCGAGACGCCGGATTGCTGGATGCCGGAGTGTTCAGTGATCTCGCCCACGGCGGCCTCGCCCTGTTTCAGGATTTCGATGATGCCAAGCCGGGTCGGGTCGGCGATCAGTTGCAGGAGGGCTGATGTATTTGTCATGGTGTATATACATGAATATGTATTTACGGGAGTCAAGCCTGATCTTGAGACTTGTCGAGCGGTCCTGTTAGGGTGCGGTCAATGTGAAGGGGAAGCGAATGGACGCGGATTTTCTGATTGTCGGCGGCGGGATTGCCGGGATTTCGGCGGCGGCGCGGTTGAGTGCGCTGGGGGCGGTGGTGGTGCTGGAGGGTGAGGATCATCTGGCGCATCACGCCTCGGGGCGGTCGGCCGCGATGTATGAGCCCTATTATGGCGCGCCACCGGTGGTCGGTCTGTCACTGGCGTCGCGGCCGTATTTTGAAAGCCAGGCTGGGGTGTTGGGGCCACGGGGTTGGTTGACGGTCGCCAAGGCGGATCAGCTGGCCGCGCTGCGGGCGGAGACCGATGCGATGCAATTGCGGCTGGTTTCGGCAGAAGAGGCCTGCGCACTGGTGCCGATCCTGAACCCGGCCACGGTGGCGGCTGCGGGGTTGTCCGACCGGGCCTGGGACATCGATACCGATCTGCTGGTGCAGGGCTTTGCCAAGGTGGCGCGGGGCAACGCTGCGCGGATTGTCACCAAGGCGCGGGTTTCGGCGATTGCCAAGCTGGCCGGCGGCTGGCGGGTGACCTCGACGGCGGGGGAGTTCACCGGTGGGCTGCTGATCAACGCGGCGGGGGCCTGGGTCGATGTGGTGGCCGGGATGGCTGGCGTGCAGCCGTTGGGGTTTCAGCCCAACCGCCGGTCGATGGCGCGCATCCCGGCGCCGGGGGGCCATGATGTCAGCGGTTGGCCGATGCTGATGGGGGTTGGCGAGACGTGGTATGCCAAGCCGGACGCCGGGGCGCTGATCGTGTCGCCTGCCGACGAGGACCCGATGGACCCGCATGACGCCTTTGCCGATGACTTGGTGCTGGCCGAGGGTCTGGCACGCTATGAGGA
Organism: bacterium; assembly: GCA_039932095.1. Classification (GTDB taxonomy): domain Bacteria; phylum Pseudomonadota; class Alphaproteobacteria; order Rhodobacterales; family Rhodobacteraceae; genus Stagnihabitans. The sequence continues at coordinate 2,907 of JBDTQR010000142.1, read as the reverse complement.
GATGGTGACCGAACCGGTGACGCGGGTGTTGACGAACTGGGCCGGGCTGCGGACCTTCTCGCCGGACCGGGTGCTGGTGATCGGGCGGGATGTGCGGGAGCCGACGTTCTTCTGGCTGGCCGGGCAAGGTGGTTATGGGTTCCAGTCCTCGCCAGCCGCCAGTCAGTTGGCGGCGGATCTGGTTGGCGGGCGCGACCCGGAATTGCGCGACGATCTGGTAAGGGCCTTGTCACCGGCGAGGTTCGGGTGAGCCTGAAATTGCCAGACAGCGGGGCAGCGGTGACGCCAGATGGCCGCAGGCATGCGCCTTCGGCGGCGCGGAATGCGGCGGCCATTCTGGCGGTGTTGCAGCGGGAGTTGACCGCGCCCGCGCGACTGTTGGAGATTGCCTCGGGGACCGGGCAGCACGCGGCGCTGTTTGCGGCGGCCTTGCCGTGGATCGACTGGCAGCCGTCGGATGTGAACTCTGACAACCTGACCTCGATCCGGGCGTGGCGGGAGGCGGATAATCTGCGCGAGCCGGTGGTGCTGGACGCCTCGGTTGCCGGATGGGCGGCAAAGTGGCAGCCGCTGGATGCAGTGCTGGTGGTGAACCTGCTGCATCTGATCCCGCTCGCGGCGGTGACGACTGTGCTGGCGGAGGGATCAGCGGCCTTGGGGCCGGGCGGGCGGTTTCTGATCTATGGGCCGTTTCTGCGGGATGGCAAGACAACCTCGGACGGCGATGCGGCGTTTGATGCGTCGTTGCGGGCGCAGGACCCGGCGATTGGGTACAAGGACATCGGAGTGATCCGTCCTAAACTGGAGCAGGCCGGGCTTGTGGTGAGGGTGGAGCCGATGCCGGCCAACAACCTGATGCTGATTGCGAGACGATTGCAGGGCAGCGCCTGACCTCAGGATGGGCGCAACAGCCCCGCTACCGTCCCGGATCGATGTCGCGGATCACCTCGGCCAGATGCTGGGCGGCGGGGGGCAGGGCCATGCGATCGCGCGACAGCATACCGTAGGGCTCCACCACGATGCCGAGATCGACCGGGATGATGCCGAAAGGCGCGTCGGTGCCGTGGCCGAACTGGAGAGCGGTGGCCTCGGCCACGACGGCGATGGAGTCCGAGTGTTGCAGGACCGCGAGGGTTAGCAGGAACGATGGCGTCGAAAGCCGGATCGGCGGGGCGGGCAGTCCCAAGCCATGCAGCCGGGCCAGTACCGTCCGGGTCAACAGCGATTCAACACCCGGCATCACCCAGTCATGGGCCAGAACGGCTGCGGCGGTCTGCACCCCCTTGCCCAGCAGGGGATGATCGCGGCGGGCGATCAGGGCAACCGGTTCGGTTTCCATGGCGGAAAACACCAGACCCTCGCCCGTGGTGCCTTCGGGGATACGACCAAGGGCAAAGTCGAGCCGGCCGGACAGCAGCTGTTCGCACAGCATTTCAGAGGCGGCGACGATGACGTCTATCGTCACATTCGGGTGAAGTTGGCGTTCGACCTGCAAGGCGGGCAGCACGCGGTCGAGGGCGGCCCCGGTCACCGTGCCGATGCGGACATGGCCGACCCCGCCACCAGCGATTTCCGCCAGATCGCGGGCGGCGTCGTCCAGTTCGATCTGCACCCGCTGCGCCCTGAGTGCCAGGGCGCGACCAATCGAGGTCATCTCGATGCCGCGACCCGAACGTTCATGGACCGGATGGCCGGTGATCCGCTCGATTTCGGCCACCAGACGCGAGGCGGCGGGTTGGCTGATGCCGACGGCGGCGGCGGCCTGCGTCAGTTGCCCGGTATCGCCCAAAGCCGATAACAACCGCAGGTGGCTGAGTTTCAGGCCGCGGCGCAACAGGTTGTCTTTGCGGAATGGTGGCGAAATCATATCATTCAGGCCATGTTTTCATTCTCAATCATCATTTGACTGTTATGCGCCAGAGTTGCAAGTGTCAGCGGGCGAAACGGCCTTTCTGAAGGGGCCGCCGCTGGAGATTGCCGCAGAGGAATGCGGCCTGGGAGGACTACAAATGATTATTTCGAGAAGGGCGCTCATGGCGCTCGTCGGTGCAACTTCGGCCACTTCGATGCTCGGCATGCCGGCATTTGGCCAGAGCAAGGGCACTGTCGGGATCGCGATGCCGACCAAATCCTCGACCCGTTGGATCCACGATGGCGAATCGATGGTCGAACAGTTCAAGGCGGCGGGCTATGACGCCGATCTGCAATATGCCGAGGACGATATCCCGACGCAGTTGAACCAGATCGAGAACATGATCACTTCGGGCGTCAAAGCCCTGATCATCGCAGCCATCGACGGCACCACGCTGTCGAACGCCCTGGCCAACGCGGCTGCGGCTGGCATCAAGGTGATCGCCTATGACCGTCTGATCCGGCAGTCGGGCGATGTCGACTATTATACCACGTTCGACAACTTCCAGGTCGGTGTGCTGCAGGCCAACTCGCTTGTCGCCGGTCTGAAAGAGCGCTTCCCGGATACCAAGCCGTGGAATGTCGAACTGTTCGGCGGCTCGCCGGACGACAACAACGCCTTCTTCTTCTTTGACGGCGCGATGTCGATCCTGAAGCCGATGATCGATGCCGGTGACATTGCCGTGCCGTCGGGCCAGATGGACATGAAGGTCTGCGGCACCCTGCGTTGGGACGGGGCGGTTGCCCAGTCGCGGATGGACAACCTGCTGTCGGCCAACTACGGCGACAAGCATCTGCATGCGGCCCTGTCGCCCTATGACGGGCTGTCGATCGGCATTCTGTCGTCGGTCAAGGGTGTCGGCTACGGCTCGGGCGACATGAAGATGCCGATCGTCACCGGGCAGGACTGCGAAATCCCGTCGATCAAGTCGATCATCGCCGGCGAGCAGTATTCGTCGGTGTTCAAGGACACCCGCGTGCTGGCCAAGGTCACCG
>JBDTQR010000141.1:0-12138 GCA_039932095.1 bacterium | reverse complement strand
ACAAGGGCGACTACCGGCGCAAATTCGTGCTGGCCGAGCACGGCTTCCGCCTGCCGTCCTGCATGGACAACCGGCCCTTGAAGTTCGAGGAATGGGACGCGATGCGGCCGCAATCTGTGTTCGTTTCGGCCACCCCGGCGGCGTGGGAGCTGGAACAGACCGGCGGCGTCTTTACCGAACAGGTGATCCGCCCGACAGGTCTGGTCGACCCGCAGATCGAGATCCGCCCGGTCGACATGCAGGTCGACGACCTGCTTGACGAGGTGCGCCGGGTTGCCAAGGCGGGTTATCGGACGTTGGTCACCACCCTGACCAAGCGGATGGCCGAGGATCTGACCGAGTATATGCACGAACAGGGCATCCGCATCCGCTATATGCATTCTGACATCGACACGCTGGAACGCATTGAAATCCTGCGTGATTTGCGGCTTGGGGCGTTTGACGTGCTGGTCGGGATCAACTTGTTGCGGGAGGGACTTGATATTCCGGAATGCGGACTTGTCGCCATTCTGGACGCCGACAAGGAGGGTTTTCTGCGCTCGGAAACCTCGCTGATCCAGACCATTGGCCGTGCGGCGCGGAATGTGGACGGGCGGGTGATCATGTATGCCGACCGGATCACGGGCAGCATGGAACGGGCAATTGCCGAAACCGACCGGCGCCGGCAACGGCAAGAAGCCTATAATGTGGCCCATGACATCACGCCGACCACCATCAAGAAAAATGTCGACGATGTGCTGCACGGCCTTTGGCAGGGCGACACCGATCAGGCCCGCGTCACCGCCAAGGTCGACACGCCGCTGATCGGCCCCAACCTCGCCGCCCATCTCGACGCTCTGCGCCTGGCGATGCGCAAAGCCGCCGAGAATCTGGAGTTCGAAGAGGCGGCGCGGCTGCGCGACGAGGTCAAACGGCTGGAGGCAGTGGAGCTTGCCATCGCGGACGACCCGCTGGCCCGGCAATCGGAAGTTGATGCCGCGGTTGAAACCGCGGTCAAGACATCGGGCCGCTCAACCGGTGGTCGGCCTGGTCAAAGAGGCGGCAGGGCTCGACGGCGATAGTTTGAGACGGTGATAATTCGATCAGCAGCGATAGCGCAGCCTGTCAATCTTGTAGGCGGTGAAGGGGCCACGCGAGAACACGGTGGCACCGCCGGACGGCAAGAACGGATGCTCGCCTCTGGCTGGAGCGTCGGTTTGTGGAATTGCGTCCATGCCGGGTGGCGCAAATATCCGGCCCATGCAGAAGAAGGAAAACTCCGGATGGTGCGGTGAGGCCTCTGCCAAGGCCAAGAGCCGGTCCAGGAAGTCCTGTTGTTTCAAGGCTTTGACCGCGTTGCAAAGCTGGAATTGGGGTTCGGGTTGGTGCACGGGTTACTCCGGGAGGGTTCGGTCGGGTTGCATTGAGGTGGTGATGGCCATGAGGGATATTGCGGCGCCGCTTGGCCCAAATGTGTCAGTGCCGGGACGCGAGTGTGGTATGTCCGAACGATGCCGCAGATGTCTTGAGATTTGGTTTTGTAACCGTCGACGGCAGGCTTCCCATGCCACTGTGCGTCGCCGGACCAAGGTTTGCCAGCGGCTTTTACGGCCAATTTTCCGTGGCAGATGAAGCCCTTAGCGCCGCTGGATCAGGCGGACCACCAAGAGCAGAAGCACCGCGCCAACGGTGGAGCGGAGTATGGCGGAGAGCGCGCCGCCGCCGAAGCCGAGGCCGATGCGGGGGAACAGCAACTGGGCGATGAAGGCGCCGGCTATGCCTATGACAATATTGCCGATCAGGCCAAAACCGTACCCTTTAACAAGGCGTCCGGCGAGCCAGCCGGCGATTGCACCGATGATCAGGACATAGATCAACCACATGTTGTGTTCCTTGCGCGAGGCCAATTCCCCTGGCGACACGATAGCCTGCCGAAAGGCTTGCGGCAAGGCGGCGATCAGGCATAGGATGCGCGGCACGCCTCAGCGGAAAAGGCATTGAAATGAAGAAGTTGCTTGACGCCGACGACCCGTTCTTTGCCCAGGTGTGGCGGCGGTGGGTGGTGACCCTGATCCCGTTGGTCTGGGGCTGTGTCGAACTGTACACCGGGGCGCCGATGTGGGCGCTTTTGTTTGGCCTTGCAGGGGGTTACGCAGGCTATGTTCTGCTGGTCAAGGGGCCGCAGGACAAGTGATCCGGCCGTGCATTTCACCGGAATCGCCGGTCAGGGAGTTTCCGCTGACCCGGCAATGGGTTACCCGTGGCACAAGGTCGATCATCGTGGCCCGGATGCCCTGATGTTCGCCGTTATGGGCATAGCCCAGGCGGATCACCTCTACCAGATCTTGTGTCCAGAACACGGTATACTGACGCCCGTCAACCATCATATCCTGACGTTGCGCGCCGACCATGATCGGCGAGGGCTGCGCGCCACAACCCAGCAGGAACAACGGGATAAGCCATTTCATCGCTTCACTCTGCCTGGTCTTGGTTAACCAATGATGAACGGCCTACAAAGCCGCTACAAACGCACGACAGGGCCACTACACGCTGGCCTAGGCTTGTTTTAACGCTTTCGCGCGAAATTCGGGCGTGAAGGGAGGCCACAGATGCCCAATCTCAACAGACTGACCGCGCGGCAGAATGCGCAATACCACTACATGATGGATGTGATGCGCCGTCTGGAATGGGACCTACACAACCGGATCGAAATGTCGGGCCGCATCCCGCCGGAATGGCACGACATCGCCAAGGACCCCAAGGAGACGCCGAAACGGCAGGTCAATGTCGCGCTGGAAGAGGATGTGCTGAAATTCTTCAAGTCGCTGGGCAAGGGTTACGGTGCGAAGATCAACCTTGTCTTGAAAAGCTTCATGCACGCCAGATTGGCCGGGATCGTCGAAGGGGCTGAGACCCTGAACCATTTCAAGCAGCGCAACGAGGTGCATTCCGGGCCGAAGCCGCAGTTCGGCGATGTGGCGCGGGAGTTTGGCGAGGACTGGGAGGATGCGCCGGGCCCGGCGTCGCGGGTGACGCGCAAGGCGAGGCAGCTGGAGGTGCTGCGGAAGGCGCAGGCGGACCGGGATGAGGTGGGGGACTAAGGTGGGCTGCGGCGGCGGCTGGCGGGATCGGTGGTGGCTTGCTTCGCCCGCAATCAAGCGCGCCGCGCGGAATGGTTGGCGCGGGTGATTTCAGGCGCTTGCCTCTGCCGACCTTGCGGCCGCGTTCAGCAGTTCGCGGTCAAGTTCGACCTGTTCATAGCCGCGGGGTTTGCTGAGCCGGGCAAAGATCAGGTAGGTGGCCGGGGTCAGGAACAGGGTGGAGATCGCGGCGAAGCCGAGGGCGCCGACCACCACCCAGCCGAGGGCGATGCGGGCCTCGGCCCCCGGACCGGCAGCGAACACCAGCGGCATCGCGCCGAGGATGGTGGAAAGTTTGGTCATCATGATGGGCCGCAGCCGGACCATGCTGGCCTGTTCGATGGCCTGACGCACCGACAGGCCCTGGTCGCGCAGCTGGTTGGCAAATTCGACCACCAGAATGCCGTTCTTGGCCATGATGCCGACCAGCAGGACCAGCCCGATCTCGGAATAGACATTCAACGAACCGCCGGTCAGCAACAGCGCATAGACGCCGCAGGCGAGGCCAAACGGCACGGTGACCATGATGATTCCGGCAGACACAAAGCTTTCGAACTGGGCGGCGAGGACCAGCAGGATCACCAACGCGGCAAAACCGAAAGTGGTGGCAAGGCCATTGGAGTTCTGGCCGATGGTGGCGGCCTCGGCCAAGGGGATGATCGTGACGCCGTCGGGCAGTTGCGGCAGCAAGACGGCGCGGGCCTGTTCGTAGGCGTCGCCGATCGGAAAGCCGTCGGTCAGGCCAGCCGACATGTCCACGGCGCGTTGCTGGGATTCGCGGGTCAGCGACGGCGAGGAAGCCCCTTCGCCAAGGGTGACGAGGGAGGCCATCGGGACAAAGCGGCCATCGCCGGCGCGGACGAAGATGTTTTGCAGGTCGGTCGGGTCGTTGATCGGCTGGCTGGTCGATTGCAGGTAAACCGGGTAGGTCACGTCGTTCAGGTCGACATTGCCAAGCGGCTTGCCGTCGAGCATGGCCTGCAGGGTGGTGCCGAGCCCGGTGACGTCGACGCCCAGCTGATCGGCGCGACTGCGGTCGATCTGGACGGTGACCTGGGCCTGAGTCGTGTCATAGCTGGAGCGGATCTGGCCGAAACGCGGGTCGGCGGACAGGGTGGTGACGGCGATGTCGGCGGCTTTGGCGAGGGTGGTGTAGCTGGTGCCGACAAGGGCGAATTGCAGACCGTTGCCGCCGCCGCGAATGCCGAGACTGTTGGGCTGGACGGCGAAGGCGCGGACGCCGGGAACCTGGGCGATGGCCTTGCTGATGTCGCCGGCGATGGTCTGCTGGTCGCGGCTGCGCTGATCCTGGGGGACAAGCGAGATGGTGATGAAGCCACGGTTGGTAGAGCCGCCGAAGCCGGTGATCGAGAACACGTTGGACACCTCGCCCGAGGCTTTGAGCGGGGCGAGCAGGTCTTCGATCTTGGCGATCTGGGCGTTGGTGTAGTCAAGGCTGACGTTCTGCGGCGCCTGAACGATGACGCCGATGCGGCTGCGGTCTTCGGGCGGGGTCAGCTCCTGTTTCAGGCCGGGGAACAGCATCCAGGCGGTGGCGGCGAAGATCGCGGCGGCGACCATGATGACCACGGGGGCTTGCAGGGCGACGTGCAAAAGGCGGCCGTACAGGCGGACCAGCCCGAAGCCGAACCGCGCGACCGGGCCGTTGTCGGCCTTTATGTCGCGCCGCAGGGCCCTTGCCGCCATCATCGGCGCCAAGGACAGGGCGACGACCGTGGAGACCATGACGGCGATGGCGAGGGTCATGCCGAATTCGCGGAACAGGCCGCCGACCTGTCCGGGCAGGAAGGAAATCGGGATGAACACGGCGGCGAGGGTGACCGAGGTGGAGAGGACGGCGAAATAGACCTCCTGGGTGCCGGCCACGGCGGCGGCGCGGGCGCCCAGGCCGTTGCGGCGGAGGCGGACGATATTTTCGAGGACGACGATGGCGTCGTCGACCACGAGGCCGGTGGCCAGCACGAGGGCCAGCAGGGTCAGGATGTTGATCGAGAAACCGGCTGCATACAGCCCGGCGATGGCACCGGACAGCGCGATGGGCATCGAGATGGCGGGGATCAGGGTGGCGCGCCAGTCGCGCAGGAACAGAAAGATGATCGCGGTCACCACGAGGACCGAAATGGTCATCGAGCGGATCACCTCATAGACCGCGCCCTGAATGAACACGGCGTCATCGGAGCTTACGGTGATGTTGACGCCGGCGGGCAGGCTTTGCGCGATCTCGCCCAGAACGCGGTGGATGCCGCGCGAGATGTCGATGGTGTTGGATTGCGCCTGACCGATGATGCCGAGTCCGACCCCGGCCTTGCCCTGCGAGCGGATCTTGGTGCCGCCGGGGTTGGGGGCGAGAAACACGGTCGCCACGTCGGACAGGGCGACGTTGTCCTTGACCGCCAGCTGCATGACCTGATCGACCGACACCAGCTTGGCGGTGGCGCGGACGATGATGTTCTGGTTGGTGGCGTTCAGGGTGCCTGCGGGACTGTCGTAGGACACATTGGCCAGCGCCTTGGTGATGTCGCCCAGAGTGAGGCCGCGTGCGGCGATGGCGGCAGGGTTGATATCCACCGTCAGGATCTGGGCCGCGTCACCATACATCTGGATATCGGCCACGCCATCGACCGAGCGGAGCCGGTCCACCACCGTGGCATTGATCAGGTCGGTCAGCGGGCCGATGTCCATCGTATCAGACGTGACGGCCAGTTGCATGATGGCCTGCGCGTTGCTGTCAGCCTTGACCACCACCGGGTCCTGCGCATCGGTCGGCAGGCTGGAGCGCAGGCGCGATACGGCGTCGCGGGTGTCAGAGGCCGCGACGTTCAGGTCGGTGGCAGCCGAGAATTCCACGGTGGTCCGGCTGGAGCCGTAGCGTGAGGTCGACGATACCCCGGTCACCCCGGACACCCGGGCCACAGCCCCCTCGACCGGGGCGGTGATGGCGGTGTCTATGGTGTCGGCCGAGGCGCCGGGAAAGCTGGTGGAGATGGTCAGGACCGGGCGACTGACATTGGGCAGTTGCTGGACCTGCAGGCCGAGGAGCGCCGCCAGACCGGCGACGAAGATGATGGCGTTGATGACAAAGGCCAGCACCGGACGACGGACGAACAGCGCGGCGAGGGCGGCACCTTGCTGGATCGGGGCTTGTTCGGCCATGGTGTCAGTTCCCGGTTGGGGCGGGCGCGCCCTTGGCTTTGTGGGTGCCGGCCGTGGCGTCGGCGGTTTCATTGCCGGCCGGCTGGTCCCTGGCCGAGGTTTTGCCGCCGGCATCTGCCGGAGGGGCGCCAAAGATCTGCACATCGGCACCGGCTTTCAGACCGTCCAGCCCCTCGGTCACGATGGGGTCGCCTGCGGCAATCTCACCGGCGACCAGCACATCCTCGGTGTTGCGCTGCACGACGCGGACCGCGACCTTGTCAGCCTTGTTGTCGGTCACCCGCCAGACATAGGCCCCGTCAGAGCCCCATTGCACCGCCAGCGGGTTCACCGTGACATAGCTTTGACCGGCGAATTGCATGGTGACGGTAAAGGCCATGCCGGGTTGCAACGCCCCATCCAGATTGGCGACCGTGGCCTGAACCTGAAAGGTGCCGCTGGCCGGATCGATCTGATTGTCGAGTGAGGTGACCTTGGCGGTCAGGGTCTGGTCCGGTCGCGACACCGGCACCAGACTGGCCGACGCCCCGACGGTGATCTGCCCGGCCATGCGCTCGGGCAGCCAGAAGTTCACCAGCAGGGCGGAGGAGTCTTCGATGGTGACGATCGGGGTTTGCGCGGTGACGATGTTGCCGGGTGAGACCTTGAGGATGCCGACCACCCCGGCAATCGGGGCGGAGATCACCCGATCGGCCAGATCCTTGTCGGCCGAGCGCAGGCCAAGATCGGCCATCTGGGCGGCAAGTTCCACCGACTGGGTCTGGCTGGCGGGGGCGGCATTGCTTTGGACCAGCGCCTGATTGCGTTCCAGCGTCCGGTGCGCGTCATCGGCCGCCAGTTTGGCCTTGTCGCGGGCGATAAGCTGGGCCTCGGAATCCAGCCGGGCGATGACCTGTCCGGCGCTGACCTTGCTGCCCGATTGCACCGAAACCTCGGTCAGGGTGCCGGTGGAATTGGGCAGGACAGTGACTGATTGCAGCGCCTCACCGGTGCCGAGGGCCGTGACCTTGTCGTTGATGATTGCGGTGCCCGCTGGCTGCAAGACCACTGTGGTCTTTCGGGCCCCGCCACGACCGGGATTGCCGGCGCCCGGTTTGGCTGGCTGCGGGGCGGCGTCCGCCGGGGCGGCCTCGGTCAGGCCAAGCACCCGCAAAGGCGCGGAAAAACCGTGGCTCGCAAGGAACCCTGCCGCAGAGGGCGACAGCCGGGCGGCAATGCCACCGGCGACCAGCAGGACGACCACGGAGAGCAGAAGTTGTTTCCAAAGTGACAAATTGACAGTCTCCGGTAGCCACGGTGCATCATGTTTTCAACAGAGGTTCTTTGCTTGAACGCGCGGGGCGTCAATATCCGTCGCCGCGACCGGCTACACAATTGCTTTACGTCGCGGGTCCGGTGCAGAAAATGGCGGCTATTCGCCTTCGAAACGGTAGATCGCCAGAGAACGCTCGCGTTCGTTGAAGGCGAGGCGGCGGTTGATCGGGGCATGGGCGCGTGAACCGCAGTTGGCGCGTTCGCAGAGGTAGCAGTTGAGGCCGATGTCGACCGGCCGCATGCGGTTCAGATCAATGCCGTCGGCATAGACCAGACGCGGGGCATAGGACACATCGCAGCCGAGGCCGATGGCAAGGCGCGGGGCCGGGGCGGCGTGGCTGCCGCCGGCGCGGGTGACGGTGCGGGCGATGGAGAAATAGCTGGCGCCTTCGGGCATGCGGATGATCTGGGTCTGGACTTGATCCGGCGTCTCGAACGCCGCGTGGATGTTCCAGAGCGGGCAGGTGCCGCCGAAACGGGAGATCGAAAACCGTCCGGCGCTGAAGCGTTTGGAGATGTTGCCGGCGCGGTCGACGCGGACGAAGAAGAACGGGATGCCCCGGGCGCCTTCGCGTTGCAGGGTCGACATCCGGTGGGCGGTCTGTTCGTAGCTGGTGGCGAAGCGGTGGCTGATCAGTTCGACATCGTAGCGCAGGCTTTCGCAGGCCGACAGGAACCGCCGGTAGGGCATCAGCAGGGCGGCGGCGAAGTAGTTGGCCAGCGTGACCCTTGCGAGGATCAGGGCAGAGGGGTCGGAAAGGCCGGATTTGTCCAGCGTCTGGGTGATGGCTTCGTCCTGTTCCAGACGCGCCAAGAGCACGCCGATCTGAAAGCGGCGGCTGGGTTGGCCGAGGTATTCCGACAGCATCAACTCACTGCGGTGGGGATCGTATTTCCTGAGCTGGTCGCCCATCACCGTGGCGGGCAGGATGCGGACCCGGATGCCGTGCCCGGCCAGCCGCCCGGTCAGTTCGACATGGGGTTCGGTGCGGTGCAGGCCCAGGTCCTCGGCCATCGCCTCGGCGATGCGGTCGAGAGTGTCAAGGTAGTTGCGGTTTTCATAGAGCCAGGTCCGCACCGCCTCTACCGGCCGGGAGGCGTCGGCGAGGGCTTCGGCCTTGTCACGATCGGTCAGCGGGTTGGCGTCGGTTTGCTGGTGCAGAATGCGCAAGGAGTGCTGTTCGTGCAGGCGGACGAGGGCCGAGGCGATGCGAGGGGAGACCTGCAGCACGGCGTCAATCTCGGCCCTTGTGATCGGCCCCGCCTCCAGAGCGGGGTCTTTCAGGGTGGCGGCAAGGTCGGCGGCGAGTTGGGCGTCAGGGCTGGGGGCGAGTTCCGAGATGTTCAGGTCATAGACTTCGGCCAGTCGCAGCAGCAGTTTGGCGGAGGCGGGGCGCTGGTCGGCCTCGATCAGGGTGATGTAGCTGGCGGAGACGCCGAGTTCGGCGGCCATCTGGCCCTGAGTGAGGCCAAGCGACTGACGCAGCACCTTCAGGCGCTGGCCGATGATCAGCTTGTCGTTGCGTTTGGCCATGTGACAATCCTTACAAAACGACAAGTCGTGACTGACATGACTGACAGGCGCACCCGTTCGCAGGCCAGTCCGACCAAGATTATAATGCATGTGCAGCGTGACATTACTAGTGTGACTTTTGTAGCCACCCCGATAACGGGGCTGCGAAAGTCAGGAGACTCACATGCCGCTGGATCGCCCGAATACCATTGCTCTGCCCGTCGTTCTGCGCAGCGTTCCGGGTGTGGCCCATGTGCTGACGCCCGAAGCTCTGACCTTTGTCGCCGAGTTGCAGGCCCGGTTCGGGCTGCGGCTGGTAGCCTTGATGGTCGCCCGCGCCCGCCGCCAGTCGCGCTATGACGACGGAAGGCTGCCCGATTACCGCGAGGACACCACCGAGATCCGCCGCGGTATCTGGGAGGTCGCCCCGGTTCCGGACGCACTGGTTGACCGAAGGGTCGAGATTGCCGGGCCGGTGGATCGTCGCCGGATGATCGAGGCGCTGAACTCGGGTGCCAATGTCTTCATGGCGGATTTCGAGGATGCCACGTCGCCCAGCTTTGCCAATATCATGGCCGGTCACGCCAACATGCTGGACCACCGTGACGGCACGCTGGAGATTGACGAGGCTGCCGGGCCGCTGCGGGTTGCGGAGGACCCTGCCCTGCTGATCATGCGGCCCCGGGGGCTGCATCTGTCAGAGTCCAATGTGCTGATCAACGGCCAGCCGGTGTCGGCGGCGCTGTTCGACTTTGGCCTGAACATCTTTCATTGCGGACGGGCGCTGGCCGCCACCGGGCGCGGACCGTTCTACTATCTGCCAAAGCTGGAATCGCTGGAAGAAGCGCGCTTCTGGAATGAGGTGTTTCTGTTTGCCCAGGACCGTTGCGGCATCGCGGCGGGCACGATCAAGGCCACGGTGCTGATCGAAACCCTGACGGCAGCGTTCGAGATGGATGAGATCATCTGGGAACTGCGCGACCATATCGCCGGGCTGAACTGCGGTCGTTGGGACTATATCTTCAGCTATATCAAAAGCTTGCGCAATCATGCCGCCTATGTGCTGCCCGACCGGGCCGAAATCACCATGGACCGGGCGTTCCTTGCGACCTATGCGGCGCGGCTGGTCAAGGTCTGTCACCGCCGGGGCATTCACGCGATGGGCGGCATGGCGGCAGAGATCCCGGTGCGGGGCGGTCCGGCGGCCAATGAGGCGGCTTATGCGCTGGTTCGCGAGGACAAGCTGCGTGAGGTCAAGCTGGGCCATGACGGCACCTGGGTCGCGCATCCCCATCTGGTGCCGATTGCGCGGGAGATTTTCGAACAGGAAATGGCCGGACCGCATCAGATTCGGGTGCCACGGCAATATTACCGGATCGAGCCCGAAATGCTGTTGAAGCCGCATCAGGGCCGGATCACCGAAGCCGGAGTCAAGACCAACATCGCGGTGGCGATCGAATATCTGGCGAACTGGCTGTCCGGCAAGGGCGCTGTGGCGATCAACAACCAGATGGAGGACGCCGCGACCGCCGAAATCAGCCGGGCGCAGGTCTGGCAATGGCGGCGCCATAGGGTGGAGGTCAAGCTGGCGGACGGCGACACCTGCCGTCTGGACGCGGGCTGGCTTGGTGAATTGGTGCAGGCCGAGATTGTCACGCTGCTCGACCGGCTGGGCCCGAACGCGTTTCACCGGGGGCATTATGCCTCGGCGGCGCGGATTTTCCTTGAGGCGGTGACGGCGGAAACGCTGCCCGACTTTATCACCTTGCCAGCCTACACCCTGCTGAACGCGCTGGATTGATCCCTGAAAGGACCGTTGAAATGAACCGTAAGACCTATGCCGAGATCGCCGCCGAAATCTCTGCCCGCTATCCGTCGGGACAGACGCCGGGCGGGGTCAGCGTCGACGACATCGTGCAACTGCGCTTGCAGAACAGCTACGACACCCATCTGGATATTGCCCGCGAGATGGCCCATGTGATGCGCGCCGACATGGCGGCATATGACGCGGATCCTTCGAAATTCACCCAGTCGCTGGGCTGCTGGTCGGGGTTTCATGCCCAGCAGATGATCAAGTCGGTCATACGGCTGCGTGGCACCACCAAGGGGGCCTATGTCTATCTGTCGGGCTGGATGGTGGCGGGGTTGCGCAACCGCTGGGGCCATCTGCCGGACCAGTCGATGCATGAAAAGACCGCCGTGGCGGATCTGATCCAGGAGATCTACACCTCGCTGCGCCAGGCCGACGAAGTGGCGATGAACGATCTGTTCAAGGCACTGTCAGCGGCCCGCAAGGCGCGCGACGAGGTGGCCGAGGCCAAGGCGGTGGCGGCGATTGACGGGTTTGAAAGCCATGTCGTGCCGATCATCGCGGACATCGACGCCGGGTTCGGCAATGAACATGCGACCTATCTGCTGGCCAAGGAACTGATCAAGGCCGGGGCCTGCTGTCTGCAGATCGAAAATCAAGTGTCGGACGCCAAGCAATGTGGCCATCAGGACGGCAAGGTGACGGTGCCGCGTGAGGATTTCATCGAAAAGCTGCGGGCGTGTCGGTTGGCGTTTGAAGAATTGGGGGTCGATGCCGGAGTGATCGTGGCGCGGACTGACAGTCTGGGCGCTGGCTTGACGCAAAAGGTGCCGGTGTCGGCCAAGCCGGGCGACCTCGCCGCCGAATACACCAAATGGCTGAAAACCGAAGAAATCACCGCCGCTGCGCCGATGACCGAAGGCGAGTTGGCGATCTGGCAGGGCGGTCGGTTTGTCCGGCCGGTGCGGCTGGCAAATGGTCTGTTCCCGTTCCGCGCAGGATCGGGCCGGGCGCGGGTGATCGAGGACTGCATTGCCTCATTGACCGTGGGTGGCGCGGACCTGCTCTGGATCGAGACCGACACGCCGGATGTGACCGAGATTGCCAGCATGGTCAATGAAATCAAGGCGATGGTCCCTAATGCCAAGCTGGCCTACAACAACTCTCCGTCGTTCAACTGGACGCTGAACCTGCGCAAGCAGGTCAGG
>JBDTQR010000140.1:0-12216 GCA_039932095.1 bacterium | reverse complement strand
GGCAAGGATGCCCCGGGGTCGCCGCTGTCGTGGGACGGTCGTTTCCCCGATCAGGGCATCGTCTGGGAACTGAATTATCGCGGTGATCTGGTATTTCTTGATCAGGCCAACGCACAGAAAGATGCGCGGCACCTTCAGGTCGAAGATGGCTGGACCTATTTCATCCACGGCTGGACACAGGTGATTGCGGAGGTGTTTGGCGTGGATATCCCGGCTTCCGGCCCGCGCTTTGATGACATCAGCCGCATCGCGGCCGAAGCGACGGGGCGGGCATGAACGGACGTATCCTCATAACTCCGCGCTCGCTGTCAAAGGGCGGGCACCGAGGCCTTCAGCCGCTTGTTGACGCGGGGTTCGACCTTGTTTTCCCGACACCCGGCGCCATGCCCGGCGAAGCCGACCTGATCGCCGCCGTTTCCGGGTGCGATGGCTGGCTGGCAGGGGTTGAGCCGGTCAGCGAGGCTGTGATCGCCGCCGCCGACAGGTTGCGGGTGATTTCACGCAACGGCACTGGGGTAGATAATCTGCCGATGGCTGCAGTCGAAGCACGGCAGATTGCTGTGAGGCGCGCTGAGGCCACGAATGCGCGGGGCGTCTCGGAACTCGCGCTGGCGCTGACATTGGCCGGTCTGCGCGATATCGTGACAACTCACAACGGCGTCGCCGTTGGGGGTTGGCCACGCCGGATCGGGCGCGAGCTATGCGGATCAGAAGTTGCGGTCGTAGGGCTAGGGGCCATCGGCGCGGGTTATGCCGAATTTGCCCTTGCTCTGGGCGCGCATGTGCGCGGCTTTGATCCCTTTGCGCCCGAAGACCGTGTGACGCATACAGCCTTTCGGCGCAGCCATCTGGCTGCGGCGTTGACAGGTGCCGATGTGGTCAGCCTGCATGCCCCGATGCCCGCTGACGGGAAGCCGGTTCTGGGGGCCGAGGCTTTGGCGACGCTGGGGCAAGGGGCTGTCGTGGTGAACACTGCACGGGCAGGGCTGGTGGATGTGGATGCAATGCTGGAAGCGCTGAACACAGGCCATGTCAGCGTCTACGCAACGGACGTGTTCGAAACGGAGCCGCCATGGCCGTCGCCTCTGTTGGCACATCCACGCGTGATCCTGACCAGTCACATCGGCGGATTTACCGAGGAATCGGTGGACCGGACAACGGACCGCGCCGTCGAGAACCTTCTGTCCGTGCTGCGCGTTCATGCGTATTGAGCGGGTGGCAGGCTTTCCCGTTGCGGGGGAGGCAGGCCTTTACTGGCTGGGACAGGCCGGGTTCTGGATCGAGACCGGGGCGCATCGCATCGTGATCGACCCCTATCTGTCAGACAGCCTTGCCCGGAAATATGTGGGCAAACCGAATGATCACAGGCGGATGATGCCGCCGCCCGTAGAGATTGAGGCTCTACCTCGTCCTGACATTGTTCTGATCACCCACGCCCACACCGACCATATGGACCCCGAAACCCTGGCCCCGCTGGCTGCGCGCTTTCCGGGGCTGCCGTTCGTGGTGCCTGCTGCAAAGCTGGCCGTGGCTCGCGAAAGAATTGGAGCGGGGGCGGTTCTGGTGCCGGTTGACGCGGGGGACGAAATTGCTCCTTTGCCGGGCGTGCAGGTCCATGTGTTTGCGGCGGCGCATGAGGTAGCAGAGACCGACGAAGCAGGCCGCCATCTGTTCCTTGGCTACGGCATCGTGGGGCCGCGCCTGCGGATCTATCACTCCGGTGACTGCATTCCCTTTGACGGGCTGTCTGATGCCATCGCGCGCTTTGGCCCCGACATCGCGCTGTTGCCGGTGAATGGTCGCGACGAACTGCGGCTTTCGGCGGGTGTTCCGGGCAACTTCACCCTTTCCGAAGCCGTTTCCCTTTCAGACAATATCCCGTATCTTGTTCCTCACCACTTCGGCATGTTCGCGTTCAACACAATTGATCCCGCGGAAATCGACGTCGAGATGGAACGGCATAAGGGGCGGCCAACCATTCTTCGCCCCAGGACAGGTGAGACCTTGAAAGTCATCTGAATGAAGTGAGGCGGCAACATGGATCACGTGACTTCGAGCACGAGCGACAACCTTCTTGAGCGGATTTTGCGACTGAAGCCCGATCTTCGCAAATCCGACCAGCGGGTCGCCGAGGTCGTGCTGGACCGACCAGGCGAGGTGGTCGACATGACGCTGGCCATGGTCGCCAAGGCGGCCGACGTCAGCGAGCCAACGGTGATCCGGTTTTGCGCAGCAATCGGCTGCGAAGGGTTCCGCGACATGCGGGTGAAACTGGCACGTTCGCTGGCCTTTGCGCGTACCACCTCGCACACTGCCATCTCTGGCGATGATGATCTCAGCACGATCATAACCAAGATCTTCGACTACAACCTGTCAAACCTGAACTGGGCGCAAAGCCATCTGGATCATATTTGCGTTGCCGCTGCGGTAGACATGCTGGCCGGTGCGAACCGGATCGAGTTTTTCGGCTTTGTCGCCTCGGGGATCGTTGCGCGGGATGCACAGCAGAAGTTTCCGCTGTTCGGCGTGCCTTGCGGTGCTCCGGCTGACGGGCATCAGATGTACATGACAGCCGAATTGCTTGGCCCTGGCGATGTGGCCGTCGCCATTTCCAACACCGGCCAGACGCATGAAATCATCCGCACAATCGAAGCTGCCCGCTTGCGAGGTGCGCGCACTCTGGGCATCACCGGCCAGGCCGACAGTCCGCTGGCGTTGGTCTGCGATGTGGCCCTGATTGTCCAGACGCTGGAGAATACCGACCTCTTCACGCCGACAGTTTCGCGCCTGTCGCACCTTGTGGTGATCGATATCCTGTCGACGGCAGTTAGCCTGCGCCGTGGCGACCGTCACCATAGCCGAATCGCCGCGATGAAGGCCGGCCTGGCACGTCTGCGCTCCGCTCCCCAAAACTGACCGAAATGCTGCCTCAACCTGAAGAATCGCAGTGCAAATTCGTAGTAAAAATACCTTGGCACGGTTGTCCGGCCCAGTACTGGTGAAAAACTACACAGATACGGCCCTAATGGCGTAAAGCACGATTGACTTTTCATCAAAATGTAAGAAAACTACCAAATAGAGTCGCGTGGCTCTCACGCAGATCCTGGGAGGATAGATGATGAAAAAGATATCAATCGCTGCGATTGCCGTCGCGGCATCGTTCGGCGTTGCGGGCGTAGCTAATGCTGCTGACTGTAAGGTCGGCGTTTCGATGTACACCCTCGGCGCCCCCTACTTTGCTGCGCAGGAAGCCGCCGTCGTCGACGAGGCGAAGAAGGCCGGTTGCGAAGTGTTCAGCGCCGATGCGCAGAACGACATGAACAAGCAGATCGGCGATATCGAGGACATGGTCACGAAAGGCGTGAGCGTCCTGGTCGTGAACCCGCGCGATCCCGAAGGTCTGGTGCCGGCTGTCAACGCAGCCACCGCGGCAGGCGTCAAGGTCGTGATCATGGATTCGGGCCTTAACCCCGCGGCCAATTTCGTAACCCTTGTGCAGTCGTCGAACGATCAGAATGGCTTTCTCGTCGGTCAGTGGTTTGCCGGCGCGTCGCAGGGCAAGGATCTGAAGATCGCCCTGCTGTCAGGTGATCAGGGCAACGTCGTCGGTCAGGCCCGCCGTTTGGGTGTCATGAAGGGGCTTGTCGAGGGCCAGCTGGTCAATGACGGCCGCGTGAGCTTTGAGATCGTCGCCCAAGGCTGGGGCGGCTGGTCGGACGGCGGCGGGCTGAAAGCCATGGAAGACATCCTGACCGCACATCCCGAGGTCAACACCGTGATCGGCGAGAATGACTCGATGGTCCTGGGAGCCATGAAGGCGCTGGAAGCTGCCGGCCGGACCGACGTCATGGTTCTGGCTGCTGCCGACGCGCAGAAGGAAGCGCTTGAGGCGATCAAGGCGGGCACCTATCTGGCGACCGGTCTGAACGACCCCGACCTCGTGGGCCGCACCTGTGTGAAGATCGGGCTTGAGGCCGCCGCTGGCACGCTGGCTGCCGACCATCCGAAGTTGACCTACACCGATCCGGCCGTGATCACCAAAGACAATGTCGACGAGTTCTATCGCGCCGACGCGGTTTTCTGATCTCCACCCGTGGCCAACAGGAGCGACGGGGCAATGTATCCCGTCGCTCTTTTCTGTCTGGGAGGACACCATATGTCTGCGCTTGTCGAACTGACCGGTATCTCGAAGTCTTACGGTGGCGTTCATGCCCTCTCGAATGTCAGCTTCGAGGTCAAGACAGGTGAGGTTCATGCCTTGCTGGGCGAGAACGGCGCCGGAAAGTCGACCCTGATGAAGATCCTTGGCGGGTCTACGCAGCCTAACTCCGGCAGTATCCGGATTGATGGCCGCGACTACAGTTTCCGCGATCCCGGGCAGGCTCAGGCGCAGGGAATTGCCGTCATTCACCAGGAACTGGCGCTGGCTCAAGACCTTTCGGTGGCCGAGAACATTTTTCTGGGCAAGTTGCCGGGCTTCATCTCCTTTGGTGATCTGAACCGGCGGGCTGCGGATCTGATCAGCCGGATGGGGTTTGACATTGATCCGACCACCATTGTCAGCAGCCTGACCGTTGCGCATCAGCAGGTCGTCGAGATCGCGAAGGCGCTGTCCAACGAAGCGCGGGTGATGGTCTTTGACGAGCCTACCTCGGTGCTGCCGACACGGGATGCCGAACGCCTTCACCAGATCATTGGTGAATTGCGCGATCAGGGTGTGGGAATCGTCTACATCTCGCACCGGTTGGAAGAAGTGTTCAACGTGTCAGACCGGATGACCGTTTTGAAGGACGGGCGGTATGTCGGGACGACGACGCCCGCCGCCTCCAGTATCGACGATGTTATCCGCATGATGGTCGGTCGCCCGATCGAAACCATGTTCCCGCCGCGTGGCCACAAGGTCAGCGCGGATGATCTGCTGACTGTCCGGAACCTGAGCCGAGGTCGGCGCGTGCGAAACGTCAGCTTTGGCATCAAGGGTGGCGAGGTGGTCGGGCTTGGCGGCCTTGTCGGTTCGGGCCGGACCGAGGTTGCGCGCCTGATCTTCGGTGCCGATCGCGCCGATCAGGGCGAAATCGCCGTGCGCGGCATTCCGGTGCGGATGCGGTCCCCACGCGACGCAGTGCGTCATGGGATCGGCCTTGTTCCGGAGGATCGAAAGGCGCAGGGAGTCGCGATCAATGAATCAATCCGCGTCAATACCACGATGGCGCGCATGTCCGAGGTCGTCGGACCCTTTGGTTTCATCAAGGGCAAGCACGAGATTGAGACCGTCACGCGGTTGGGCAAGACTCTGAAGCTGAAGTCTGCTGGCATTCACGCTCCGGTCAACTCGCTGTCGGGCGGTAACCAACAGAAGGTCGTACTGGCAAAATGGTTTCACGTCGATGGCGACGTGATTTTGCTAGACGAGCCAACGCGCGGTGTCGACGTCGGTGCCAAGGCGGAAATCTACGCTCTGATTTCGCAATTGGCCGAGGCGGGCAAGGCCGTTCTGGTCATTTCGTCCGAGCATCAGGAGCTTTTTGGTCTGTGCGACCGTGTGCTGGTGATGCGCGAGGGCGAAGTGCGGGGCGAGTTAAAGCCGGAAGATTATCGGGAAGAGGCGCTTCTGACCTTGGCCATGACCAAGGCAGAGCTCAATAAACATGGGGGAGACGACCAATGACCGCAACCGACACCGATAAGGCCCCACCTCGCTCGCCCTTCAATGTCGCCAGCTTTCTCCAGCGTTTCGGCACCTTCGGCATGTTCATCGTTCTGGCTATCGTCGCCAGCTTCTGGTCGGACGTGTTCCTGACGGAACGCAACATTGTCAACGTGTTGCGTCAGGTGGCGGCCGGGACGGGGATTATGGCGGTCGGGATGCTGTTCGTCATCCTGACGGGCGGGATCGATTTGTCGGTCGGCTCTATCGCCGCCCTTGGAAGCGTCCTCGTCGCGGTTTTCATCGCGAAGATGGGGTTTGGCACATTCGGTGCAATCACACTGACGATCGCTGCGGGGGCGGCCTGCGGCCTTGTTACGGGCTTCTTCGTGGCCTTTGTCAAACTGCCGCCCTTCGTGATCTCTCTGGCCATGATGGCCATTGCACGGGGCCTGTCGCTGATCGTGTCGAACGGGCAACCGATCATGCTGGGGGATGGCGGTGCCGCCATAGCCGCCTTTGGCGCGGGGTCACTTGAGATCGGGCCTTTGTCCGTTCCGTGGCCTGTCGTGCTGATGGTCAGCATCTTTGCAGTGGCTGCGACGGTTCTGAGCTACACGCGTTTCGGTCGTCTGGTGAAGGCCATCGGATCAAATCAGGAAGCGGTGCGGCTATCCGGTATTCGGGTCGGGTGGTATCTTCTGTCGGTGTATGTGATCTCTGGTTCCCTTGCCGCCCTTGCGGGAATCATCGCGGCGTCGCGGACGACGGTTGGCTCGGCACAGGTGGGCGTTGGCGCGGAATTGGACGTTATCGCGGCGGTTGTGATTGGCGGCGCGAGCCTGATGGGTGGACGAGGCGGCATCTTCAACACCTTCCTTGGTGCCATGATCATTGGCATCATCGGCAATATCATGAACCTTGGCGGTGTCCCGGGATATCATCAGCAGGTCTATACCGGCCTCATCATCATTGTGGCGATGCTGATCCAATACAGTTCACACGCGCTGAAACGCTAAGGCCGACCGAGACGGAGAACGACTATGTATCTAGACCTATTCAAACTTGACGGGCGGCGCGCGCTGGTCACGGGTGCGGCACAGGGGATCGGCTTTGCCATCGCCGAGGCCTTGGCCGATGCCGGGGCGCATGTCATCCTGACCGACATGGGCACGGCGGGAGATGCTGCCGCGGCCAAGCTGCGGGAGAAGGGGTTCTCAGCCACTTCGGCAACGCTGGACGTGACGGACAAGGCCGGGGTCGAGGCTCTGGCGGCAACGGTCGAAGCCGAGGGCGGGATTGACATTCTGGTCAACAACGCCGGCATCGCCATTTCCAATCATCCGGCCGAGACCATGGCAGACGAGGTCTGGCAAAAGGTGATCGACGTCAACTTGAATGGCGTCTTCTGGTGTTCACGCTCTTTCGGCCGACGCATGCTGGATCGGGGCAAGGGCGCCATCGTAAATGTAGGCTCGATGTCCGGTTTCATCGTGAACCGCCCGCAAGAACAGGCAAACTACAACGCCTCAAAAGCCGCCGTGCACCACCTGACCCGGTCCTTGGCGGCGGAATGGGGCGCACGCGGGGTGCGGGTGAATGCGGTGGCCCCTACCTATATCGAAACCGAAATGAACAAATACGTCTATAACGACCCCGAGATGTACCGCCACTGGGTCGGCGGAACGCCGATGGGGCGCATGGGCAAACCTGAAGAAGTTGCTTCGGTCGTGCTGTTCCTCGCCTCGGACGCGGCCAGCCTGATGACCGGTTCTATCGTGCTGGTGGATGGCGGGTATGTCTGCTGGTGACTTGAAAGGCGTCCGCTTTCCTGGCCGATATATTCAGGGACCGGGCGCGCTTGCCCGTCCGGGGTCCGAGGTCGCGGCCTTCGGACCGCGCGCTCTGGTCCTGCTGGATGACGGGGTGTTCAACCTTTTTGAAGGTCGAGTAAAGGCGGCGTTTGCCAGCTGTGCCGAAGCAACAATACTGCGGTTCGGTGGCGAGTGTACCGAAATTGCAATTGCGGATACGGCGCAAAAGGCTGGCCGACTCGAGGCTGCGGTCATTGTCGGAATGGGTGGCGGCAAGGCGCTGGACACGGCCAAGGCGGCCGCGATCGACGCCGGTCTGCCGATGATCGTGGTGCCGACTATTGCCGCTTCTGACGCGCCCTGTTCGGCACTTTCGGTGATTTATCATGCCGACGGCACTGTTTCGCATGACCGGTTCCTGCCGCATAATCCTGACCTGGTGCTTGTGGACACTGCGATAATCGCGGCAGCTCCAGCCCGCTTTCTTGCCGCCGGTAACGCCGACGCTCTGGCCACCTGGTACGAATCCGAAAGCTGTCGGCGCAGTGGCGCGCTGAACTGCCTCGGCCTGCCGGGCCTGCCCTTGGCTTTTGCCATCGCCGCCACCTGCCGCGATACCATCCTCGCCCACAGCCTAGCCGCTATGGCTGAATGCATTCGTGGCGATGCAGGCCCAGCGTTGGAAAGGATCGTCGAAGCCAACATCCTGATGTCCGGGCTGGGTTTTGAAAGCGGTGGCGTTGCGGCGGCCCATGCCGTCTACCATGGTTTGGCCATGCTGGAGGATACCCATAATGCGCTTCACGGCGAAAAGGTTGCCATCGGCATCCTTACAGGCTTGGCAATGCAAAACGAAGACGACGAATTCAAGCGTGTCAAAGCATTTATGCAATCCATAGGGCTTCCGACGCGCTGTGCAGATCTGGGCATCTCTGAATTGACAGACGAGAAGCTATGGATCGTCGCCAATCGGGCTTGCAAGCCCGGCGAAATCATTCTCAACGAGCCCTTCCCGGTGACTCCGGAAGCGGTGTTTGCGGCGCTGCAACGCTTGGGCTGAACGCCAGATACCCCAATAGGAGAACAGAAATGCCAACGACGATTTTCGAAGGTGCTTTTGATGGAAAGTCGGTTCTGGTTTCAGGCGGTACATCCGGGATCGGGCTTGCAATCGCCAAAGGCTTTGCCCGTGCCGGAGCCGGGGTGCTCGTCACTGGCAGCACGGCGGAGCGGATTGACTCGGCCCGCGCCGGGGAATTGCCCAAGAGTTTACGCATTGAACAACTTGATGTCCGCGACAAGGACGCTGTTGAGCGTCTGATCGGCGGACTTGCTAAGCTGGATGTGTTGGTGAATTGCCAAGGCGTCGCTCGACCGGACCTTGAATGGCAAGACGACACATTTCTGGATGTGATGGATATCAATCTGTCCAGTGTTATGCGCCTCTCACGCGCGGCCTTCCCGCTGCTGAAGGAAAGCCGAGGCAGCATCGTGAACTTTGCCTCGATGCTAAGCTATCTGGCCGATGCCTCCGTGCCGGCATATTGCGCGTCGAAGACCGGAATCCTGGGTCTGACACGCGCGCTGGCGCATCAGTGGGGGTCGGATGGAGTTCGCGTCAACGCCGTTGCGCCGGGCTACCACAAGACCGATATGACAAAGCCACTTTGGTCCGACCCTGCGGCGGCCGAGCGGATCGCTCAACGGTCGGCGGTAAAGCGATGGGGCACCACCGAGGACCTTGTTGGCCCCACCCTGTTTCTGGCCTCCGACGCGGCGAGCTTTGTCACCGGCGTCGTGCTGCCCGTCGACGGCGGCTATCACTCCGGCTGAACACACGTCACGCCCTGCAGAGCGGCGCAAGTTCGGCGCGCCGGAAACAGAATTCTGACGCCGCTTACTTCCTTCAAGGACATGTCTAGAAGACCCTTCAGGAAGAGGGCTGCAGAAGGGTGGTCCTCTTACCCAGCATTACCTTTTCCTTTGAGTTCCCGGGGCACCAATCGCTCCATCCCCGAGGAAGGCGGACGTCACCCAAGGGCGTGGAAGGAAGTCTGGCTGGCGAACGCATCCGCGGGATAACCGGCTCCAGTCGTTAGGGGACGATCCCCCGCTCGCCATTCCCTTCCTTGGCCCAAAGCATGGGCTCAAAATCAACCCGCGAGGGGTCGGACTACGGCGGGGCCGTGCCGCCGGATGGATTCGGACAAGCCGAACGCAGCCGGTGATGTCAGCCAGTCTTCGGGCCTTCGAGGTCCTGTCGCGCGGGGGATAGTCCCCCGCCTCCAAGACAGGAGCCAAACAGATGTCCCGCAAAGATGCACACGCCTTCGCCGCCTCCCTCGCCGCCACGCTCATGGTTTCGATCGTCGTCTTCCAGGCTGGGGATGGAACCTATGGCGCCGTTCCCGCCGATGAAATCGACGGCGACGAGGTCGTCCTGGTTTCGGAGATCGACCCGTGGGTATAAAGCCCACGGCCTCGAAGAGGGCTCAGGCTCGGGGCAAGGCCTCCGACCTGGGCCTTTCGCCCGTCGGTCGATCGAACGCCCGGTGCAAGACGCCGAATGTGCGGCGACAATCTGAAGGAAGCAGCGAATCAGAATGCATCGGACCACGCTCCCTCAGCGGCTCTCCTACACATCAAAAAACAGCTTCACCAACGCTACGTTGATGAAATAATTGCTCTTTCCGGACCTGTGTTTCTCGACAAACCCGTGTTCCGCCAGCGTGTCCAGATACTTGGCCGCAGTTTGCCGGCTGACACCCAGATCAGTTTGGACATATTCGATCCGTGTGTAGGGATGGCGGAACAGGTTGTTCAGCAATTCCTGACTGTAGATCTTTGGAAGATCGGCCCGCATGCGATGTTTCACATCAGCCATCTGTTCTCTGATGCCGGCCACGATTTCGACGGTCGTGGCGGAGGTCTCGGCCACGGCGTCGAGCAAGTAAACGACCCAGTCTTCCCAAGTGCCATCGTCGCGCACGGCCTGGAGGTGATGATAGTAGTCGGCCTTATTGCGCGTAATGTAGCGCGACAGATAGAGCACGGGGATGTCGAGAAGCCCCGTGCGGGTCAGATAAAGCACGTTCAGGATTCGACCGATCCTGCCATTGCCATCGGGAAACGGGTGGATGCTTTCGAATTGATGGTGGATCAGTGCCATCTTGATCAGCGGGTCGAGGGCGCAAAATTCGTCATCGTTGATGAACTTTTCCAACACCGACATGTGGGCGACGATGTCGCGGGCATCGTGCGGCGGCACAAAAACGATGGCTCCGGTCATCTCGTGCTTTAGCGCCGTTCCGGGCGTTACACGAAACCCGTCATCGCGCCCCTTCAACAGGCGAAACATGTCGATCAGCGCCGAATTCGGTATCAGGCCGCCAGTCTCGCGCAGGCGGGCGTAGCCGAGCCGCAGGGCGTCCCGGTAGAGCGCGACTTCCTTGGCGGCCGGGGACTGCGGATCATCCGGGAACAGGTCTGCCTGAAACACCTCGTCCTGGGTTGTGACGATGTTCTCGATCTCGGAGGAGGCCTTTGCTTCCTGCAGGGCCAAAGTGTCAATCAGGATGCCTTGGTTTGGGATGGTCTTGGCCTGGCCTTTCAGATCGGCCAAGGCGCGACTGGCCCGCGCTAACGCCTTAAGAACGCGGACGGTTTCAATCTCGATCGGGGGCGGCAGGGCAGGGATAACATAGGTTGTCTTTAACATGTCGCGCGTCTCGTGTTAAGAAAACTGCACTTTGCTAACACGATGAAAGCGTCAAGTCAGCAAAATCAACCTTCTTTCACATATTAGCCTACCCGCGCAATTGGTTGGCATGCGTGCTGTGACTGCAAAGCATCTGGCGTCTTGCCGGCCTCAAAGCCGGTTCCGAACCACTGGCTTGCGTCCACTGCTGGCCAGGTAGGGCCCTTGATTTCTGGGTGACGGTATTTCGTCGCGGCAGGCGCACGGGTTGACTTCACATCGGTGCCGATCAGGTCGGCAAGAGATATCTCATCTCTTTGGTGATCACATCAAGCTTGGCGCAGGTTTTGGCCTTGCGCCGGACTTGTTGCGTGGAAATCGCCTTGACGGGGCTTTACAGCAATTTCCGCAGTTCCTTGTGTGACAATGCGTCGACGTTGAATCAGCCATATGTGCCTTGTGTCCAAGATGACCGATCCGGGATCGCCGTCTGGTCAGCGCAATGCAACTCCCATCGGTCAGGGCCGCGTGGCAGGGCAGGGGGGTAGGGTGATCTACCTTATGGCTGCAGAGCGGATCTGAGGCGTCTGCCCAGTTGCATTGGCAAGGAAGGTCTCTGTTCTGCAAAGGCCCCAGGTCGCTCCTATCCCCGGTGCCATCCCTTCGACCGACAATCCCCTAAGCCTGTTCGGCCTCTGGCGCGCAACCCCGCGTCAGTCCGGGCCGTGTTGCCCCTTCGGGGCTGCCCGCTCCACCCCGGCCCTCTGGGGGTTTCCGGTCGCCGTTCCGTCACCCGTGCACGCCTCACCCGACAGGCTTTTTCCGGGTCTTGTCGAAGGGACGGTCCCAGGGACAGGAAACACAGGAGCTTCAAATGCAGAACATCGTCATCCTCGCCGGCAACATCGGTCAAAAGCCTGAAGTGCGCTCGACCCAAAGCGGCACGAAGATCACCAACTTCACCCTGGCCACCTCGCGGCCCCGCCTCTCGGAAGGTCGCGTGATGCGCGACGAGAACGGCTACCGGGTCATGGACACCGAATGGCACCGCATCACCT
>JBDTQR010000139.1:0-12366 GCA_039932095.1 bacterium | reverse complement strand
AGATCCTCATATAGCGAGAACCGCTGCGTCATGTAGCCGACCTGCTCCTTGATCTGCTGGCTTTCGCGCAGAATGTCGAAGCCCAGACAGGTCCCGTCGCCCGCTTCCGGTGTCAGCAGCCCGCACATCATCCGGATCGTGGTGGTCTTGCCCGAGCCGTTCGGCCCGAGAAAGCCATAGATCGCCCCTTTCGGCACATCCATGTCAAAGCCGTCGACCACCTTGCGCCCGCCAAAAACCTTGGTCAGCCCGCGAACAGATATGGCCGGATCTACCGCCACAGCGTCACCGGCTGCCCCGGCAACAGCCCCCCCGCGTCAGACACCTGCGCCTCGGCCCGAAACACCAACCGCCCCCGCTCATCCCGGCTATAGAGGATCGGCGGCGTATATTGCGGCTCGGTCGCCATTCTGGTGACCCGCGCGGTGATCCCGGTCGGACAGCCGTCGCAGGCCAGATGCATCACCAACCCCAGCGCGAAGCCCGCCCGCGCCGCCTCGGGCACATAGAAGATCACCTTGATCTTGCCGGGCTGAAAGATCGACAGCACCGGCGCCCCCGACCCCGCCACTTCCCCGACCTGATAGAACCGCCGGTCCAGAATACCGGTCACCGGCGCGCGCAAAATGCGGTCCGCCAGCCCGATCCGCGCACCGTCCGCCCCGGCCCTCGCCATCGCCAACGCCGCCTCCGCCGCCAGCCTCTGGGCGTCCCTTGCCGGCAACTGCGCGACGTTCAGCTGAGCCTTCAACTGCTCGACCTGCGCCTTGGCCGCCTCCAGAGTCGTGCTGTCCTGATCGACCTTGGCGCTTGACACCTGACCCTGCCGCGCCAGCGTCTGTGTCCGCGCAAAGTTCGACGCGGCCAGATCACGGTCCGCCTCGGCCTTGTGCAGACTGGCCGCAATCACCGCCACTTCATCGGCCCGCCCACCGGTCGACAGATTGTCCAGATTGGCCTCGGCCTGCGCCACACCCGCCTCTGCCGCCTGCAGCGCCGCTTTCTGCGTCTCATCCTCCAGCGTCACCAGCACCTGACCATCCTGAACCTGATCACCCTCGTCCGCCGCCAGACTGACAATCCGCCCGGCGGTCAACGGGGCGACATAGATATAGTCGGCCTCCAGATAGCCATTGAACACCGGCACCTCCGGCGCGCCAAAGCCCGGCACAACCGCTGCCACGAGCCCCATGATCCACCCCGCAACACTCATGCCGCCTCCTCGGGCTCCAGCCCCGCAAACAGGATCGAAAGATGATTGGCCACCAGCCGGTCCAGCTGCAGCCCCCCCTCCGGCACGATCCCGAACACCTGCGCCAGCAGCACATGCACCAGCACCGGTCCGACGACCGAGCGGACGGTCAGCTCCGGGTCCACCGCACGGATGAAACCGCCCGCCACCCCCTGTGCGATCAGCCCGCACATCGCTGGCAACACCCGGTCCAGAACCTCTTCGCGGTAGATCTGCACCATGTCCGGCGCCACAGCCGCCTCGCGCAGGATCAGGCCGGGCACGGCAAACACGGTCGGATCGGTCATCCGCTGCACCAGCAGTCCCATCACGCCGGCAATCAACGGCCGTGGATCACCGCGATAGTCGGCAATCTGCCCCAGTGCCAGATCAGCGACCGGCGACACGGCCCGCCGCACCAGACCTACCAGCAGCGCCCGTTTCGACGGGAAATACAGATAGACCGCCGCCTTCGACAGTCCGGCCTGTCTGGCCACCGCCTCCACCGTGGTATGGGCAAACCCCCGCGCCCCGAACAATGTCAGCGCCGCGTCCAAGACCTCGTCCGGCCGCGCCTCGGCCCGCCGCCTGAATTTCGGTTGCTTTGTCTGAGTCGGGTCCATCCCCTATAACTAACTGACCAGTCA
Source organism: bacterium (assembly GCA_039932095.1). GTDB lineage: Bacteria > Pseudomonadota > Alphaproteobacteria > Rhodobacterales > Rhodobacteraceae > Stagnihabitans. The sequence goes on along the minus strand of JBDTQR010000139.1, from coordinate 10,488 downwards.
CTTATTTACAAGTCCAAGATCCACCCTTGCTTTTCCCCCCCATCATCTGTCCATAAATATCCCACCGGGGTCCGGGGGTGTGAAACCCCCGGCTGCCAGCCACAGGAGATCGCCATGCCCAATCTTCCCGCCACCGGCACCTTCGTCACCCGCGTCTGGCGTCCCGGCGTCGGCCCCGCCATCGCCCTGCACCGCAACGGCACGCTGATCGACATCACCAGCAAGGCCACGCCGACCATGCGCGACCTTCTGGAACGTGACGACCTGCCCGGCTATCTGGCCGTCGTCACCGGCCCGACCATCACGGCACTCAGCGAACTTGACCACCACGAGGCCGAACCGGACAGCCTCCACCTGATCTCCCCCGCCGATCTGCAGGCCATCAAGGCCTGCGGCGTCACCTTCGCCCGCTCGATGATCGAACGGGTGATCGAGGAACGCGCCGCCGGTGACGCCTCGCGCGCCGACGCCATCCGCCAGCGGGTGACCGCCGTGATCGGCGACAGTCTGCGCAATCTCAAACCGGGCTCGGCTGAAGCCGCCGAGGTCAAGCGCCTGCTGCAAGCCGAGGGTCTGTGGTCGCAATATCTGGAGGTCGGCATCGGCCCGGACGCCGAGGTTTTTACCAAGGCACCGCCAATGTCCTCGGTCGGCTATGGGGCAACCGTCGGCCTGCACCCGATCTCGAAATGGAACAACCCTGAACCTGAAGTCGTGCTGGCGGTGAACAGCGCAGGCCGGATCATCGGCGCAGCGCTCGGCAATGACGTGAACCTGCGCGATGTCGAAGGTCGCTCTGCCCTGCTCCTGGGCAAGGCAAAGGACAACAACGCCGCGGCCAGCATCGGCCCCTTCATCCGGATTTTCGACGCCAGCTTCGGCATCGCCGAGGTCCGCAAACTGGAGCTGACCCTGACCGTGACCGGCGACGACGGCTTCACCCTCACCGGAAGTTCCTCGATGGCAGAGATCAGCCGCGACCCCGAGGATCTGGTGCGCCAGACCATCGGTCGCCACCATCAATATCCCGACGGCTTCATGCTCTATTGCGGCACCATGTTTGCCCCGGTCCAGGACCGCGACGGCCCCGGCCAGGGCTTCACCCACCACATCGGGGACCGCGTCACCATCGCCGCGCCTGCGCTTGGCGCTCTGGCCAACACCGTCCGACTGTCAACCGAGGCCCCTAAATGGACCTTTGGCACTGCCGCCCTGATGCGCAACCTCGCCGGGCGTGATCTGCTGTAGTCGCGGCGGCGCGTCGGCTCCACGCCGCCCAATTGTCAAGTCCCTGAAAGTCCGTAAATACCTCAGATATAACCCGTTGAAATAAAACACTTCCCCGAAATGCCCGGATCTGGAAGCGTGGCTTGCCCCCCCGAACCGTGCCCGCTATCCTGCCGCCATGACCGCCATGACCGCCAAACCCCGCGCCCGCTACACCCGCCTCTCGTCCGAAGACCGCCGTGCCGCCCTGATCGCGGCCGCCCTCGCCTGCATCGCCGAAGGCGGTATCCGCGCCTTCACTGTCGACCGGATCATCGACAAGGCCCGGGTCTCGCGCGGCCTGATCACCCATCACTTCGGCACGATGGACGCCCTGCTCGCCGCCGTTTACGCCCAGATCTACGCAACCTCCGTCCCCACCTTCGACGACGTGCCGCCCGCCCGCCCGCTGATCCTCGCCCTGCTTGACCACTTCTTCTCCCCCGCCCTTTTCAACCGCGAGTTCCTGAACATCTGGCTCACCCTGTGGGCCGAGATCTCCAACACCCCCGACCTCAAGGCCGAACACCGCGCCCAGTACCAAGGGTACCACGCGATGATCGCCGCCGCCCTCACTGCCGCCGCCCCAAATCTGCCAAACGCCGACGCCCTCGCCCGCAGCCTGATCTGTCTGGTCGACGGCCTCGGCCTGCAGCACTGCATCGACCCAGACGCGATGCCCGCCACCCTCGCCCGGCAATGCTGTCTCGACCTGCTCACCCCCCAACTCGGACCGCTCACATGATCACCCGCACCGACTTGCCCTTCTCCGTCCGGGTTGTCGAAAGCCTGCCAATCCCGCTGCCCGATGGCACCATCCTGTCCGCCAAGGCCTGGCTACCTGAGACCGCAACCCGCGTCTCCGCCGTGCTGGAATACCTGCCCTACCGCAAACGCGACGGCACCCGCACCCGCGATCAGGGCATGCACATGTATCTGGCCGGCCACGGCTACGCCTGCATCCGGCTCGACATTCGCGGCATGGGCGACAGTCAGGGCCTGCTGCACGACGAATATACCACTATCGAACAGCAGGATGGCGTCGCCGCCATCGCCTGGATCGCCGCACAGGATTTCTGCGACGGACAGGTCGCCATGATCGGCATCTCGTGGAGCGGCTTCAACGGGTTGCAGATCGCCGCCCTGCAACCGCCCGCCCTGAAAACCATTATTACTCTGGGCTCCACCGACGACCGCTACGCCACAGATGTCCACTATATCGGCGGCTGCGTCAGCAAGGACAATGTCGACTGGTCCGCCACCATGATGGCGCAGAATGACCTGCCCCCCGACCCCGAGATTGTCGGACCCGCGTGGCATCAGATGTGGCTCGACCGCATCGAGGCCAACGAACCCTGGGCCCACCACTGGATGGCCCATCAGCGCCGCGACGATTATTGGCAGCAAGGCTCGATCTGTCAGGACTTCTCGAAAATCGAGATCCCGGTCTATGCCGTCTCCGGCTGGGCCGACAACTATTCCGAAGCCGTCCCCCGCCTGATGGCCAACCTGACGTGTCCCCGCCTCGGCCTGGTCGGCCCTTGGGCGCACAGTTTCCCGCATGATGTCACCGTCGAACCCGCCATCGGCTGGTTACAAGAGGCGCTCAGGTGGCTCGACCATTGGCTCAAGGGCTGCTTGACCGGCATCATGGATGAACCGATGCTGCGGGTCTGGATGCAAGACCCGGTCCCGCCCCTGACCTGTTACACCGAACGCCCCGGCCGCTGGGTCGGCGAGCCGGTCTGGCCTTCGCCGGCGATCACCAACCAGATCCTGCCGCTCAACCCCTCCGGCCGGCTTGGCGGACCTGCTGCCGAGGGCCGCGGCCAAATCTGTTCGCCACTCTGGGTTGGCCTCGGCGCGGGTGAGGTTGGGCGCTACGGCGAAGACGCCGAATGGCCCGGCGACCAGCGTGAAGAAGATGCAGGCTCGATGGTCTTCACCACCCAGCCCCTGACCGAACCGCTGGAAATCCTCGGGGCGGCCCAGCTTCACCTGACCTTCGCCTCCGACAAACCCAACGCCCTGGTCGCCGTCCGGCTGAATGACGTTGCTCCGAATGGCCAGTCCACCCGCGTGGCCCTCGGTGTCCTCAACCTCACGCACCGCGACAGCCACGAATTCCCGGAACCCCTGAGGGCGGGCCAGATCAGCCAGGCCACGGTCGACATCGACGATATCGCCCATCATTTCGCGCCCGGTCACCGCATCGCCGTCTCGCTGTCCACCACCTATTGGCCGATCGCCTGGCCGTCGCCCGATCTTGCCACCCTGACCGTCCTTCTCGGCCAAAGCCACCTCACCCTGCCCGTCCGCCCGCCGCGCGCCACCGACGCCCGACTGCGGCCGTTCGACCCGCCGGAACAGGCCCCGAACACCCCCAGCACCTATCACCAGTCCGAAGCCAAACTGCCGCGCCGCGTCACCCGCGACCTGATCACCAAACGCATGACAGTCGATTTCCCGCGCTGGACCTATGCGGTCGAGATGACCGACATCAAGACCACCGTCAGCTCCAAAGGCTATGCCCGGTTCCACATCACCGACGGCGACCCGCTCAGCGCCGAAACTGTCTGCGAATACCACGTCAGCCTGAAACGCCCCGAGGTCGAGGCCGGCCACCACTCCCTCACCCGCATGACCTGCGACGCCAGCCATTTCCACCTGACCACCGAACTCCAGGTCAGCGAAAACGGCACCGAGATCCACGCGAGAACATGGTCGCGCAGTTTCCCGCGCGACCATGTCTAGCCGCTACATATTGGCCCAAATACCCCACAGGGGCAGCGCCGCAGGCGCGTGGGGGTGTGAAACCCCCATCCAACGCCCGCAAAAGGCTCAGTCCGCGTGAACCATTGCCGCCCCGCCCGGAGCAGGAGCCTTTTTTGCCCGTCGCAGCGTCATTGCCAGCGGAATGGCGCACAAGGTCACCAGCATCATCAGCTTGAAGTCGTCGATATAAGAGACCATCGCCGCCTGCTGATTGACCAGCCCGTCAAACTGGCTCAACGCCGAAAGGTTGCCGGCCACTGCAGCCGGAGAGACCGATTGCAACACCGGATTGAACGGATTGATCGACGCGCCCAATTCCATATGGTTGATCTGGATGTTCCGCGTCAGCATCACCGACACCACCGAAATCCCGATGGACGACCCGATATTCCGCACCAGTGAAAACAGGCTGGTGGCATCCGCCCGGTACTTGGCATCGATGGTCGAGAACGCAATCGTCGACAGCGGCACGAACACCAGACCCAGCCCAAGGCCCTGCAACACGCCGGTCCAGATCACCGGCCCCGACCCCATCATCGGCGAGAATCCGGTCATGTAATACAGGCTGGCCGCCGTCAGCAGCAGCCCGACGATCACCAGGGCCCGCGGGTCGACCGTGCGGACCAGCCGCCCGACGATGATCATCGACGCCATGGTGCCCACGCCGCGCGGCCCCATCACCAGCCCCACCGTGATCGTGGGATAGCCAAAGATCTTCGACAGCATCGGCGGCAACAGCGCCAGACTGGCCAGCAGGATGATCCCGATGATGAAGATGAACACCAGACCGGTCGCAAAATTGCGGTCGCGGAACATCGCCGGCTCCAGAAACGGCAGTTTGGCGCCAAGGATATGCACGACGAACACCCAGAACCCGGTCAGCGTCAGGAACAGATACAGCCAGATCTCGGTCGAGGCGAACCAGTCCAGTTCGCCACCACGGTCCAGCATCAGCTGCAGCGCGCCAATGCCCAGCGACAGCATCGCAAAGCCGAAGAAGTCAAACTTGCGGATCCGCCGGACCGAGGCGGGCAGATAGGCGATACAGCCCAGCGTCGCGATGATCCCGACCGGCAGGTTGATCAGAAACACCCAGCGCCAGTTGTAGCTTTCGGTCAGCCAACCGCCCAAAGTCGGCCCGATGATCGGCCCGACCATGATGCCCGCGCCCCACATCGCCATTGCCGAGCCGGCCTTTTCGCGCGGGTTGATGTCCAGCAGGAAGGTCTGCGACAACGGCACGATGGCCGCGCCGAAGATCCCCTGCATCACCCGGAAAGCCACCATCGACGACAGGTTCCACGACAAGCCGCACAAGAGCGATGCCGCGACAAAGCCGACGATGGACACCAGAAACAACTCGCGCTTGCCGATCTGATCGGCCAACCAGCCAGTGACCGGCGTCATGATCGCCGCCGCCACGATGTAGCTCGTCAAAACCCAGGTAATGGTGTCCTGCGACGCGCCAAGGTCGCCCGTCATCGACGGCAGCGCGACGTTGGCAATCGTGGTGTCCAGCACCTGCATGATGGTCGCCAGCATGATCATCACGGTGATCAGCCCGCGATTGGGGTACTCCCCGTTCGGCCCCAGCTCTGCCATGATATCACTTGCCTGCCAGGATCGGCGGGATCAGGTCAGACCAGCTGCGCGTCACACCGGTATCAACCGAGACCGTCGCACTCATCCCCGACACGATCAGCGAGGCATCCGACATGTTGTCCAGGGTGATCCGCACCGGCACCCGCTGCGTCACCTTGACCCAATTGCCCGTGGCGTTCTGCGCCGGCAACAGCGAAAACTCCGACCCGGTGCCCGCGCCAATCGCATCGACATGGCCCTTGATCTTGTGCCCCGGATCAACGTCAAAGGTCACGGTCGCCTCGGCCCCGGCCTTGACGCCGGCCAGCTGGGTTTCCTTGAAGTTGGCATCAACCCAGATATCGCCCTCTGGCAACAACGTGAACAACGCCGCCCCGGCCGACACGAACTGACCCGCCTTGAACGACGTCGCCTGATAGACCAGCCCGTTCATCGGGGCCTTGACCTCGGTCAGACCCAGCCGGTATTTCGCCTGCTCTTGTGCTGCCAATGCCGCCTGCACCGCCGGATGCCGGTCGGTCGAAATCGCCGGATCGCCGCCCAGTGCGGCAGTGGCGTTGTCCACTGCAACCTTGGCCAGATCGGCCTGCTCACCCGCCCGCCGCGCCGCATTGCGCGCCGTGTCCAGCGCCGTCCCGGTCGACACACCACGTGTCGACAGTTCCAGCTGCTTGTTCAATTCATCGGTCAGGAACTTGCTGTCATCGCTGGCCACCTTGTACTGCGCCACCGCCGCCTCATAGGCGCCCTTCAACTGCGCCACCTGCAACCGCGCCTGGGCCACCGCCGTGTCAGCCTGCAACAGCGCCAGCCGGTAGGGTTCCGGGTCGACCTGGAACATCACATCGCCCTTGGCCACCATCTTGCCATCCTCGACGCCGACCGAAACGATCCGCCCGCCCAGATCGGACGCAACGTTGATCCGAGCCTGATGCAAGTTGGCGTTCTCGGTCGACTCGGTCTGCCCGCCGTTCACCCAATACACCGCCCCCCCCGCCAGCAGCACCACCGGCAGCGCCAGCATCAGGCCAAAGCGCCGACGCTTCGGCTTGGCGACAGGGGCAGGCGGGGCAGCAGGCGGCACGATGCTGGGCTTGACGATTTCAACGGCAGCTTCGGCTTTTTCGGCTTTGGGAGTTTGGGCGTTCATCACGATACCTTTTCGCCGACCATGTCGGACTTGGACAAATTGCTGACAATGGCCTGAAGGCCGGTCATGAGGGTCCGGCGCTGTTCCTCGTTGAGGCCGGCAAGCGCCGCTTGGTAAACGTCATCCGCTATGGCCTTGATATAACTGAAGGCTTCCAGCGCTTTTGGCGTCGGCAGAACCAACCGCACCCGGCGGTCGTTCGGGTCATTTTCCCGCGTCACCCAGCCCTGCTGCTCCATCCGGTCCAGCAGCCGTGAGGCCGAGATCGGCTCGATCTCCAGCAGATCGGCAAAGCGCGACTGTTGCGCACTGCCCATCTTGCAGACCAGAAGCAGCATTCGCCATTGCGCGGAAGACAGACCGATTTGCGCAGAGCGTTCTTCAAAACGCTTGCGAACGGCGCGAGAGGCATCGTGCAAAAGCAGGCCAAGTCCGGGTGTATCTGATTTCATGAGCATCACATATAGTAAGCATAGCTACTATTCAATCGGAATTCGCCGCGTCTGGCGCAGATCAGCCTTGCAGCAATGTCATGGCTTCCGCCGCAATCTGGCGTTCTTCCTCAGCAGCGATCACCCAGCATGGCTTGGCCGCCGCGATATAATCCAGCCCAGCCAATATCTTGCCCCGAACCCCTGCATCATTCTCTCCAATGCCACCGGTGAAGACCACGGCGTCCAGCCCACCCATCGCTGCAATCATCGACCCGGCATGACGCACGGCCCAGTAGCAGAAATGTTCCACCGCAAACTGCGCCTCAGCGGTGCCGAGGGTCTGCAAAGCCCGCATGTCGCTGGCCCCGCCAAGGCCCAGCAGACCGCTTTCGCGGTTCAAGATCCGCCCTGCCTCGGCCACGCCGTACAGTTCGGCCATTCGAAGTACCGCGTTACCATCCATCGCCCCCGCCCGGGTGCCCATGGTCAACCCGTCCAGCGGCGAGTAGCCCATCGAAGTCGCCACAGACTGCCCGTCAAGCACAGCACAGACCGAAGCGCCATTACCCAAATGAAACGCAAGCAACCGATGGGGCAGACCTTCCGGTCCTATTTGTGTCAGTTTTCGAACAATCGCGGCATAACTCAGCCCGTGAAAGCCATAGCGCCTGATCCCGGCCGCCTCTACCCGCGCCGGAACGGCATAGCGCCGCGCGACTTCGGGGTTGGTCGCATGAAACGCCGTGTCGAAGCTGGCGAACTGCGGCAGGCCCGGCGTCAGGTCACGCAATGCCATGATCCCCGCCAGGTTTGCAGGATTGTGCAACGGTGCCAAAGGGATACAGGCCGTAATTTCCGCAAGCACCGCCTCGTCCACCCGCACGGCCGCCGTCAGCCGGGCGCCACCATGGACCACGCGGTGGGCCGCCGCAGTAATTCCATCGTCGAACCCATCGGCCAAAAGGCCCTCAAGCGCCGCGCGATGCCCCTCGGGCCCCAGTTCAGCCACCTGCCCACGCCGTCGCTCGACCAGCCCGTCAAACAACGCAACCTTGACCGACGATGACCCGGCATTGACGACCAGCAGCATCCTACAACACCGCCTTCAACAGCCCCAGTGTGGCAAGAAGCGCCAACAACCCTATGGCAAACTTGCGAAAATCCTTTGGGTCGGTATTCAGAAAATGCCGCGACCCCAGCCAGTTGCCCAGAAATACCATCGGCAGCGCCATCAAGCTGGCCCATAGCGTATCCCACGACACCAGACCGCTCCAGAAGTACAAAGGAGCCGCATACAAGTCCAGCAGCGGAAAATACGCCACCAAGGTCGCACGGAACACCTGCGCCTGCATGGTCTGCGCCGCAAAGAACGCCACCACCGGCAGCCCACCCATCCCCGGCGCATTGGCCAGCCCCGAGGCGACGCCAGCCAGCAGATTGCCCGGCCCCCGCACCTCGCCCCGAAACTTCCAGCCCATGTAAAGGACGACGCACATGACCAGCACATAGGCCGAAATCGCCCCCCGCGCCGCATCCTCCGAGATCGAGGTCAGTGCCCACAGCCCCAGCGGCATCCCCACCGCCGCCCCCGCCAGCAGAAACAACACCCGCCGCCAATCGATATAGGGCCCGATCCCGCGCCACGCCTGCAGCGACATCAGGGCCTCGCACAGCACCACGACGGCCACGAAATGCAGCGGATTGGTCACCAGACCCGAGGCGGAAATCACCAGCGCCGAAAACCCGAACCCCGAATAGCCCCGGACAAAAGCCGACAAAAGGATGGCGACGGCCATGAAGGCCGCAGCACCCATCCCCAAATCGAACGGCATCACTTCTGCGGCCGCATGTCAGAGGCCGAAATCCCAGCCACCTCGACCGGTTTTTTCATCGCGTCGCGGCGGAATGGCTCGCCCAGTTCCTGATTGATCATCGCCTCGATCAGCGTGGTTTTCCCGGCCACCTGGTCCGCCACCGCCTGCCTCAGCGCCGCCGTCAACTCGTCCATCGTCCGCGCCACGACACCCTGCAACCCGCAAGCCCTTGCAATGCCAGCGTAACTTACCCCAGTGTCCAGTTCGGTCCCGACGAAGTTGTCGTCATACCACAGCGTCGAATTCCGCTTCTCCGCCCCCCATTGGTAGTTGCGGAACACCACCTGGGTGATCGCCGGCCATTCCTCGCGCCCGATCGCCGTCAGTTCGGTCACCGCGATGCCAAACGCCCCGTCGCCCGAAAACCCCACCACCGGCACATCCGGGCAGGCAATCTTGGCACCAATCACCGACGGCATCCCATAGCCGCAAGGCCCGAACAGCCCCGGCGCCAGATACTTCCGCCCTTCCTCAAACGACGGATAAGCATTGCCAATCGCGCAGTTATTCCCGATGTCGGATGAAATGATCGCCTCTTTCGGCAGCGCCGCCTGAATCGCCCGCCACGCCATCCGGGGGCTCATCCAATCTGGCTTCGACGCCCGCGCCCGGGCGTTCCAGGTCGTGCCGACGTCGTCCTCTTCATGGTCCATCGACGACAAGGCCTGCGCCCAGGCCGACTTGGTCTGCGCGATCTTGCCCATCCGGCGCTGATCCACAGGCCTCTCGCCCAACCGCGCCAGGATGCCCTCGGCAACCTTGCGGGCATCGCCAACGATGCCGACCGTCACCTTCTTGGTCAGCCCGATCCGCGCCGGATTGATATCAACCTGAATGATCTTCGCGTCCTTGGGCCAGTAGTCCAACCCATAGCCCGGCAGGGTCGAGAACGGGTTCAACCGCGTCCCCAAGGCAAGCACCACGTCAGCCCCAGCAATCAACTCCATTGCCGCTTTCGACCCGTTATAGCCAAGCGGCCCGACAAACAGCGGATGCGAGCCCGGAAACGCATCATTGTGCTGATACCCCACGCAGACCGGCGCCGACAGCCGCTCGGCCAGTGCCATCGACGCCGGAATGGCCCCGCCCAGCACTACCCCGGCCCCATTCAAGATGACAGGGGACTTGGCCGCGCCAAGCAGCGCCGCCGCCGCCGCCAAGGCGTCCTCTCCGCCCGAGGGCCGCTCGAACTCCACCGCCACCGGCAGATCTATGTCGATCACCTGGGTCCAGAAATCACGCGGCACGTTGATCTGCGCCGGGGCAGACGCCCGCTTGGCGTTCACGATCACCCGGTTCAACACCTCGGCCATCCGCGACGGATCACGCACTTCTTCCTGATAGGCGACCATGTCCTTGAACAGGTCCATCTGCGCCACTTCCTGAA
>JBDTQR010000138.1:0-12465 GCA_039932095.1 bacterium | reverse complement strand
GATGTCACCCTGACCATCTGGACCGGGGGTGTGAGCGATGTCAGCCTCACGCCGACGACACTGACCTTCACCGCGGCGAACTGGCAGACCCAGCAGACGGTGATGCTGAGCGCGATCAATGACCTTCTGGCCGAGAGCCTGGAAACTTACGGTGGCACGGTGACGGCCAGCAGTTCGGATGCCGCGTACAACGGTCTGACGTACAACTTCAGCGTGGACGTGATCGACAACGACTCGTTGCCGACCGTCCTGACGCCCTTTGTCGTCAAGATCACCGATACCACCCAATACAAGGCGGGCGATCCCTCTGCGATCCAGGGCAGCGGCGATCCCTCGGGGATTGCCTATATCCCAAGCCTCGACCTCATGTTCATCGCGGATTCCGAGCATGACGAGAAGCCGTATAACAGTACGATGAACCTCTTCATGACTCATCTTGACGGGTCCTTCGTGGGACCGGTTTCGCTGCGGTCCTTCACGCGGGAGCCGACAGGTTTCGCCTACAATTCGTTGAACGGCATGCTGTACATTACCGACGACGACCAACGCAAAATCTTTATCGTTGATCCGCATAACCCGAGCCAATTGGTCAGTTCGATCGACTTGAAGCCGCTGAATATAACCGACGCCGAGGATCCGGAGATCGACCCGGTGACTGGCCATATCTACATGCTTGACGGGGTTACCAGAAGGTTCATCGAACTGTCGGAAACCGGTGCAATGATCAGTGCGACGGTGCTGCCGACTGCGATCAAGGATGCCGAAGCGCTGGCCTATGACGCCATTCGCGACGTCTTCTACATCGCCAGCGGGGCGACCAGGGGATTGATCTTCCAAACCGATCATGCTGGCCATATTCTCGCAACGATGGACCTGTTGAATAGCTATTCCAACCCGGTCACCGGCTCTTCGCCACGGATCAAAGGCCTGGAGCTTGCGCCAAGCAGCGATCCGAACGACGGCGATCACTTGAGCCTTTACGCTGTCGACTATGGTAAGGACCAGGTATTGGACGGCCGCATGTTCGAGATTGACCTCTACCACGGGTGGCTGGTTGCGTAATGTTTAAGGCCTCGCAGGGACGGATCACAGCCAACCGGCGAGTCCGAGTAAATGGTATGAGGATAAGCTGATGGCCGGTGCCCGCAGCCTTACTGAGACGACACTTACGGGTTTGTTCTGGACATCACTCGCCAAGGGCGCACAGGCCATCGTGCAGCTGGCGGCAATGCTGGTACTGGCGCGGCTGCTGTCGCCGCAGGAGTTTGGACTTTTCTCGGCAGCCATGGTGGTGGCCGGGTTCAGTGCGATCTTTTCCGAGCTTGGCGTCAGCGCCGCGATCGTACAACGTCCCAACCTTGAAACCCGGCATATCCGGTCAGGTTTCACCTTGGCCGTTGTGGTCAGTCTGGTCGTGGGGCCAATTGTCTATTTCTCGGCGGATGGGATTGCCAGGTTCTTTCAAATTCCCGAGCTGGCTGATGTGGTGCGTGTGATGTCGATCGGTTTCCCTTTGCAGGGTATCTCGACCGTGGCGCTGTCTTTGGCGCAGCGCAGCTTTCGTTTCAGCTGGCTTGCATCCGTCGACGCCGGGGCTTTCGCATTCGGGTTCCTGGTGGTGGCACCGGCCCTGACCATGCTGGATTTTGGTGTTTACGCGTTGGTCGGGGCCTATCTGGCGCAGCAGGCCTTCCGGACATTGGTTCTGCTTCTGGGATCGCCGCACGCCATGATGCCGATGTTCGAGCGTCGGGCGGTCGGAGAGCTTTTGTTTTTCGGTGCCGGTTTTTCGATGGCCAAGCTTGCCAATTACTTTGCAACGCAGGCCGACAACATGGTGGTTGGTCGTTGGCTTGGGCCCACGGCGCTTGGCCTTTACGCCTATGCCTATCAACTGATGGCCTCGCCCGCGACATTGTTTGGTCAAATCCTCGACCGGGTGCTTTTTCCGACCATGGCAAGTGTCCAGCATGAGCCAGATCGGTTGAGGCTTGCCTACCGCAGCGGGGTGTTCGCCTGCTCGACCGTCATCCTGCCGGCCAGCGCCGTCGTCGCGGTTCTGGCGCCCGAGATCGTCTTGATCCTTTTGGGGAAGGGCTGGATTGAGGTGGCTGAACCGCTGCGGATCCTGGCGATCGGAATGTTGTTCCGGACAAGCTACAAGATCAGCGACACGATGGTCCGCGCCAAAGGTGCCGTCTACGCCCGAGCATGGCGCCAGGTCATTTTCGCGGTGGCGGTGCTGCTGGGTGCCGCGGTGGGGCAGAATTGGGGGCTATCCGGCGTGGCGACAGGCGTGGTGCTGGCGCTTGCCATCAACTTCCTTTTGATGGCGCAATTGAGTCTTGAACTTTCGGGCATGCATTGGCGTGTCTTCTGGCAGTTGCACATTGCCGGTCTGGTCCTGGCATTGATCTTGGGGGCCGGCAGCGTGGTCGCAGCTACGTGGCTGCGTGACGCCGGGATGGGACCTGTCTGGGTGGTGGCCGGAACCTCGCTGGTCAGTGTGGTGCTGTTGCCGCTTCTGGTCTGGGTGCGGCCGCAGTTGTTCCTTGGGCCGGATCGGATACATTTCCTGCGAATGCTTGCCAAGGTCGTTCCCGTCAAGATGCGGGGCGGCGTTGTATTCCTTCAGAACAGAGCATAAAAATGCATAAAATTTCAATTAAAGAGAGTGACACCTTTCCTGACATTCGAGCGCTCCTTGACGCCCCGATGCCGGACGGTGGTCTTGCGGTGGTCAGCAACTTATTTGGCCGGTTGCATGCCGCGCAGCTGCGCTATTGCCATTGGAAAAGCAACGAACATGTCGGCGCGGCCGTTCAGGGCCAGACGGATCTTGACGTGCTTGTCGAACCCGGACGAAGTGACGAACTGCAGGGCATCCTTGCCGCAAGCGGTTTCCGCCGGTTCCAGCCGACGGCAATTACCGCCTATCCGGCCGTGGAGGACTATCTGGCCTGCGACGAAACCACGGCGCGGATCGTGCATCTTCACCTGCATTACCGGCTTACGCTGGGTCAGAAGCACCTGAAGGGCTACCGTTTGCCGTGGGAAGAAGCTGTGCTTGCCTCGCGCCGACTGGATAGCCAGCATGGGGTGTATGTCTCTGCGCCCGAGATGGAATTGCTTTTGCTGGTCGTTCGCGATGCTCTGAAGCGCCGTCTGCGGTCACATGTGGCGGTTTGGCTAGGGCGCAATACGGCAAAGGGCGATTTTGCCCGTGAATATGCCTGGTTGGCCGAACGGACGACGGATGACGCGGTCGTAGCCTTGGCAACGAGGCTGATCGGCGTCGAAGTGGAAGCGCCGTTGCGCCGCATCCTGGAAAACGGTGCGCGCCCGCGGGATCTGATCAGCTTCGCCGCCGTGATCCGCCCCGCGCTCAGCCATCACCGGACCTATGGCCGCCTGAGCGCCGCGCTTTTGATGCCGGTCAGGGAAGTATTCTGGTCGCTTGGCGGTCTCAGCCGCAAACACTTTCACTGGACGCTGCCGTTTCGCCGCATCTCGCCACGCGGCGGTGTCGTGGTCGTCTTCCTTGGCTCCGACGGCGCGGGCAAGTCCACGCAATGTGCCGGCACAGTGACTTGGCTCAGTCAAAAGCTCGATGTTGTCCCGGTCTATTTCGGCAGCGGCGACGGTCCGTCATCGCTGTTGCGGATGCCGCTGCAATTCGCGCGTCGCCTCGTCGACCGCCGCGCCCCAAGCTCCAGTGCGAGCCAGCGCCGTGCTGGCTGGCGGGGGCGGTTGCGAAGCGTGGCATTGATCTTCTGGGCGCTCAGCCTCAGCCTGGAGAAGCGCGGCAAGCTTCGGCAGATGATCCGCGCCCGAAACCGCGGCCTGACCGTCATTTGCGACCGCTTTGCACAAAGCCAGATCGAAGGCTTCAACGATGGCAGGTTGCTTGGCAAACTTTCGCAGTCGAACTGGCGCTTTTTACGGGCATTGGCGGCATGGGAGGCGCGGCCCTATCACGATGCCTTGCTTGATCCGCCTGATCTTGTGATCAAGCTTGTGGCGTCACCGGATGTGGCGCTGTCGCGCCGTCCCGAAATGACCGCCGACGAGATCGAGCGCCGGATTGCCGCTGTTCGGTCCTTGCGGTTTCCCGATCAGACCCGCGTTCTGGAGATCGACGCAGACCAGTCCCTTGAAGCGGTCAATCTTGCGGTCCGCCGTCAGATATGGGAGCTGCTTTGATGCTGAGCGTGACCAGTCATTTCTCGATTGGCAAACCCCAAGCTGGGGGAACCCGCCTGCGGAATTGCCTGTTGAATGGAATGGCCGCAGCATTTCTGGTGTTACCCGGCGCGGCGACCGCAGACGAATACCATCTTGCCCAAGGCGATGTGCTGCGGGTCATGATCGTTGGCGAGCCGCAACTTTCGGTCGACGTGCCGATCGAAATGGATGGATCGGCCTGGTTCCCGCTCGTCGGACCAATCGCCGCCAGCGGCGAGACGCTGCGCGACATCCGCAGCCAAACCGCAGAAGCCTATGCCACGGTCAGCTTTGGCCGTCCTGTGGCCGCAGGCACCGGCCTGCCGCAGATCATCGATACCAGCCAGGTCTATGTGACGGTGGCGTCATATCGACCGATCTACGTGACTGGTGATGTCGGCACCACACATGAAATCCCTTACCGGACAGGCCTGATGCTGAGCCAATTGCTGGCACTGGCAAGCCCTGTGCAAGTGGCCAATGGCTCCACCAGGCAAGCCACAACCGGCGAGATCACGGCCGCAGCTACGGCACTGGCGCATGAATATGCGCAAATCTGGCGTCACAAGGTTTTTCTGGGCAAAGACACGCCTGCGGATTTCGACCGGATCTTTGTGACCAAGGGTCCCGAAATTGACGAGCTCGTCGCGGTCGAGCGGTCGATCCTTGCCGAAACCCGTGCCGGCATAGAGGCGCAACAACAACATATCAAGGATGATACCGCGCGAATTCAGGCCAATGTCGCCGCCCTCACGCGTCAGAAAGACAACGAGGCCAAAGGTCTTGAGATGGACGAGACCGAGCTCGCGACAGTGCAGGATCTGTTTTCGCGCAATCTCGTGCCGGCGTCGCGGTTGACCGACGTGCGGCGCGCGTCACTCGTCACGGCCAGCAGATTGTTCCAGATCGACGTGGCGCTTGAGAGTGCACAGGGTCAGGTCGAAAAGCTGAAAGCCGATTTCATCGCACTCGAAGGTGACGCGCGGGTCGCGGCCTGGAAGGATCTCGGCGACGCTGTGACGACGGCTGAACAGCGGCGGTCCGACCTGGAAAGGTTGCTCGCCAGTGCCGGGGGCAGTCAGACGACCAATCTTCTACCGACCGAGACCAAAGCAATAGTAACCCGGGATGGCGTGATACTTTCTTCGGGCGAAACCTCACCGTCGCTTGCGCTGATGCCGGGTGATATCGTCGAAATTCGCCAGCGGCCGGCGGTTTCAACTCAGCCATCGGCCTCAGGGGAGGCAAACCAGTAATGAACCAATCCCAGCACATTGAAGACCCGCTCGATATGGGCTGGCGTGACAAACCGCCGAGTCTCAGGTCATACAGCGGGATGGTCCGCCGGCAGGCGCCATTGGTGTTCCTATACATCGTTGCCAGCATTTTCATTTCGCTGGCCTTCATCGTCCTTGCCGAGCCTAAGTACACTGCGAGTGTCTCGCTGTCTCTGGATGCCGAAACCGGAGGGACGGATGCGCCGCGCTCGGAGGTTGCGACGGCAATTGATCTGGACACCCATGTCGAGCTTATCCGCTCGGACCACACGACTGCCACTGTGATAGACTCGCTTGATCTTGCCAAGGTGCCGGAGTTCTCGCCAGACCGCAGCAGAATTGGCGCCATGGTCTCCCGGGTGCGAAAGCAGTTGGGGCTTGACCCGGCCGAGACCGAGAAGGTTGATCCGATGCTGGCGGTGATCAACAAGGTGCGCTCCGGCCTGAAAGTGGCCCGCAACGGCAACACCAGGGTTCTGGATCTGCAGTACACGTCGCGGTCGCCAACCCTTGCAGTTTCTATCGTCAACGCTTTCGCGCGGGCCTATCTTGACAGCATCACATCTCGAGACACCGCCGCGACCACCCGCCGGATCGACCGCCTGAACCAACGGGCTGAAGATGTGCGCAAGATGGCTGCCGCTGCCGATGCCCGGATCCGGTCGATTTTGCACGAATCTGGTCTGTTCACCGCCGACCCGTTGGAACTCCAGGGCCGCATTTCCGCCCTCCGCGCCGAGTTGTCCGCGCATGACGCTAAAGTCGCCGCACTTTCGGCCAAGCTTGCGGTCTATGCCGGCTATGCGCAGAACAGCGACGGCGCCTCTATCGACACACCCGAAGGTCGCCGGCTGCTTTCCGAACTCGTGGCGGCCAAGCAGCGCCTTCTGGATGTGCAGCAAAAGGCGGCTGCGAACTCCAACTCGGTCAGCGCGACTGAGAACGGCATCAGGAACCTTGAGGCCAGCCTGCAGCAGGAGATCAGCTTTGCTGTCAATGCAACAGAGCTTGAGCGCGCAGCTACGATCGCGGAACGTGAAAACATCGCTGGCCAGCTCACGCAACTTGGCGACTTCGTTGCAAGTGACGCCTGGGCAGAACTGGAAGATGTGCGCCAGCAGAAGATCGTCTACGACGGCATGTATCAAGATTACCTGAAACAGATTGAAGGTGCAGCACGCGACAAACAGAGCCGGACCGACCTGAGGATTGTCGCCGATGCGCTGACCCCGACGACACCGAGCTCACCCAACATCAAGGTATGGTTGGCGATTGCCATCACTTTGGCCACCATGATTGGCCTGGGCGTCGCAGCAATACGCGAATGGAACCGATATGAGCAGTCCCGGGTCTGACATCCCGTTTGGGGGCAACGTGACATACGGCCAGTCCAGACTGGGCGAGCGGGCTATGCGCATGCCGGACCCTGCGGAGACGGTGCTTTCGACTGGCATGCCGTTTGTGCTGGCGGTGGTCTTTATCAGTGCCCTCCCGTTCCCTGGCCTGTTCAGCGTGCTGGAAGGGGCCTCGCTCGCTCTGGTGACGATGCTGGTGTCGATGCTGGTCTGGTACGCGGCTGCGCGCGCGCGGAATTCTCCTTTTGACCCGACCGCCTCGCTGGCGATCCGGGTGGTGATGGTCTGCGCAGGATTTCTCATTGTCTGGTCGCTGCTGTCGACGTTCGGGGCGGCAGCACCATTGCGTGCCAGTCGGTACATCGCCACTCTTGTCGCGGCTTTCGCCATCTACTTCCTTGTCCGCAGCACCGTGACGCGATCACGGCTTACCCTGTATGTGGACATATTGGCGGTGGGTTTGGCGGTGACTGCAGCGATCAGCCTGCTCGCCTATGAGGTCCACAGTCTTCACAGCATCATTTTCAAGGGCACCGACCGGGCCGCAGGCTTCTTCAAGAACCCGAACCAATACGGCATGGCGATCTCGACCACGATGCCGGCAGTGATGGCCTTGTTGCTGGCAGAGCGTCAAAGACGCCTGCTCAGGCTGGTGTGCCTGGTCCTGATGTTTCTTGGGCTCGTCGCGTCCGGCTCCAAGACCAACTTTCTGCTTGCCTGGGCATCGGTTTTTGGAATGGTCCTCTCGCATTCGTGGATCTTCAACACGGGCACCCGCAGGGTTGGCATGCTGGTTCTGTCACTGGCCGGCAGCGTGATACTCGCGGGGCTTGGCGTTGTCGCCATCAATGTTCTTAATCCCCGCGCGCTTGTGATCATGGCGAAATTCTTTAGCGGCGACGGCGAAGTCGACTCTTTGATGACCCGTGGCTTTCTTCGGGCCTACAGCTTCGATCAATTCTTTGCCGACCCGATCTTTGGCCAGGGTGCAGGTCAGCGCATTGACATATTTTACCGCGAGGCCGACGTCTCTCACAGTCATAACGTGTTGCTGGATTACATGCGCACGCTTGGCGCTCCGGGTTTGTTGACGGTCTCTGTCATGATTTGCGCTGTGGCGATTGTTTGCGGGGTGTCGATTGCCAGAGCCTTGCGATCGTCGAGTGGAGCACCTGCTGCCCGATTGATTTGTCTAGGTCTTTCAACGAGCTGCCTCAGTTATGTCGCCGCTAATATGTCGAGCGACTCCATGGGGCCGTCGACCAGCCCATTCTTTTGGCTTTTTACCTACCTGTCTTTCGCCTCGCGCAACTTGATGAGCGGCCGCCCCGAAATCGACACCGGGCGTCGTCGGCTGGCTGCCAAGCGACCAGTCTTGACCCGCTTTCCCTACCTGGTCCCTCAGGCCGCTCTTGAAGATGCGCCTGCCCCTGTGAAGAAGATATCCAGGCTTGGAATAGGACTATGGCTTCTGTTCGGCGCCGCAGGTTTGATTGTGGTGGTATCGATATGGTGACCTTTTCATCAGCATTAAAAGAATCACCTGTTCCCAAAAAGGGAAATGGCCGGGCGAGGACTGCGCGTCCGCCAACCGGGAACCGGTCGAAAGTTTCGCGAGCACAATTTGCACGTGTGGAATTGCGCTGCCGTTACAAGAAGTATTCCAATTATCCTCGGGAATCAGAATTAGGCAGGCCCCTCCGATGCCTTCATCGCTTCGCCGGGCGGGAAAAGTGTGCGAAGATAGTATCTATTGAAAATATGGTTCGTCGATCAACATGGTGGAGTAGTTAAATGGCATATTATGGTGGAACGCCCGACGGGGAAACACTTTCGGGCAATTCTGAAGACGATCTGATTGAGGGATTTGCGGGGGCCGATACTCTGTTCGGTGATGCTGGAAACGACTCCCTCTACGGCGGCACGGAAAATGACAGCCTGTTCGGTGGGGATGGCAACGACACTCTCTTTGGAGATGCTGGCGATGACACGATATTTGGCGGGGCGGACAATGACAGTATCAAGGCCGGTGACGGTAACGACTCTGTCTACGGCGATCTGGGCGCCGATACGATCGCTGGCATGGACGGCGACGACTTTCTTTATGGCGGGGACGGGGGCGATCGCCTGTTCGGCGGCATCGGCAACGACACGCTTTTGGGCGGCATAGGCAAAGACAGCCTCGTAGGCGATGACGGCGATGACTTTCTTGCCGGGGATGCCGGCAACGACACGCTCACTGGTGGCATCGGCAACGACGTTCTCGATGGCGGATCGAAGAACGACACGCTTTACGGCGGCGACGGCGATGACACGCTGAATGGCGGCACGGGCCATGACGAGGTCAACGGTGGCGCTGGCAACGATTCCGTTCTCGGTCAGGCCGGCAACGACACACTGCACGGCGATATTGGCGACGACTCGCTATTTGGCGGGGTTGGCGACGACATTCTTGCCGGAGATGATGGCGACGACCTTCTTTCCGGCGGAGACGGGAATGACAAGCTCTATGGTGGAAATGGCGCTGACACGCTTTCCGGTGGAGATGGCAACGACCGTCTGATCGGTGGCGATTCCGACAACCTGCTCAAGGGCGATGGCGGGGACGACGTGCTTTTCGGCGCACTTGGCGCCGACACTCTCATCGGTTCGTCTGGCAACGATACGGCATACGGGGCTGAGGGTGCCGACTCGATCCTTGGTGGCCTTGGCGGCGACTCCCTCAACGGCGGCACGGGCGCCGACACCATTTACGGTCAGGCGGACAACGACAACATCCGGGGTGACGCGGGCGCCGACCTGCTGTTCGGAGGTATTGGCAACGACACGATCTTTGGCAGCGGTGACACCGACAGCCTCTATGGTGGCACTGGCAACGACTCCCTCAACGGCGGTGACGGTAACGACCTCCTCAACGGCGGAAATGGCAATGACGTACTTTCCGGCGGCGACGGCGATGACGTTCTGAACGGCGGTGGCGGCACGGACACGGTGTCGTATTCGTCTGCTGCGACCGGCGTGACAGTCAATCTCTCTCAGCACACCGCGCAAAATACAGTCGGGGCCGGCACCGACACATTGATCCGGATCGAAAACCTGCAAGGGTCCGGGTTTAATGACGTTCTATCCGGTAACGCCGCCGACAACTCTATCGTGGGCGATAAGGGTGACGACGTGCTCCGCGGCAATAACGGCGCCGACACCCTGACGGGTGGCGGGGGCAACGACACGCTCAAAGGCGGCGCGGATGCCGACGTTTTCGTGGGCGGCGCCGGAGCCGACTTGCTCCTGAGCAGCGCAGACGGTGCTGCAGACGTTTTCGTCTTCAACACCCTAAGCGAGAGCGGACACGGACCTGGCCGAGACAAGATTGTCGGCTTCGAGAGTGGCGTCGATCACATCGACCTCCATGCGCTCGACGCGGACATCAATACCAATGGCCAGCAATCGCTGACATTCACTGGGACTACGGCAACTGCCAATTCGGTCTGGTATACGGTGAAAGGCGCTGACTTGATCGTGCATGTTGATGTCAACGGCAATCATGCCTCTGACTTCGATCTCGTGATCAGGGACACCGCCTTGCTTTCGGGAGGAGACTTCCTCCTGTAAGACAATGGTCAGATAATCCTGTCTTTCCGGTGGGGGGCATTCGTCTAACTTGAGCGACCTTTTCGGGTTGCGGAAGGTTAGAGGAATTCCCCCCATCCGGTCATTCTATCGTGACTGCCGGATTCAGAAGATCATCAGATCTCCGTGCAGGCCGATGGCCGGACCGATCCCTGACAACAGGATGGTATTGCCGTGGCCGAAATCAAATACGACGTCGGAACCAATGTTATGCGCAAAGGCTTTGATCACCCGCACGTCATCGGTCAGCCCCCCGGTTATCGATTTGCTGATCAGCAACCTGTCGAAGCCAAGCTGAAAATCCTTGATCTGATCCGCACCCGCGTCGCGGAAGACGAACCTGTCAGCCCCGTTGCCGCCGTATAGTTGGTCGTTGCCCCGGCCACCGTCGAGCAGGTCATCACCGGCGCCTCCACGTAAGGTATCGTCGCCTTTTCCGCCGAAAAGCCGGTCGGAACCCGCCATCCCCGAAATCTGATCGTCACCAAGGTCGCCGTCGATCCGATCATTAAGCTTGGTCCCTGTAAGCACATCGGCTGAGGTGCCTCCGGAGATTTTGGACCCTGAACCCGGGTTCCCGTCATGTTCGGCGATCCAGTGGCTGCGCGCGTTTTCCCAGTAGGCCCGGGCTTCGGCCCCTTGCAGAATGGTGAAACCTGCCGGTGGTTTGGGATAGTCCTTGGGCAAGTGTTTGTCTGAAAGATTAAGGAAGTAGTTGTTTGAAGAGGAAACGACACTGTCCCATGCGATGGCAAGCCGATCGGTCCCATGGTGGTTCACATCCTCGATGGCAAAAACGCAGTCATGGATGCTCAGGCCCGGGCTTTTGCCTGCTTCGACCTTGAAGATCGATTGATGGGTCCATTCTCCGTTATATTCAAAGGATTCCATACGGATCAGGTCGTTGTTTAAGGTCACGACATGCGAGGTCTGATCCCCGGTGTCGCTGTCTGCCAGACTGATCCCGACAAAGACCCCGTCAAAAAGGCTGTTGCTCACGGTGCCGCTCATTCCGTTGTCGTTCTCGATCCCGTCATCGCGAACGTTGGCGATCCAGACGTTGTCCACGTTGAACGTATCGGTTACCGCGCCGCTGAAACGGATTCCGTCCCAGGCCTGCGAGATCGTCCAGTCTTTGAGCGTCATGTGAACAACATCTCGGAAATAGACTGCTGCCGAATTGACATAGGCATCGGCCCAATCCATATCGAGCGGAACCTGTCCGACGATCGTACCGCCCTTTAAAGTGACATTGGCGCTGTCACGGACCGATACCGGATATAGGTTGATCAGCGCCCCGATGTTTGCCACGATCCATCGAGCGTCAGTCGCGTCAATCGTAGTGGCATTTTTTAGTCCAGAAATCTGGTAGGGTACATACCCGTAGTCACCAGAAAGCGCGATCACGTCAGCCATATGAGATTCCTCTTTTGACGAAGCTGCATGTTTGTTTGAAACTAGGTAAAAAAGGCCACCAGACACCTATAGGCGTATTGGCGTGGAGCGGAAGCCGTAATTGCGGCGCATCTGAGGCAGCATCTCGCCCGGCGCAGCATTTCGCCGCACCCTTTGTGGTAAAATGGCGGGTTACCGCCTAAATGTAGGGTTTCGACCTAGTGGCAGGCCTGTCCAAAGCCCGGAAGGGCTTGTCGTTGTCCAGCGTGACGAGGAAATTCCATTTTTTCTGTCGAGTAATTAATGGACGGGCTGTTACGCTACTAGACTTGCAGATCCTGCACGACCTGCGGTTCAGGCGCAGGATCGGTCAAGACGGCAGCCCCGAGAAAACTGCCCAAGGTTGCCAGTGAAGGGACGTTGTCGCACACCACTTTGAGGCAGACCAGAAACGGCACGGCAATCAATGCCCCGGCCACGCCCCATAGCCAGTCCCAGAAGACCACTGTCACGAAGACCGCAACGGTGTTCAATTCCAGTTGCCGGCCCAGAATGATCGGCGTCAGAAACTGACCCTCGACTGA
>JBDTQR010000137.1:0-12532 GCA_039932095.1 bacterium | reverse complement strand
GTTTCGGTCGGCAATATGGAGGTCGCCAAATCGATCGCCGCCGACAAGAATTTTCAGGATGTCACCGGCAAATTCAGTTCCGATACCTACCGCCAGACCCTGCAACAGGCTGGCATGACGGTCAAAGAATATGAGACCGGCACCCGCTTCGACCTCGCCCGTTCGGTTCTGCAGGCCGCCGTCGTCGGCGGCATCGTGGTGCCCGCCACCCTGACCGACACCCTTGCCACCTATGCGGGCGAGCAGCGCAGCTTCACCCTGCTGCCGCTGACCGAAGCCACCTTGCCGACACCGTTGCCTACCCCGACCGAGGCCGACCTGAAGGCCTGGTATGATGCCCATCTCGACGCCTTTACCCGCCCCGAGGCCAAACGCATCACCTATGCCGCGCTGCAACCCGCCGACCTCGCAGCCTCGATGCCGGTCGATGAGACTGCGGTGCAAGAACTCTACGACAGCCGCAAATCCGAATATGTCGTGCCGGAAAAGCGCCTTGTCGAACGGCTGGTCTATCCCTCGGATGCCGAAGCGGCCTCCGCCAAGGCCCGTCTCGACGCCGGTGCCAGCTTTGAAAGCCTGGTCAAGGATCGCGGGCTGGAGTTGACCGACATCGACATGGGCGACGTGACCAGATCGCAGCTGGGTGCTGCCGGTGACGCCGTGTTCGCCCTGACCTCGCCTGATGTCGTGGGCCCGCTTCCCTCCGACCTCGGCCCCGCCCTCTACCGGATGAACGCCATCCTGCCCGCACAGGACACTACTCTGGCTCAGGTCCATGACGAACTGGCCAAAGAGGCGCAGACAGCCGCCGCCGTCAAGGAAATTGCCGACAAATCCACCGCCATCGACGACGCCCTCGCCGGCGGAGCCACGCTGGAGGATCTGGTCAAGACCGAAGGAATGGTCCTGCACACCACCGATTATGTGTCCGGTGCCGTTGACAATGATCCGATCGCCGCCGACCGCGCCTTTGCCAAGGCCGCCGATGCGGTCAAATCCGGCGATTACCCCGAGGCCGTCACGCTGGCCGATGGCGGCATCATGGCACTCCGGCTTGACAGCACCGTGCCGCCGACCCCGGTGCCGTTCGACAAGGCCCATGACAGGGTCGCCGCCGCCCTGCACGCTGACGCGCTGAGCAAGGCGCTGACCGCACAGGCCACCGCGGCTGAAGCTGCAATCAAGGCCGGCGCCACGCTGGAAAGTGAGGGCACGGTCATCCCCGTCGCCGCCACCACGCGCGACGCCACCCCCGACGGCACAACGCCAGACGTGATGAAAGCCGCCTTTGCCATGACGGCGGGTGAGGTAAAGCTGGTCGACTTGCCCGACTTCACCGGCCTGATCCGGCTTGACAGCATCACCCCGGTCGACCTGACCACGCCCGAGGCCAAAGCCGCCGCCGACAAACTGGCGGCACAGGCAAGGCAATCGGTGGCGCAGGATGTTTACGCGCTTTACACCGCTGCGATGACCGCGCAGGGCAAGCTGACCATAGACCAATCCGTCATGAACTCCGTCCTGACCCAGATGCACTGATGACCCTGCAACCGACTTTTGAGGCTTTTGAACAGGATTGGGCGCAGGGCAAGAATGTCCTCGTCTATTCCCGCCTTGCCGCTGACCTCGACACGCCGGTCTCGCTGATGGCCAAACTCGGCGAAGCGCGGACCGACACTTTCATGCTGGAATCGGTGACCGGCGGCGAGGTGCGCGGGCGCTATTCCGTCGTCGGCATGAAGCCCGACCTGATCTGGTCCTGCCATGGCACTCAAAGTCGCATCAACCGCGAGGCCCGGTTTGACGCCACCGCGTTCCGCGACCTGCCCGGTGTGCCGCTGGATACCCTGCGCGCCCTGATCGCCGAATGCCGCGTCGACCTGCCCTTTGGCATCCCCCCCGTCGCGGCGGGCCTGTTTGGCTATCTCGGCTATGACATGATCCGCCTGGTCGAAAACTTGCCACATGTGAACCCCGACCCGCTCGGCCTGCCCGACGCCACGCTGCTGCGCCCCTCGGTCGTGGCCGTCCTCGATGGCGTCAAGGGTGAGGTGACGGTTGTCGCCCCGGCCTGGAACATCCATGGCCAGAACGCCCGCGCCGCCTATGCCCAGGCTGCCGAGCGGGTGATGGACGCATTGCGGGACCTCGACCGCGCGCCGCCTGCGCAACGTGATCTGGGCGATGAGGCGCCGGTCGGCGTCGCCACCTCCAACTTCACGCATGAGGGCTACAAACAGGCGGTCGAAAAGGCCAAGGACTATATCCGCGCCGGAGACATCTTTCAGGTCGTCCCTTCGCAACGCTGGGCGCAGGACTTCACCCTGCCGCCCTTCGCTTTCTACCGCAGCCTCCGCCGCACCAACCCCTCGCCCTTCATGTTCTTCTTCAACTTCGGTCCCTTCCAGGTCATCGGCGCCTCGCCTGAAATCCTTGTCCGGCTGCGCGACAGCGAAGTCACTGTCCGCCCTATCGCCGGCACAAGGATGCGTGGCGCGACGCCCGAAGAAGACAAGGCCTTGGAACTGGACCTGCTGGCCGACAAGAAGGAACTGGCCGAACACCTGATGCTTCTCGACCTCGGCCGCAACGATGTCGGCCGGGTCGCCAAGGTCGGCACCGTCCACCCGACCGAGAAATTCATCGTCGAACGCTACAGCCATGTCATGCATATCGTGTCCAATGTCGTCGGCCAGATCGCCGACGGCGAAGACGCGCTGTCGGCCCTGCTCGCCGGCATGCCGGCAGGCACCGTCTCCGGCGCGCCCAAAGTCCGCGCCATGCAGATCATCGACGAGCTGGAACCCGAAAAACGCGGCGTCTACGGCGGCGGCGTCGGCTATTTCGCCTGCAACGGCGAGATGGATTTCTGCATCGCGCTGCGCACGGCCGTCTTGAAGGATGAGAAGCTGTACATCCAGGCCGGTGGCGGCGTGGTCTATGACAGCGACCCCGAAGCGGAATATCAGGAAACTGTCAACAAATCCAAGGCCTTGCGCCGCGCCGCCGAAGATGCCGGAACTTTCACAAGGCGCGGCAACTTCTGAACCTGCGGGCCGGACGGTCGACCACCGTCACGTCCCTTCGACCGGGACCATCATCCGCCCTCCTCTGCCAGCAAGCGCCGGGCGATCGCTGCAGCTTCGGTCAAATGGTCGCAAACCGCCTGCGCCGCCGCCGCCGGATTGCCCGCCTGTATCGCCGCCGCAATCCGCGCCATCCGTACTGGGCCTGAGACTTGACGGTCGCCGCTCGCCAAGGTCAGAGCGCGCAAGCGGCTGATCCGTCCGTTCAGCCGCTGCACGATCTCCCAGGCAATGTGATGGCCCGCCGCCTGAAAGATCACCTCGTAAAACCGCGTCGTCGCCTCGATCCGCGCCGCGCCCTGCGTGGCCTCGATCGCCGCCATCGCCGCACCGACCTGCCGCTTCAGCGGCTGATCGGCGACCGAGGCGCAGGCCGCAGCGGCGCTCTGCTCCAACAGCATCCTGATCTCATAGATCTGTGCCGCCTGTGACCAGTCGAGCCGCGCCACCATCGGACCTTTGTTGGCCAGGATTTCCACCAGACCCTCGGCCTCCAGATAGCGGATCGCTTCGCGCACCACGGTCCTGCTGACGCCAAGCTGGTCGCAAAGGGTCCGCTCGACCAGCCGCTCGCCGGACTTGAACCGCCCCGACAGGATCGCCCCGCGCATCCGCTCCAGCACGATCTCGCGCAGGGTCTGCGGCATCTGTTCGATCTTCAGATCATCCTTGGCACCCATGGCATCCCCGGTTCGGCTCTTGACATATGGTCATATGGTATACCATCATACCATCAAGTCAAACCCGAATCTCCACGAGGCGCCATGTCCACCCTGATCCGCAAGACCCTGCTGCATGTCGAAACCACGCTGATCGAGGGCGGCAAGCGCGCCGCCAACCCGCTGACCCTGATCGCTGCCGCCGCCGTGCTGAAGAACCCCTGGGCCGGGCGGGGTTTTGTCGAAAACCTGAAACCCGAAATCCACGCGGTCGCCCCGGAACTCGGCGCCCTCCTGACCGCCATGATCATCGACCGCGCCGGGTCAGGTGCCGTGGTCGAGGCTTATGGCAAGGCAGCAGTGGTAGGTCTGGACGGAGAAGTCGAGCACGCCTCGGCGCTGATCCACACCCTGCGCTTCGGCAACCACTACCGCAGCGCCGTCGGCGCGAAATCCTACCTCGCCTTCTGCAACACCCGCGGCGGTGCCAATGCCCCCATCATGATCCCCTTGATGGACAAGAACGACGAGGGCCGCCGTTCGCACTACCTGACCATCCATTTCGCCATCCCCGACGCCCCTGCGGGGCATGAGATTGTCGTGGCACTCGGCGCATCGATCGGCGGCCGCCCGCATCACCGCATCGGTGACCGTTATCAGGATCTCAAGGACCTCGGCCATGACGCTGCAAACCCGGCCGCCGTCTGACGCCACCACCTTCACCGACACCGGCAGCGGCGCGCCTGTTGTCCTGTTGCACGGCGTCGGCATGTGCGCCGCCGCCTGGGCTCCGCAGATCGCGGGCCTTGCGGGCCACCGGGTGATTGCCCTGAACATGCCCGGCCATGGCGGGTCTGCGCCTCTCCCCGGCACGCCAACCCTGCCCGACTATGTCGCGTGGGCCGCCAAAATGCTGCAGCACCTGAACCTTGGCCCGGCCAATATCGTCGGCCATTCTATGGGCGCGCTGATCGCTCTGGGTCTCGCCTGCGACCACTCCGGCCTTGTCCGCCGCATCGCCCTACTTAACGGCGTGCACCGCCGCACCGCCGACGCCCGCGCTGCCGTCCTGGCGCGTGCCGACGCCCTCGCCAACGGGGCCAACGACATCGACGCCCCCTTGTCACGCTGGTTCACCCCCAACCAGCAAACCCTGCGCCGGCAAGTCGCCCAATGGCTGCAAACCGTCACACCGCAAGGCTACGCCGCCGCCTACCGCGCCTTCGCTCTCGGCGATGCGACTTATGCCGAAAGCCTTGGCCGGATCACCTGCCCCGCCCTGTTCCTGACCGGCTCCGAGGATGCCAACTCCACCCCGGCGATGGCCCGCGTCATGGCGCAATCGGCGGCCAACGGTCGCGCGGTGGTCATTGACGGCCACCGCCATATGGTCAACCTGACAGCACCCGACGCCGTCAACCGGGCCTTGACCGACTGGCTCGCCACCACAGAAGGATCGCGCCCATGACCCTCGAAGACCGCCGCCTGTTGCGTGACGCCTTCGGCACCTTCATGACCGGGGTCACCGTGGTCACTGCCATGTCGCCCGAGGGCGAGCCGATCGGCTTTACCGCCAACTCGTTCTCCTCGGTCTCGCTCGACCCGCCGCTGCTGCTGGTCTCCATCGCCAAGACCTCGTCCAACTATGCCAGCTTCAGCACGGGTGCCGGTTTCGCGATCAATGTGCTGTCCGAGGGTCAGAAAGGCGTTTCCAACACCTTTGCCCGACCGGTCGAGGACCGCTTTTCCACCGTCGGCTGGCAGCGCGGCCCCCAAGGCTCGCCGATCCTGAACGATGTCTCGGCATGGTTCGACTGCTCGATGCATCAGGTCGTGGAGGCTGGCGATCACGCCATCCTGATCGGCGAGGTGCAGGCCTTCAACACCACCAGCCGTGCCGGCCTTGGCTACTATCGCGGCTCGTACTTCACCCCCGCTCAGGCCGGGGCTGCCGTTGCGGGTGGCCCGGCTGTGGTGGTCAGCGCGCTGATCGAAAAGGACGGTCAGGTCCTGTTGCAGGACGACGGGCGCGGCGGGTTGACCCTGCCCTCGGCCCGTGTTGGCCCGAAAGGCGCCAATGCCGCCCTGCTGGCGCTGATCGAGGCGGCTGGCGTCACCGCCACCCCCGGCTTCATCTATTCGGTCTATGAGGATGTCGAGGCAGCCCAGCAGCACATCGCATTCCTCTGCCCCTGTACCGCCAGCACCGCCCAGAAAGGCTGCTTTGTCGATCTGACCCCCGGCGGCTTGGACGATGTCACTGACCCGGCCATGCGCACCATGCTGGAACGGCTGGCCGATGAGGCGCGCGTCGGCAATTACGGCGTCTACTTTGGCACCCAGACCTCGGGCCATGTCGCCCCCGTCGCGCCGAAATCCAGCAAGGACCCCAAAGCATGAAATTCTCGCTCTTCGTCCATATGGAACGGGTCAACGCCGACGAGCCCCAACAGCGACTGTATGATCAGATGATCGAACTATGCCGGATGGCCGACGACGGCGGCATGCACGCGATCTGGACTGGCGAGCATCACGGCATGGATTTCACCATCGCCCCCAACCCGTTCCTGAACCTCGTCGACCTCGCCCGCCGTACCAGAAACGTCCGTCTCGGGACCGGCAATGTCGTGGCCCCGTTCTGGCACCCAATCCGTCTGGCCGGTGAGGCGGCGATGGCCGATCTGATCATGGACGGCCGCCTCGACCTCGGCATTGCGCGCGGGGCCTACACGTTCGAATACGACCGGATGCACCCCGGTCTGGATGCGTGGAACGCCGGTCTCATGATGCGCGAACTGGTCCCTGCGGTGCAAAAGCTGTGGCAGGGTGACTACGAACACGACGGCGAATTCTGGAAATTCCCCAAGACCACTTCTGCCCCGAAACCCGTCCAGCACCCCCATCCGCCGATCTGGATCGCCGCCCGCGACCCCAACAGCCATGACTTTGCCGTCGCCAACGGCTGCAATGTGCAGGTCACCCCCCTGCATCTGGGCGACGAGGAGGTCATCAGTCTGATGGACCGTTTCAACACTGCCTGCGCCGCCCATCCCGAAATCCCGCGCCCGAAAATCATGGTCCTGCGCCACACCTACGTGGCCGACAGCGAAGCGGATGCGGTCAAAGGGGCCGAGGAACTGAACGTCTTTTACAACTACTTCGGCGCTTGGTTCAAAAACCAGCGCCCGATTTCGCAGGGCCTGATCCAGACCCTGACGCCCGACGAAATCGCCGCCCACCCGTTCTACACCCCCCAAGCCATGCGCAAGAACAACATTGTCGGCGAACCGCCCGAGGTCATTGCTCGCCTCAAGTCCTACGAGGCGCTCGGCTACGACGAATTCAGCCTGTGGATCGACAGCGGCATGAGCTTTGCCCGCAAGAAGGCGTCGCTGACCCGTTTCGTGCGCGACGTCATGCCAGCGTTCGCCTGAGGGTACCCATGGATCATTTTCAGCACTATATTGACGGCCAGTTCGAGGACGGCACTGCCCGGTTAGACAGCATCGACCCCGCCAGCGGCACCACTTGGGCCACGATGCCCGACGCCTCATCCGGTGACGTCAACCGCGCCGTCATCGCCGCCCATGCCGCCTTCCATGGCAAGGCATGGTCCAACCTCACCGCCACCGCCCGCGGCAAACTCCTGTACCGCCTCGCCGATCTGGTCCAGCAGGCCGCCCCGCGTCTGGCCGCCCTTGAGACCCGTGACACCGGCAAGATCATCCGCGAAACCTCCGCCCAGATCGCCTATGTCGCCGACTACTACCGCTATTACGCCGGCCTCGCCGACAAGATCGAGGGCGCCCAACTGCCGATCGACAAACCCGACATGGAAGTCTGGCTTCGCCGCGAACCGATCGGTGTCGTGGCCTGCATCGTGCCGTGGAACAGCCAACTCTTCCTCAGCGCCGTCAAACTCGGCCCCGCCCTTGCCGCGGGCTGCACCGTGGTCGTCAAGGCCTCTGAAGACGGCCCCGCCCCCTGTTGGAACTCGCCAGACTGTTCCATCAGGCAGGCTTTCCCCCCGGCGTCGTGAACATCCTGACCGGTGGCCCCGCAGCGGGCAATGCGTTGACCAGCCACCCCAAAGTCGCCCACATCGCCTTCACCGGCGGCCCCGATACCGCCCGCGCCGTGGTCCGCGCCTCCGCTGAAAACCTCGCCAGCACATCGCTCGAACTCGGCGGCAAATCGCCTTTCATCGTATTCGATGACGCCGACCTCGACAGCGCCGCCAATGCCCAGGTCTCCTGCATCTTCGCCGCCACCGGCCAAAGTTGCGTCGCAGGCTCCCGCCTGCTGGTCCAATCGACGATCAAACATGCCTTCCTGACCAAACTGAAGGCCAAGGCCGAGGCGATCCGCATCGCCGCCCCCACTGAAATGACCACCGAGGTCGGTCCGCTCTGCACCGCCCGACAACGCGACCGCATCGTGGCCCTTGTCGCCCAGTCCATCACCCAAGGCGCAACCCTGATCACCGGTGGCACTGTCCCGACCGGCCCCGGCTTTTTCTACCCGCCCACCATCCTCGATTGCTCGGATGCCGGTGATGCCGCCTGCATCCAGCAGGAACTCTTTGGCCCCGTCCTGTCGGTCGTCACCTTCGACACCGAAGAACAGGCCCTGCAAATCGCCAACGACACCGACTACGGCCTCGCCTCCGGTGTGTTCACCAAAAGCCTGACCCGGGCCCACCGGATGATTCGCGGGCTCAACGCCGGCGTGGTCTGGGTCAACACCTACCGGGCCGTCTCACCCATCGCGCCGTTCGGCGGCTCGGGCCTGTCCGGCCATGGCCGTGAAGGCGGTCTCGCAGCCGCGCTCGGCTTCACCACGGTCAAGACCGTCTGGCTCAGAACCTCAGACGAGCCGATCCCGGATCCCTTCGTAATGCGCTGACCGCCGCGGATCTTGCCACCATCCCGCGCCGTCCCGGGCCGGACCCGGGACCTCGATCTTGCCAGCACGAAAGGCGGTCCCAATTGCGGGACTGCACCCTACTCCCGCGCCATCACTGCAGTCACCGGAGCCAGCGTCACGGTGGCCGAGCGGCCCTCTACCGTCCATTCCAGAATAGCGGCCACGGTGTCGGCCCTGGTGTCGCCGATCACCACCACCTGACCCTCCTGCGCCGCCTTGAATGCCGCCCGATCAAGGTATCGCCGGATAGTCTGCTTGCTTTCGCCGTCACCGTCCAGCCGGCGGAAGATCACCGCCGCAGGCACACCCTCGCGCTGCGCGATCTGATCGGCGGCATTCAGGCCGCGGTCATAGGTCACCAAGCCGCGCCCCTCGCCCTTGATCACCGGCAGCACCAACCCGGCCAAAGGCCGTTGATCCTGAAAACCGCCGATATCCTCGTCGATGACCGCGACACTTTCCGGCAGGATGCTGGACAGCGTCTGGAACGTCGTCTCCAGATCCTCGGCCGTCGCCCCCGGTGGAATGCCGTTGGCCAGCGTCACAACCTCCTGCCCCGCCGCCCGGTAGACCTCATTCGCCGCCTTGGCGTCGGTGGCCAGAGGATCGATCACAAAGCTGACCGGGAACGGCAACTTGGCCAATTCCGCCCGGTCCATGCCCGCAGAGCCGACATCATGCAGCAGGATCGCAAACAGCGGCTTGCCATTCGCCCCGTCAAAGTTGCGCGCAAAGCGTTGGACCGGTGGCAAATCGGCTTCGGCCACCGGTGCCTCGGCAGCGGACGTGACGCCAACTTGCGGCAGACCGTCGGTCTTGATCCCCGGCACCGTCTTGTCGATCACCGTGTTGGGCAGCTTGTTTTCCAAGGGCTTGGCAGCAGGCAGCGTCGGTTGCTCATTTTCCAGCGTCACGGCCGGGCTGGATTTCGGGGCTGCGTCCGGCGCGGGCTCTTCCACCGCGCCCGGCAAATTGCCAACCACTTCGGGGTCCACTACCGGCGCAATCTGCGGCAAACGGGACGGTTCGGTTTGACCCGCCGGTTGCCCCGGCAGCAACAGCGCATCCTTCGGCCCTTCCGGCTTTATGGGTGCTGTGTCAGTCGTCAACGGCGCCTGCTCTGCCGCAGGCAGGGTCAGCGCCTGATCAAGGCTGGTCAGCGATGGTGCAGGCTCGGGTGCTGCGGGCACGTCAGGCAAGGGCACCAAAGCAGTCGCCGCCACCGTTACCGGGGCATCAGCCGCCACCACCGGCGGCGTGCCAGCCAGCTTTTCGGCGGCCGACTGATCCGCAGCAGCCTTGTCCTCAGCAGCCTTGTCCGCAGCGGCCTTGTCCGCAGCAACTTTCTCGGCAGCCACCAGATCCGTCGCTGCCAGATCCGTCGCTGCCTTGTCAGCCGCAATCTTGTCAGCAGCGGCCTTGTCTGCCGCTTGGCTCGCCGCAATCTTGTCGGCCACGGCTTTCTCGGCGGCCGCCATGTCTATCGCCGCTTTCCCGGCCGCCGCCTCATCTGCCGCCACCTTGTCCGTTGCGGCCGTCTCGGCGGCGGCCTTGTCGGCAATGGATTGATCTGCGGCAGGTTGATCTCCTGCTGCCTTGTCCTTGGCGGTCTGGTCTTCGGCTGCCTTGTCCGCAGCCGCCTTGTCCTGCGCGGCCTTGTCCTCGGCCAGCTTCTCTTGCGCCGCCTTTTCGGCAGCCGCCTTGTCTGCGGCCACTTTGTCCGCCGCCGCCTTGTCCGCCGCCGCCTGGGCGTCAGCCGCCATTTCGGCAGCCTTGTCAGCCGCAGCCTTGTCGGCCGCCGCATTGTCAGCCGCCACCTGATCCGCCGCAGCCACTGGTCCAGGCGGAGTCCCCCGATCCGGAGGCGGCGCGAATTGCGACAACGCAACCAGCCCCGCACCCACAATGATCACGCCCCACACCGCCCCGGTTACAAATCCTCGCGCCACAATCTGCCCCCGTTTGCCTGTTCTGCCCAAATCGACCCTTTGAATTGCGCCCATTTCCCTTGACGCAACAAGGCCTTCCTGACCATGTATACCCCGACCTCGCGCCCACTTCACCCCCTACTGCGAAAGCCCGGCAATATGCTGCTTCTGATCGACAACTACGACAGCTTTACCTACAACCTCGTGCATTATCTGGGCGAGTTGGGGGCCGACGTTGTCGTTAAACGCAACGACGCGCTGGACGTGCAGGCCGCCATGGCCCTGCGCCCCTCTGCCATAGTGTTGTCGCCGGGTCCTTGCGATCCCGATCAGGCCGGCATCTGCCTGCCGCTGACCTTGGCTGCGGCCGAGGCTGGCATTCCGCTGCTTGGCGTCTGCCTTGGCCACCAGACCATCGGTCAGGCCTTTGGCGGCCGCGTCGTGCGATGCCATGAAATCGTTCACGGCAAGATGGGCACCATACATCACAACGGTGCGGGCGTGTTCGCGGGCCTGCCCACCCCCTTCCTCGCCACCCGCTACCACTCGCTGGTGGTCGACCGCGCCAGCTTGCCAGCCGATTTGGAGGTCACGGCCTGGCTTGAAGACGGCACCATCATGGGCTTGCGTCACCGGACCAAAGCCATCGAGGGCGTGCAATTCCACCCCGAATCAATCGCCTCCGAACATGGCCATCAATTGCTGCAGAGCTTTCTGGACCTCGCCAAGGTGTCGGCATGACCGCCAACCTGCGTACCCTGATCGGCCTTGCCGCCGACCGTCCGCTGACAAGGGCCGAGGCCGAAACCGCGTTCGAGGCGCTGTTCGAAGGCACCGCCACCCCGGCCCAGATGGGCGGTCTCTTGATGGCGCTGCGAACCCGGGGCGAGACGGTTGACGAATACACCGCCGCCGCAACCGTCATGCGCGCCAAATGCCACCCGGTCACCGCCCCAACGGGCGCCATGGACATTGTCGGCACCGGCGGCGACGGCAAGGGCACGCTGAACATCTCCACCGCCGCTGCCTTTGTGGTGGCAGGTGCCGGTGTCACCGTCGCCAAACACGGCAACCGCAACCTGTCATCCAAATCCGGAGCGGCCGACGCGCTGACCGAAATGGGCCTCAACGTGATGATCGGCCCCGACGTGGTCGAGCGCTGCATCACTGAGGCCGGCATCGGCTTCATGATGGCCCCGATGCACCATCCGGCGATGCGCCATGTCGGCCCGGTCCGCGCCGAGCTTGGCACCCGGACGATCTTCAACATTCTCGGTCCCCTGACCAACCCCGCCGGGGTGAAACGCCAACTGACGGGCACCTTCTCGGCTGCGCTGATTCGCCCGATGGCCGAGACCCTGCGCGCCCTCGGCTCGCAACGGGCGTGGCTGGTCCATGGCAGCGACGGCACCGATGAATTATCGATCGCCGGCCCCTCTGCCGTGGCCGCGCTCGATGCCGGCAAGGTCGTGGAATTCACCGTCAACCCCGCCGATGCTGGCCTGCCCGTTCACCCATTCGAATCGATCCTGGGTGGCAGCCCGACCGAGAATGCCGACGCATTCCGCGCCCTCCTCGATGGAGCGCCCGGTGCCTACCGTGACGCCGTCCTGCTGAACTCCGCCGCCGCGCTGATGGTTGCCGACCGCGTCACCAGCCTGCGCGATGGCGCCGAAATGGCCCGGCAGTCGATCGATTCGGGCGCCGCAAAGGCCAAGATCACTGCGCTGCAACGCCTGACCCACCTTTGAACTGACACCCGGCAAGGCTCACCAACCGAGATACAGCGCCACCAGCCCAAGGCCCGCTGGTACCGCCTGAATGAACAGGATGCGCCACTTGACCGTGACAGCGCCGTAGATCCCGGCGATCAGCACGCACAGCAGGAAGAACACCGCCACCTTGCCACCGCCGCTGCCCAATCCCAACAGCA
>JBDTQR010000136.1:0-12612 GCA_039932095.1 bacterium | reverse complement strand
ACCCCTGACCTTATCATTGCGAACGATACGCTCTCCCAACTGAGCTACTGCCCCAGACGCCGACGTTGTCGCGGATGGTTGGGCTGTTGTCAAGGTGGCGGCCCCGCGGTTGCCGGCGGAGCCGTCAGCGTTACGGCGT
Organism: bacterium; assembly: GCA_039932095.1. Taxonomy (GTDB): domain Bacteria; phylum Pseudomonadota; class Alphaproteobacteria; order Rhodobacterales; family Rhodobacteraceae; genus Stagnihabitans. Next base: position 12,473 of record JBDTQR010000136.1, on the reverse strand, counting down.
CATCGACTGGGCAGCGAGACAGGCATCGGCGCCGACGCAGGCGTGGTTGGCGGCCAGAGCTTCATGCAGCGCTTTCAGTCGGTCGGCGGACAGGGTGTGGGCGATGTTGTGCAACTGGTCAGGGTCCGACGTCATGTCGTAATAGCCGACATCCTTCGACCCGTCGTTGTATTCGACATACATGGCATCGCCCAGCCGCAGCGCCACATAATCCGGCGGATCGCCAGCCTTGGCCTCGGCTGCATCCGGGTCGGCGGGGCTCGGCTTGGACTGGGCATGCTCGACCACGGCGATATTGCGCCGCGGGCCGGGCTTGCCATGCAAGAGCGGCACCAGCGAATGGCCGTCCACCGTCGCGCTGGGCACGATTCCGGCCAGTTCGGTGAAGGTCGGGTACAGGTCGATGTTCATCGCGATGTCGTCAATCGTCTGGCCGGCAGCCACCCCTGGCCCGACCACGACCAGCGGCACATGGATGTCGAAGTCGAACGGCGACATCTTGCCTGCGCGCAGTGAAAACTCCCCCATGTGATAACCATTGTCCGAGGTGAAGATTATGTAGGTGTTCTTGCTCAGCCCCAGATCGTCAATCGTCTTGCGCACCGCGCCGATCATGTCATCGACGCCCATGTCCGACTGCACCCGCAGCCGGTAGAATTCGTCGATCTTGTTCATGAACCGCTTGTCGAGTGCCGGAATGACCTGCAGCCATTTCGGCGAGTATTGATCCGGGCGGTAATCAAAGGCTGCGGTTCGCGGATAGGTCAGGCCGGGGAACGCATCTGCATAGCGTTTCGGTGGTACATAGGGCGAATGCGGCGAAAAGGTCGCCAGTTCCAGAAAGAACGGACCCGCGGCTGCGCCCTTGATGAACGCTTGCCCAAGCGTCGACATCTCATCCGTCATGTGCGGCGCGGGGGTGATCATCTCGGCGTTGTGGTTGATGGCATAGTTGAAATTGGCGTAAGCATTGCCCGCCACAGCCCACTCGCTCCAGCCTTGCGGAATGCCGGCCTGATCGGGCTCATAACCGTTCAGATATTTACCCATCATCGCGGTGGCGTAATAGTTGTTGTGCAGCGCCAGAGCAAAGGTCTTGGCATCGTCCTTGTGCGCCATGAATGCGCCGAAGCCGCCGTTGACCCCGGTGTTGGCGATCACGCCCGAGTTGTGCGGCATCAGACCGGTGAAGATCGAGGTTCGTGACGGACAGCACAGCGAATCGGTGACGAAGTAGTTGGAGAAAGTCACGCCGTCCCGCATCATCTGGGCAAGGTTCGGCATGCCCTTGGACAGGACGCCAGCCTTGTCCGTCATCAGGTTCATCGAGAAATCGTCGACCAGAATCATCACGATGTTCGGGCCGGGGTCTTGTCCGGTGGGCAGCGCCTTGACGGCCACTGGCGGGTTGCCGACCCTGGCACCTTGCGCCGGCAGTGACTTGGCTGAAGTGACACCGCCCTTGCCCTTGTCGGCCTTGCAGGACGCGATGGCGTCGGCCGAAACCTTGGGCAGCGGCAGCTTTCCGGTGCCGGGTGGCGTCACGCCGTTCATCAAGGGGTCCATGCAGTCGCGGATCACCCTTGTGCCGGACCCATGGCCACCCGACTGGACAAACCCCGCCGCCTGACAGGCCTTGCGCAAGTCGCCGCAATTGTCGCCGTTCTTGGCCTCGGCCATCGAAGTCAGCATCAGGCACCCAAGCACCACGGCGATCAGTCTAAAGCCCAGCATTCAAACCCCCTGCTTTGCACAATCTTAGTCTTCTTGACGGCAGGCGGCCCCGGCCCCTCGCGAGGGCTTGATGTGCCGCCATGGGCTAACACGGTTTGACTGCTATTGTTCCCGCCTTGGCCGATCATTTCACAGTGATGCACCTCGCCGCGAAGTATGACCAGTGCAACCGCAGAAAAGGCGGCATGAACCTGCCGATCCGCGGCTCAGCCGGGCAAATGCGTACGCGCCAGCATCGCCGCTTCGACCCGGTTGCGGACATGCAGCTTTTGCAGGATCGAGGTCATGTAGTGCTTGACGGTCTTTTCCTGCAGATCCAGAACTTCGCCGACCTCACGGTTGCTTTTGCCCTGTGCCACCAGCTTCAGGATGTCTTCCTCGCGCTTGGTCAGGTCCTCCAGCGGGCTCGGCTCCGGCTTGGCGGTCTTGCGGCGCAGTGCGACCAGCAACCGTCCGGCCAGTGCGGGCGAGACATAGGACCGCCCCGCCGCCAGATCGCGGACCAGCCCGACCAGTTGCCCGGCCCCCACCCCTTTGAGGATATAGCCCTGCGCCCCCAAATTGACGGCCTGCATGACATCGCCGTCATCTTCCGACGCGGTCAGCATGGCAACAGGGGGCGGTGCGTCCAAGAGCAGGATCTGCTGCAACGCCCCAAGCCCGCCGCCTTTGGGCATCGACAGGTCCAACAACACCAGATCCGGCCGCAGGTCGCGGGTCAAAGCCACCGCCTCCTCGCCATCGCCCGCCTCTCCCACCACGACAATGCCCTCGGCATCGTTCAGGCTGCGCACCAGACCCTGACGGTAGATCGGGTGATCGTCGGCCAGAACCACCCGGATTTCGCCCTGCATCATCTGCCTTTCCGCCCTGCCAAAAGCCAATGGGCGGACCCGGAGGCCCGCCCGTTCCGTGTTTTGCGCGACCAGATCAGGCCCGCTGGCATTTCGGCTTGGTCGCAATGTCATGCGCGGTGTCGCAGCCGCGGCCACGGCGGTCAACGCTGGCGTTCATCAACTGCTCCAGCGTCAGTGCCGGAGACTGCGACGCCGCGTGCAACGGGGCAGAAAGAGTCACGGCGCCAAGCAGGCTGACAGCGATCAGAAGGGTCTTCATGGTAGGCTCCATTGGGTTGGTGGTTGGTTTCAATGACGTCAGATTAACGCGGCTCCCGGTCCCTGTTCATCGGCCCAAGGGCCTGTGAAAACAGGCATTTTTTCGGACCATGGTCTGAGCGGCGATCGTCGGGCCGCAATGCAGAAGACGGGCCAATGGCCCGCCTTCCGGTCGCTCGATCCGGATTTGAATCACGGTCGGTGGCAGATCAAGTTGGTGGCGATTTGTTCGGGTGTGTCGCAGTGATGGCTGCGACGCTCAACGCCGTTATCGACCTGACCGGTGACCGCCAGCCATCCGGGCAGCGTTGCCGCAGCAAGCGGCGAGGTCATGGAAGTGGCAAAGGCAATCAGGATCAGGGCTTTCATATCAATCTCCGACAGGGTGATGCGATGGTCAGTTCACCGGGGCCAGGACCATCGACCTGCCGACCGGGTTCGTTGTACCTTGGGCAATTTGCTGAGCCTTGGCCAATTTGCTGAGCCTTGGCCTGACTTGGTCACGGCGGTCCCGACAGAAAGACGGGCCAACGGCCCGCCTTTCCCTACGGGAACGGTCTGAATTCAGACCGGGGTGCACCGCTCCGGATGCTCGCGACGGTCGCGCGCGGTGTCGCAGCCGCCATGACGGCCGCGGCGGTCAAAGCTGCCGTCCAGCAACTGCTCCAGCGTCAGGGTGGGGGTGGTGGAGGCGGCATGCAGTGGCGCGGTGATGGAAAGCGTGGCGAAGGTTGCGATCAGCAGGATGGTTTTCATTTGGGATCTCCTTGGGTTGGTTGGTTTCGATAGGTTCAGATTACCCCCGGTACCGCCGTCGCAACACGGACCCATGGCCCCCCAATTTGCGTCTTATCCTAAGACCATGGTCCGAAAATCAACCCTTCAGGTGCTGCCGCGCCAGCATCGCCGCCTCAACCCGGTTGCGGACCTGCAATTTCTGCAGAATCGAGGTCATGTAATGTTTGACGGTCTTTTCCTGCAGATCCAGCGCCTCACCGACCTCGCGGTTGCTCTTGCCCTGTGCCACCAGTTTCAGGATATCCTCTTCGCGTTTGGACAGGTCATCCAGCGGGTTCGGCTCCGGTGACGGCTCCCGCCGCCGCATTGCCACCAGCAAGCGGCTGGCCAGTCCGGGTGAGACATAGGACCGGCCCTGCGCCAGTTCGCGCACCAGACCCACCAACTCCCCCGCGCCCACCCCCTTCAGGATATAGCCCATCGCCCCCAGCTTGATCGCCTGCATCAGATCGTCATCCGCCTCTGATGCGGTCAGCATGGCCACCCTTGGCGGCGCGTCCATCTGCATGATCCGGCTCAACGCACCGATGCCGCCGCCATTGGGCATTGAAATATCCAGCAACACGACGTCTGGCCGCATCTGCATCACCACTTCTGCCGCCTGCATCCCGTCACCGGCCTGACCGACAATCTCGATGTCCTCGGCGTCCGACAGGCTGCGCGCCAGTCCGTCGCGGTAAATCGGGTGATCATCGGCCAATACAATACGAATGGTCATTCCACGCCCCTCAGATCAATCGCCATCATCAATTCGGTGCCCGTCACTCCGTCACGTCGGTTGTGCAGCACCAAAGTGCCACCAAGGCTTTCCACCCGCCCGGCCAAGCCTGCCAGTCCCAACCCATAAAGATCGCCGTCTTTCGGTTCTTGCTGCAACCCCGGCCCGGTGTCGCGCACCTTGACGGTCAACAGGTCACCGGCGCGCACAGCCCGCACCTCTTGTCCCGCCCCGCCCGCATGACGCCAGGCGTTGGTCAGCCCCTCCTGCACCACCCGCCCGACACAGATCTTCACCGCCAGCGGCAGGTCCCGGGCGCCAAGATCGACCGACAGCGCCACCTCCCTGCCCGTCCGTCCGGCATGGGCATCGACCAGACCCTGTATCACGTCATGGATCGGCTTGCGCTCGATATCGGGCAGCGACGCCCCGCGAGAGATGTTGCGGATGTCCTGAATTGCTTCCTTGATCGCCGCTTCGACCTGATCCATGTCCTTCAAGGCGCTGTCACCCTTGACCGAGGCCCGCAAGGCATCCAGCCGCAGCGCCGCAAATCCCATCAATTGCGCCGGTCCATCGTGCAGATCTGCACCAACCCGCCGCAACGCCTGATCGTTCAGCGCCGAAAACCGCGCTGCCGCACCCTGCACTTTCAGCCGCAACGACACATTGCGTGACGCCATGTCCGACAGGTCGACCAACTGCCGGTCGATCGTCCGGCTGCCGCGCAGCACGACGGCAAACAAGCTGCCCCAGATCGCCGCCATCACCAGCGCCACCGCCGCCCAGGAGGTCAGCCGCGCCTTGACCAGATCGGTTTTCAACTGGGTGGCATTTTCGTAAAACTCGGCAATCGCAATGATGTCGCCAGTCTTTCTGTCACGGATCGGCGAGTAGATCTCCAGCAAGGGCACGCCCATCGCCGCCTCTGCCTCATCCTCGATATCGCCCAGATCGTTGAAGTCCGCCCGCACGACGCCATTCCACGCCTGTTTCAGGTTCTCGGTCGGCGGAAAGCTGTTGCCGACGATCGCCAGATCGGACGAGGCGACGACCTTCGCCCCCCGCACCCAGATCTTGAATGACAGCACCCGTTGACCCAGCGGCGTCTCCACCAGCAGCTTGTCCAAAGCCGCGACATTTTCGGCTGGCAGAAAATCCTCATGGCCCAGATCCTGGGTCAGCGGCGCAATGAAGCTTTCCATATAAAGCGCGGTGGCGTTTGCGGTGTTGCGCACCACCGCCTCTTCGATCCGGGCCGCAACCCAGAAGCCCACGACCAGCGTCGCCGCCAGCATGACCAGACCACTGGCCAAGGCATATTGCCGGGCCAGCGACATCTGAAACCATCTATTGCGCAAACTCTCGGTCAGGTTCATCGCGTCTCCTCGGGCGGATCGGGCCAAGGGCAAGATTGCACAGGTCGGCATCCGTTATCCACCGGGTTGATCAGGTCAGCGGACAATGCCCACGCGGTCAAGATCGCCGGCCTCTTGCCAGCAGATAGACGATCCGCGTTTCCAGCTGCCGGGGATCGGGGTGCCAGTGGCCGTAAACCTCCCACGACGCCGGACCGAGAAAATGGCCCTCTGCCTGAGCCCAATCCCGGACGCGGGCATGGCCGGAAGGAATGCCGTCATAGGGCCCGCGCAGCGTCAACGAAGCGGCCAACCCTGTCGGCATCTGCACGCAATCCACCCCGTCGCGCCCGACGAAATCTGCCGCCACCTGCACCCCGAAACACGCCTGAAACGGCTGACCATCTGCAGGCGGATGGTGATACAGAAACACATTCAGCCCCGGTTTCACTGCGGGATTGGCCTTCAGAAACTGCCAGACCCGGTCAAGGCAGGGCTGCCAGACCACCGCCACCCTGCCCGGCCCGACCAGGGTCTGCACGGCGGCAATCCAGCCCGGCCCTTCCTGCGTGATCCGAACCTCCGACAAGGCGCCCTCCGGCAAGTCTGCCGCTACTCCGCCGCCTCCATGTAGCTTTCCAGTGGCGGGCAGATACAGATCAGATTGCGGTCGCCAAAGACATTGTCGACCCGACCGACCGGCGGCCAGTATTTGTCGACACGGAACGCCCCCGGCGGAAAGCAGCCCTGCTCGCGCGGGTATTTGCGGGTCCAGTCGGCCACCAGATCCTCCACCGTGTGCGGCGCATGGCGCAGCGGGCTGTCATCACTGCTGATCTCCCCGGCTTGGACCGCCCGTATTTCCTCGCGAATCGCCAAGAGCGCGGTGATGAACCGGTCAATCTCGGCCTTGGTCTCGGACTCGGTCGGTTCCACCATCAGCGTGCCCGCCACTGGCCAGCTCATCGTCGGCGCATGAAACCCGTTGTCGATCAGCCGTTTGGCGATGTCGTCGACGGTCACCCCCGCGTCGGCAAACGGCCGGGTGTCAAGGATGCATTCATGCGCCACCCGGCCCTTGTTGCCCATGAACAGCACCGGATAGGCACCCTTCAGCCGCGCCGCGATGTAATTGGCGTTCAGGATGGCAACCCGCGTCGCCTGGGTCAGTCCCTCGCCCCCCATCATCAGACAATAGGCCCATGAAATCAGCAAGATCGACGCCGACCCATAAGGCGCAGCGCTCACCGGCCCCTCGGTGCCGCCGGTCTGCGGATGGCCCGGCAGATAGGGCGCCAGATGCGCCTTGACGCCGATCGGTCCCATCCCGGGGCCGCCGCCGCCATGCGGAATGGCAAAGGTCTTGTGCAGGTTCAGGTGTGACACATCCGAGCCGACCTCCCCCGGTTTCACCAGCCCGACCATCGCGTTCATGTTGGCGCCGTCCAGATAGACCTGACCGCCAAACTCATGGGTGATCTGGCAGATTTGCGTGACGGTTTCCTCAAACACTCCATGGGTCGAGGGATAGGTGATCATGCATGCCGCCAGATTTCCGCCCGCCGCCATCGCCTTGGCACGAAAGTCGTCCAGATCGACATCGCCATTCGGCATCGAGCCGACCACCACCACCGTCATCCCCGCCATCTGGGCGCTGGCCGGATTGGTGCCATGCGCACTGACCGGGATCAGACAGACCTTGCGATGCGCCTCGCCCCGCGCCCGGTGATAGGCCTGAATGGTCAGAAGCCCGGCATATTCGCCCTGCGCCCCAGAGTTTGGCTGCATCGAAAATGCATCATAGCCGGTGATCTCGCACAGCTTGTCGTGCAGGTCGTCAATCGCCTCGCGGTAGCCCTCGGCCTGATCCGCCGGGCAGAACGGATGCAGACTGGAAAACTCCGGCCACGAAATCGGCATCATCTCCGCCGCCGCGTTCAGCTTCATCGTGCACGACCCCAGCGGGATCATCGCGCGGTCCAAGGCCAGATCGCGGTCCGACAACCGGCGCATGTAGCGCATCATCTCTGACTCGGCCCGGTTCATGTGGAACACCGGATGGGTCATGTAGTCAGTCGTGCGCAACTGCGCTTCGGGGAAAGACAATTCCGCCCGGTGCGGCGGCACGCCCTCGATCCCGAAGGCCCGCAATACCCGGACCAGCACCTTTTCGTCGGTGGTTTCGTCCAGCGAAATCCCGACCCGGTCCCCCCCGATCTTGCGGAAGTTCAGCCCCTCGTGCCGGGCCGCTGCCAGAATCCCGGCCTGCCCGACACCAACTTCCACCGTGATGGTGTCAAAGAATGCTTTGGGCGATACCTTGGCCCCCGCCGCCCTCAACGCCCGCGACAGCCGGTTGGCCATGAAATGCACCCGCTCGGCAATCGCGCGCAGACCCTTCGGCCCGTGAAACACCCCGTACATCGACGCCATCACCGCCAGCAGCGCCTGCGCGGTGCAGACGTTGGAGGTCGCCTTCTCGCGCCGGATATGCTGCTCGCGGGTCTGCAGCGACAGCCGGTAGGCCTGATTGCCCCGCGCGTCGATTGACACCCCGACGATCCGCCCCGGCATCTGACGCTTGTAATCATCCTTGCAGGAAAAGAACGCGGCATGCGGCCCGCCATAGCCCATCGGCACGCCAAAACGCTGGCTGGAGCCGACCGCAATATCGGCCCCCATCGCGCCGGGTTCCTTCAACATGCACAGCGCCAGCAGATCGGTCGCCACCACGGCAATCGCCTTGGCCTCGTGCAAGGCGGCAATCTCGGCCCCGAAATCCCGGACATGGCCAAGCGTGCCGGGATACTGGAAAATCGCCCCGAACACCTTGGCCGGGTCCAACGCCTCCGGTGCGCCAACAATCACCTCGATCCCCAACGGCTGCGCGCGGGTCTGGATCACCGCAATGGTCTGCGGATGGCATCCCGCATCAACAAAGAACGCCCTCGCCTTCGACTTCGCACAGCGCTCCGCCATCGTCATCGCCTCTGCCGCCGCTGTCGCCTCATCCAGCAGGCTGGCATTGGCAACCGGCAGACCGGTCAGATCGGCCACCATGGTCTGAAAGTTCAACAGCGCCTCCAGCCGGCCCTGGGCGATCTCGGGCTGATAGGGGGTATAGGCCGTGTACCAGGCCGGGTTTTCCAGAATGTTGCGCTGAATGGCGGGCGGCGTGAACGTGCCGTAATAGCCCTGCCCGATCAGACTGACCATGACCTTGTTGCGCCCCGCCACCGCCCGCATCCGCGCCAGAAGGTCCTGTTCCGACAAAGGCGCCCAGCCCAAGGCGGCCTTCTGGCGGATCGACTGCGGCACCGTCTCGGCAATCAGATCGTCCAGCGATGCCGACCCGACAGCCGACAGCATCAGGGCCATCTCGGCAGGCGACGGGCCGATATGGCGGCGGTTGGCGAAATCGTAGGGGTTATAGTCGACTGGCGTAAAAGTCATCTCGGGCTCCGTTCAGACAGAATGGCTCAGGACGTTCAACAGCCGTCCTGACGGGTCGTGGCAGAAGAACCGCCGCACACCCCATGGTTCCAGAACGGGACCATAGATCGGGACGACGTTCATCTGCTTGGCGCAGGCCAGAACCCCCTCCAGGTCGTCAACCTCGATGGAAAGGTCGGGCACCGGCGTGCCGGACCCACCCTCCCGGGCCAGACTGATCTGGGCGCTGGCGGTCGCCTTGGACCCGAGGGTCACGATAAACCCCATGTCCATCAGCACGTCGACGCCAAACAGCTTCTGATAGAAACCGGCCGCTTCGGCCGGCTCATCGGCAAACAGATTGGCGACGATGCGCAGCACCGTCATGCGATCAGGTCGTTGTATTCGTCTTCGTCCATGAAGGCGTCCAGCACGGCCATGTCATCGACCTTGATCTTGAAGATCCACGCCGAAACCAGCGGGTCTTCATTCACCAGACCCGGATTGTCGACCAGCGCCTCATTCACCGCGACGATTTCGCCAGTCACCGGGGCCAGAATGTCGGACGCGGCCTTGACGCTTTCGATCACCACCACCTCGTCGCCCTCGGTCACCATGGTTTCGACCTCGGGCAATTCGACAAACACCACGTCACCCAATTGGGTAGCAGCGTGTTCGGTGATCCCGACGACGACCAGTTCGCCTTCGACGCGCAGCCATTCGTGGTCCTGGGTGTATTTCATGATCGTCCTCAGCGTTTGTAGGTTGTTGGGTGGAAAGGCATCGCGGAAATGGTGACAGGCAGACGCTTGCCGCGCAATTCCGCCGACAGCACTGCGCCGATTTTTGCTTGCGAGGCAGCGACATAGCCCATCGCGACCGGGGCCGCGACCGACGGGCCATAGCCGCCCGACGTGATGCCGCCCACCCAGTCATCCCCCAGATACAGGGCGGTCCCCTCGCGCATCGGGGCCCGGCCGTCCGGGCGCAGGCCAACGCGCAGCCGATCAGGACCCTGCGCCAATTCATGCAGCACCCGCTCGGCCCCCGGATAGCCCCCGGCGCGCTCACCGCCGGCCCGCCGGGCTTTCTGCAAGGCCCAGGTCAGCCCGGCCTCGACCGGGCTGGTCGTGGTGTCGATGTCATGGCCATACAGGCACAGCCCGGCCTCCAGCCGCAGACTGTCGCGCGCACCAAGGCCGATGGGCATCACTTCAGGCTCATGCAGCAACGCCTCGGCAAACTCTTGCAGCCGCGCCTCGGGGACCGAGATTTCATAGCCGTCCTCGCCGGTATAGCCGGACCGCGATACCCAAAGCTGCGCGCCGTCCCAGTCAAGGAAGGCCACATCCATGAACCGCATGGCCGCAGCACCCGGAACCAGACGCGTCAACGCGGTCTCTGCCAGCGGGCCCTGCAGCGCCAACAGACCGCGGTCGGTGACTGGCCGTACATCACAGACCGCGCTGAGCTGCGCTTTCATATGGGCGATGTCGGCCTGTTTGCAGGCGGCGTTGACGACGACAAGGAAATGGTCACCCCGATTGGCAAACATCAGATCGTCCAGAATGCCGCCCGTGGCGTCGGTGAACAGGCCGTAGCGCTGCCGCCCGACCGCCAGCCCCAGCACATCGACCGGCATCAGCGATTCAAAGGCCAAGGCGGTTTCTGCCAGCGTGCCCTTGGGCCACAAGATCACCTGTCCCATGTGGCTGACGTCGAAGAGGCCGGCGGCGGCACGGCAATGCAGATGTTCCTTCAGCACGCCGGCGCTGTATTGCACCGGCATGTCATAGCCCGCGAAGGGCACCATCTTGCCACCCAGCGCCACATGCAGATCATGCAGACCCAATCGTACCAATGCGCTCAACGCCCCATCTCCCTGCACAGGCCGGGATAACCCCGTTCCTCCGTGCCCCCTCTGTCCTTGCCCCCGAAGCCGTATCGGCAGGGGCGCCTGAGATCGTTATCCCTTCGGCGGGTGCGTCGGCACCACTCTCCAGAGTTCCGTTGCCATGACGGTCCTTGCGCCTGAGAGTTTACCGGGGCGGTTGCTCCTTCGGCACCAGCCGAGCTGGATTCTCCCGAACATGACAGGGGAAAGCTAGCCTGCCAGGGGCGGAAGTGGCAAGCGAAAAGGCGGGCTGGCCCGGCACTCATCCGCCCTGACAGGCGTCTTCGCTGGCCCCAAGCGAGGAAAGCGGTCACGCAGGACGAGCGCCCGCCGGCGTCAGGCGCCCCAGGTCCGTTCCAACAGGGCGATCCAGTTGTCATGGCACAGCTTTTTCATCAGCGCCGCGCCATAGCCATGGTCCAGCATCGCTTGCTGCAACGCCGGCAGGCCGGCCACATCGGTGATGCCCTTTGGGACGGTGGCACCATCGAAATCCGAACCCATGCCGACATGATCCTCGCCCAGATGCGCGATCAGGTGATCAAGGTGCGCCAACACATCCTCCCAGCCCATGTCCGCCGATTGTTTGCCATCGCGGCGCAGGAACGAGGTGGCAAAGTTCAGCCCCACCATGCCATTCGACGCCTTGATCACCGCCAGTTGCCGGTCGGTCAGGTTGCGGGTACTGGGGGTCACGGCATGGGCATTGGAATGAGTGGCAACCAGGGGCGCGTCAGACAGCGCCGCCACATCGTCAAAACCCTTCTCGTTGATATGGCTGAGGTCGATCATGATCTTCAGCTCATTGCAGGCCCGGACCAGTTGCTTGCCCGCCTCGGTCAGCCCGTCGCCGGTGTCCGGGTTGGAGGGGAAACCGAACGGCACACCATGGCCAAAGATCGTCGGCCGCGACCAGACTGGCCCGATCGAACGCAATCCCATGGCGTGAAAGGCATAAAGATTGTCAAGATTGCCGCCAATCGCCTCGGCCCCCTCCATATGCATGATCCCGGCGATGACGCCCTTGGCCAGACAGTCGCGGATTTCGGCCACGGTCCGGACCACCTTGAACTGGCCTTGCGCGGCGCGTTCCATCCATAAAAGATGCCCCGCCATCGCCATGGCGACCGGCAACGCCTCGGCATCCTTGATCAGGTCGGGCAACGGCAGCACATAGGGCGGGTTTTCCATCAGCTGCATGTAATCCACCCCGTCATCCTCATGCGGTGACGGCACATAGATCGCAAAGAACCCGGCGGCAAACCCGCCCTGCTTCATGCGCGGCAGATCGAGATGGCCCTTGCCTTCGCCCGTCAGCCAGATCGCGTCACGGTTCTGCGGCGCGTTGAAAAGCCGCAGCAGAATGTCGTTGTGGCCGTCGAACGTGGGGTACATCGGATTTCCTTTGGCAAGCGAGGATCGGG
>JBDTQR010000135.1:0-12664 GCA_039932095.1 bacterium | reverse complement strand
GACGGCTTCTCCCTCACCCTCGATCACATGCTGCAACTGTCCAGCACGCAGGGCCAGGCTTTGAACGGCACGGCGGGGGCCGATCTTCTGGTCGGCACTGCCGGCGATGACACGATCACTTCGAGCAAGGGCGATGACACGATCATCGGTGGCAATGGCAATGATGTGCTGGTGCTGAACAGCAACGTTGGGGCCTTTACGCTGGTGGTTGAGGGCGACGGCTATCGTCTGACCGGCACAAACACGTCCGACTTCCTGCAGGGCATCGAGGGTATCAGCATGGATGGCGGCCCCGTCCAGCTGCTGGACAGTCTGGCGAGCCCTGCGACGCTGCATCTCGCCGTGCTGGGCGACATGGTCGATGGGGCACATGCCGTCAAAGTTCAGGTCGATGCGGATCCGGGCACCGGCGTGGTCATCCGCGGCATCGCCACCTCGTCGGTTCTTGGGCTTGCCATGGGGTTGGACGGCAATTCCGGCCTGGCCGATTACAGCGTGGCGGCCGCCGGGACGCATACCGGACTGGGGGGTGCCACTGCGGCGCAGAAAGACGGGAGCCTCCAGCAAAACCAGGCTGTCAGCAGCCCGTCGCCCCTAGCCGGGGATCCCATTGCCGCTGCCCTGCTTGTGGGCAGCATTGCGGCCTCTGTTCACGGGATCATCGCCACCGGCGCCAATGACCGTTTCCTCGGCCAGTCCCAGAACGATGTGGTCAATGGCGCGGGTGGCGATGACTATCTGGCAGGTCACGGCGGCCGGGACATTCTCAATGGCAACTCGGGCCGCGACGTGATCCTCGGCGGCAATGGCCATGACGTGATAACCGGGGGCAAGGGACATGACGTGATGACCGGCGGTGCCGGGCCTGATGAGTTCCGCTTCGTCACCGGTGACGGCTATGACCGGATCACCGATTTCAGCGCAGGTGACAGGCTGAATCTTGTCGGCCAGTCGATTGCGTCGCATGATGCTCTCGTCGCCATGGCGCGCGAGAATGCCGCCGGCCACCTCACCATCGGTGACGGGCCGGACTCGATCACGCTGGTCGGCCTGCATCTCAGTGATCTGGGCTGGATGGACATCTTGATCTGAGCGTCAGGCAGACCGCTCCGGGGCGCCGGGGAGTGGCCTTCAGCGTGCCGCCGACCGGCCGCGCCAAGCGGCCAGCATCAGGCCGGGCAGGATCAGTGCGCAATCCCGATAGCGCCCTGCCAACCTACCCGGGTTCAGGGCCATGCGCCAAGCCCATTCCATCGCGATCCGCCGGACCCAAAGTGGCGCACGCGTCTGCGTGCCCGCGATGAAATCCAGCCCCGCCCCGATCGAGACGAACCCGACCTCGGGCAGCAAGGCATGGCCCCTCGCGGCCAAGATCTCCTGTTTGGGAGCCCCAAGCGCCAGAAAACACAGCCGCGCTCCTGAGGCGGCCAACTGGCGCAAAGCCTCTTCACCCGCAGGGCCGGCGGGATCGAAGCCATGCGGCGGGGCGATGCGCGCAACCACGGTCAGACCGGGATGAGCCTTCTGTAGATGCGCCGCCGCCAGAGCTAAGGTTTCCTCGGTCGAGCCCAGAAGAGCCACCGGCACGGCTAGACCTGCCGCAAGGGCGGCAAGCGGCGCAATCAACTCCGATCCAGGCACCAGCTCCACCGGATTTCCGGCCAGCTTGTGCAACCAGACCACCGGATTGCCGTCGGCCACGACATGGGTCTGCGCGGCATAGGCGGCCCGAAAGGCCGGAAGGCGGCGGAGTTTGACGAGGTGATCGAGGTTCAATGTGGCCAGGGCAAAGCCCTGGTGGGATTTCAGCAGCGTCTCGATTTCGTCCAGAAGGGCTGCGCGCGTGGGTGTGGTGATGGCAGCAGGCCCGGGAAGGAATGAAATTACGTCGTGCAAGCGGCCTCTCCTGCCTAGGGCGCGACCGGAAAGGTGTTCCCGTTCCCTGAAGCGCCCTTCTATACTGCGCGGCAGGGAAATTCTACACATTGGTCGGATCGTACCCACCCGGTTGCTACCGTCTGCCCGACCTTAGAACGCAAGGGGCGGCGGACTACGTGCCCTCCCGGCCACAGGCCTCTATTGCCTACGGCCTGAGAACACTGGAAACCTTGCCGCAGCGTGCTGAGGATGGTCTTGAAGGTACGAGCGGGCTTGGGTTTTCTGACATGCAGGGTGTTTTCGAGGCGATGTCAGACGGGAGTGTTCGCGGCATTTTCACAGAATCCAGATAGCGGATAGGCATCTTATGAAGGAAGGCCACATTCCCGAACTTGATGGCATCCGGGCGATGAGTATCCTGCTGGTTCTGGCCACTCACCTGCTGCCGGTGGGCCCTGCCCGCTTTCATCTCAATAGCATGACGGGGCTTATGGGGATGAGCCTGTTCTTCTGCTTGTCCGGATTTCTTATCACCCGGTTTCTGTTCGAACGCCCGGATGTCCGTACATTTCTGACCCGTCGGATCGCACGGATATATCCGCTGCTCGCCGTTTACGCCATTTTGGTGCCGGGGCTGGCCCTGTCGCGCTGGGATGCGTCGGTGGGGATCGTCTTTGGTTATATCAACTACGACGACCCCCTCCTCTTCAAGGGAACCAGCCATTTCTGGTCGATCTGTGTCGAACTCCACTTCTATCTCGGCATCGGCCTTGCCGTTCTGCTGATGGGGCGCCGTGGGTTCTGGTTGGTCCCCCTCTGCGCGCTGCTGGTGCTGCTGCTGCGGATCGACGATGGTGCGTATCAAAGCATTCGAACCCATCTGCGAATTGATGAGATTCTCTCGGGCAGCCTGTTGGCCCTGATCTGGCTGCACAGGCAGCATCCGCTGGCGGAGGCGTTCCGCAGAATCTTGGCCACAGGATTTCTGCCGCTGCTGTTGTTGTGGCTGCTGTCCTGTCATGAGATCGGCGGACCTGTGCAATATGCGCGCCCCTATCTGGCGATGGGCGTAGTGGGCTCGATCATCTTCATGCCGGAGGGTTTCATCCGACAGATATGCCGCAACGGAGTTCTTAAATATCTGGCCGGGATTTCTTATGCGCTTTATGTCTGGCATCCGATGACCGCCATGGGGTGGCTGGGAACGGGCGGCGGATGGGAGCGATATCTGATCAAGCGTCCGATCAGTTTCGCCCTGACCTTCCTGCTGGCTCATATTTCCACCAACACGCTGGAGACCTATTTCATACGGTTGGCGCGGCGGGGCAAACCCGCTTGATCATAGGACGGCGATCAGGGAGGGATATCCATTTACGCCGCATGTTCAGATTTCCGAAACCCGTTCTGGAAGTGATTGAAGTGTCTCTATCTGGCTTCGCTCCGCCGCCACTTTCTTTGCTCGACCTGCCTAAGGGGGTGGGCGAGAACAGAAGGTTTCTGATGGCAGACAGTCACTCGTTGGGGCTTCCCGGAATGAAGGTGGTCAAGGATGGAACCCGGCTTCCTCTTCGGCATCGCCTTGATGTGGCAACAGTGGAGAACGGTGTCTTCGCCAAGGGGATTTCGGTCTTTCAATCGAGCCGGGCTTCGCCCAATGTCTGGCGCAATTCTTCCGTCAGGTGATCTGCCTATGTTTCTGTCCGTCATCGTTCCTACCTATCGGCGGCCGGACACTCTGGCTGCATTGCTGGTTGAACTCTGCAGCCAGATTGCCCTACTGGGGGATGACGGGGCGGAGCTCATCGTGGTCGACAACTGCCCTGACCGCTCGGCCGAACCGACAGTGGCCGAGCAGGCTCCGGGGGCGGTCTATGTCCATGAGCCGCGTTCCGGTGTTGTGCATGCCCGCAACGCGGGTGTCCGCGGATCGCAAGGACGCTATCTCGTTTTCATCGACGACGATCAGAGACCAGTGCCGGGTTGGCTGGAGAGTTATCGCTCCTTAGCTCTTCTTGGCCATGCCGCCTGTTTCGGCCCAGTGTACCCGACATTCGAGGCGCCGCCGCCCACCCCCCTTCGCCCCCTTCTGGAAGGGCTGTTCAGTCGCGACGCAAAGGTTCCGACCGGTACCGATATTACCGACAAGCGGGCCTATCTGGGCACTGGCAATTCGATGTTCGAGCGCGAGAGGTGTTTTGTGCGCGAAGCGCCGTTCGACCCGCGCTTCAATCGGGGGGGCGAGGATGTCTGGTTTCTGCGCGAGCTTGTTCAGGACCGTGGTCTGCGGTTGACCTGGTCGACCGAGGCTGCCGTGCACGAGAATGTGCCTGCCGCCCGGATGACGGCGGCCTATGTTCTTCATCGCCGGTTTCGTAATGGTCAGTTGCGATGTCTTGTCGAGGCCGGTGGCCGAAACTGGGGCGCGACCGCGTTCTGGATGGTCGCCGGCTTTGCGCAGACCGTGATTTTTGGCGCAGGAGCGCTCGCCTCCCTGCTGGTCGCCCGCCCGCAGGCCGTGGCGTTCAGCGGGAGGGCGGCCGGCGGGCTTGGCAAGGTCTTTTGGTGGGTTCGTCCGAAAGCATGATGCAACATGGCGGAACCCATATGACAGCCGGCGCGACCCAACAGAAGAACCCGTGGCTCAGCGGTTTGCGTGATGTACGGCTTTATCCAGTGGTTTCGTATTTCTCCATCATTTGCGATGAGCCGATCCATGGCTGAGCAGCACCTCTCCGGCCCGATCGCCTATATCACAGGCCAATATCCCAGCGCTTCGCATACTTTCATTCAGCGCGAGATCATGGGCCTGCGGGATCTGGGGGTCGAGGTCGTGACCTGCACTGTCCGCCGCCCGCCGTCCAAGGCCGTGGTCGGCCCCGAACAAGTGCAGGAGGCCGCCCGCACCTTTGGCATCCTTGCGGCCGCGAAAAACCCCGTTCGGCTAGTAGGCTCTCATCTGCGAATGTTGCGTCGGGGGCCGCGACGCTGGTTTTCCGCCCTGAAACTGGCTTGGGCGACCCGTCCGCCGGGACTGAAAGCCTTTCTCTGGCAGATGTTCTATTTCCTTGAGGCCGGCACTCTGTCCGACCATCTGCTCGCCCGGGGGGTTGTCCACATGCACAACCATTTCGGCGATGCGAGCGGCTCGCTGACCATGATCGCTTCGGAAATGTCCGGCATCCCGTTTTCCATCACCCTGCACGGGCCGACGATCTTCTTTGAAATGCACTGGTGGCGGCTGGATGTGAAACTGGCCCGCGCCGCCTTCATCGCCTGCATCAGCCATTTCTGCCGCAGTCAGGCGATGCTGTTTTCGGATGAGGCCTATTGGGACAAGCTGAAGATCGTCCATTGCGGCGTTGCACTTGAGCGCTATGGCACGGTGCCGCGCGGGGCCTTCTCGGGCCATGTGGTCTTTGTCGGCAGGCTGGATGCGGTCAAGGGCGTACCCCTGCTGCTGGAGGCCTTCGCAGCGGCCCGCGCCAGCCACCCGCAGGCCCGGCTGACCATCGCGGGCGACGGCCCGGCACGTTCCCGGCTTGAGGCGCGGGTGCGCCATCTGGGGCTGGAGGGGGTTGTGCGCTTTGCAGGTTATCTGGACGAACCGGCCGTGGCCCGGCTGCTGGAAGAGGCCGACATGCTGGTGCTGCCCAGCTTTGCCGAGGGCCTGCCGGTCGTCCTGATGGAGGCTTTCGCCAGCAGCATCCCCGTAATCGCCACCCAGATCGCTGGTGTGCCCGAACTGGTGCAGGACGGCATCTCTGGCTTCATCGTGCCGCCGGGTGATGCGGAAAGCCTGACCGAGCGGTTGGATAGGCTGCTGTCAGATCCGGCGCTGTGTGCCCGGATGGGGGCAGCAGGGCGGGCCAATGTCGAGGCCGCGCATGACATTGGCCGCGAAGTGGAATGGCTCGTACAGCTTTTTGCTGGAGGAAGAAAGAGGATGCGTCCGTGAAATAGGAGAACGGTCCGTGTGGTCATGGCGGATCGAGCGTCCTCAGCAGGCGTCTCAGGCTTTCCGCCGCCGCCTCGTCGCTCAGATGTTCATGGGCAAAGACCCTTTCACGGTCCGCCAGTTCGGCACGCAAGGGCGCATCGTTCCACAACGTTGCAATCGCCTGTTCCATCTCGGCCCTGTCGAAGGGGGCGACTAGAAACCCTGTGACGTCGTTCTCCACATAACCTTCGGTCCCGGGGCAGCGCGTCGCAATCAGGGGCACGCCCAGCATCATCGAATTGATAAAGGTGACCTGTCCCGAGGCCGTCGTTAGATTGCCGACCGGAACCACCGAAAGTCGGGCGGTGGCCAGAAGTTCAAGACATTCGACCTCGCTCATGCCGTGACAGAACACGACATGTTCCGACTTAGGCAAGCTGTCGATGATGTCCTTGCGCGTGACGATGATCGTGCGGAAGCCGAGCCTATCGACCGCCGCGATCAGGGTCTGATAGTCGCGCCCGGCCGAACCCATCGCAAGGATGAACGGTGTGGCCACATCTTCCATCCGCGCAATCCCGATCCGGCCACGCTGCAGCGGAACGAATTTGACCCGCTGTGTGGCGACGCCAAGATATTCGGCATAACTACCCACTTCTGAAGGTGAATGGACAATGAACACATCTATCCCCTTCGCCGCGAACCTCGCGAATTTCTGTTTCAGGCCGCCCGGAAATCCGCCTAAGTTAAAGTTATGGGCAACAAGACGTGTTCGGCGAAAGGTCAGTCGCTTAAGAATAGCCACGATCATCGCCAGTTGAGGGAAGCAGGTGATGATGCCATGAGGATGACCTTGGAAAGCACGCCAACCCGACCCGAGCATGCTCAGCCATTGCTGACCCGAGGTGCGCGGTTTTCTGGACTTGTGCCAGCCTTCATCACGGGGGGCTGCGATCTTGCTAAAGGAAAGATCCGGATCGTGGATAAAATCGTCCAGCCAGACCGCCTCTGCCGACGTGAAGAATCTGGCGACTATGTTCCACTTCAGCATCCTACTTATGTCCCTCGGCAAGGTGATTGATCATACGGTAGCGCTTCACTTGTACTCAATGTTCCCGGCGCGCCGGCGCATGGATCGCCGGGCCCAGTATTCCACGATCCCCGCAGCATCAGCAAATTTGCCCAAGGTCATGAACGTGGCCCGCTCCAATGCCCCTCGCGTGTTGCCGTAGCGGCCGGCGAGGCGGAGGATCTGCACAGGGTAGGCCAGAAGTAGGCAAAGTGCCCAGAGGCTGAGAAAGATCGTCAGAAGCAGCGTCAGGGCGGACGAAGGTTGAGGCAGAGTTTGATATAAGGAGTGAGACGGCCAAGCTGGCCGGGCTGTTCAAGGCGTAGCATCCGCCGGGGCCAGCTGGCTAGGCTGATGGCAAATCTGTGTGTGTCGATTGGGCCCGGTCGGCGTCCTTTATGGTCTTGTCAGTGGATCTGCTCAGGTCCTACAGCGCGGCGTAACTGGTCATATGGCTGGCTGGGGCTATCGAGCTGTCAGTAGCCAAGATGGGCCATCCTGCTGAACCTCTTGAGAAAGAAACGCCGCCACGACGAGAGCGTTATCAGCCGGCGCCAGCCCTTGGCATAGCCTGCAGTAAAGTCGACCCCTGCGGCTCTTGGATCTTTTCGCCCTTCCGCGATGTGAGATTGGCTCGCTGTTGGTGGTGGGTGCCTGACCAGCGATGGGATAGTCACCCTGGACCCTATCAATGTCAGGTCTGCAGGCCAATCTGCCCGGCTGCGGACGGGCAGACTGGAGGACAGCAGATAGTCTGCAGCCTTGTGGGACAGGCAGTAGGCAACGGCAGAAAACGGGTTTTCCGCCAGTCTGAAGGACCTTGCATCGCCAACCCCGACCTTCCGCCCCGGCCATCGCCAGATCCGGACGGAATACGCGAAAAGCTGTGTAAGATCGCATCCCAGATAGGCGGCTTTCCGGTAGAACTCGGCGAAATGCGGGGTGAGCAGCGCGTCGTCCTCCAACACCACCGCGCCGGGCAGCCCTTCCGCCAAAATCTTGCGGTAGACGATGATGTGGCTCAAGGAACAGCCATATTCGCCATCACTCATCCCATAGCCATATTTTGCCAGAGTGCCGGGCCTGTCAATCTGGCTTTCCCACTCGGGGGCAAGTCCACCGCGTCCGTCCACCGCGTCAATGAAACGGAAGTCCAGGCCTGCATCGGTCAGCTGCCGGGCGATCTGGCTCCGCCGATCATTGTCGCGGGCCAAGGAGATCACAAAGATTGGCCAAGTTGTTTGTGGCACGGATTCATCTCGATGCTGCGGGTTGATTGTTTGGTGCCGTCTTTGACGTTTGGCTAAAGCAGTCCGCTATGCCCGCCCCACTCAGTCATTTATACTCGATGATCCCAGCCCGTCTACCTGCCATGCGCCGCCCGCAGTATTCCCCCACCCCGGCCGCTTCGGCGAATTTGCCGAGTGTCAGGAAGGTTGCCTGTTCCCATGCCGCGCGGGTGTTGCCGTGGCGGAGGGCGAGGCGGAGGGTCTGGGCGGGGTAGGCCAGCAGGAGGCAGAGCGCCCATGGGCTGACGAAAACGGCCAACAGAATCGTCACCAATGGCAGTATCAGAGCCCAAAACAGCGCGCGGCGTACCATGTCAACGCCCAGCCGGGCGGGGCCGGCGCCGTGCAGTGCCATGCCCTCGGCTGCGGCATGGCCGCCGCGGCGGGTGCGGTTCCACCATTGTGAGAACTGCATCATGTTGACGTCATGCAGGGTCATCTCGGCATCAAGCCGCCAGATCTGCCAGCCCATGGCGTGCAGCCGGACGCACATCTCGGGTTCTTCTCCGGCAATCAGCGCAGGGTTGTAGCCGCCGACCTGATCAAGGGCCACCCGCCGCATCAGCGCATCACCGCCGCAGGCCTTGGCCTCGCCCACCGGCGTATCCCATTCGCGGTCACAGAGCCGGTTGTAGACCGAGGCTTCCGGGAAACGTTCGCGTCTGCGGCCGCAGGCGATGGCGGCCTTGGGGGTGTCTTCCAGAAAGCTCAGCGCCGTTTCGATCCAGCCGGGCTGCAATTCGCAGTCACCATCAATGAACTGCACGTAGTCCGGCAGGTCGCCGCCCGCTCGCAGCGTTTCAAGCCCGGCGTTGCGGGCACGGGCTGCGGTGAAGGGTTGGGTTTTGTCCAGCAGCACGACTTCGGCCCCGGCCTCCTGTGCCGCAGCCACGCTGCCATCGGTCGAGCCGCTGTCGACGTAGATGATGCGCCCCACTGCCCCCTTGACCGAGGTGAGGCAGTTGACCAGCCGTGCACCCTCGTTCCGGCCGATCAGCACGGCGGCGAGGGATGGGGTAGGCCCGATGTCATGCATCCGGGCGTGCCGTCTCATCGCGCATGCGCAGCAGTCGCGCCGGAACGCCGCCCATCACGGCGCCTGCGGGGACCGAACGGGTCACCACGGCATTAGCGCCGATGATGGCTCCGTCGCCAATATGAATGCCGCCGACGATGACGGCGCCTGCGCCGATCTCTACCCCATTGCCAATGACTGGCCTTGTAGTCAGCGCCTGCAGGTTGGCGATGCCGAAGGTGGTGTTCTGCCGGATGATCACATCATCGCCAATTGCCTGTGCCACAAGGATCATTCCGCCGAAATGGTCGAGCCTGACCCTGCGCCCGACCCTTACCGTATAGGGCAGCATGATGCCGCAGACCCACTCGCACTGCTTGGCCATCACCTTGTAGAGCAGGCTCATCGGCGCCCGCAGCGCCTTGGGCCGGATGCCCATCCGCCAGTTGCCGAAGCGGTGCCAGAAAAGCGCCCAGAAGCCTTGGGAAAACCAGTCGCTTTGATGCGTGTGAAAGTCCTCGGCCACCAAAGACCAGAAGCCGATGTCTTTCGGATTGCAATTCGTGCGCCCGTCATTGGGGAGAAAAAGTTCAGGTTCGGGTGCCCCAGTCATGATGATCCTGCCTTCAGGCCGAGCAATGGCCGCACGGCAAAGGCCCAGAGATCGCCGAATAGCCCCAAAGGCGCAGCAGGGTCCTTGCCACGAAGCCTGCACAGTCCGTAGTTGAAGACCGCTCCCCAAGACCACGCCACACAGGCCAGAAGCGCAACGGCGCGACCGTGGTTCTTTCGCATGTAATACTGCCAGGAGTGGTACCAATAGGCCGGCAGGCGCCGCCGCTCGCGTCGCCCGCTCTTGACGCCGGTGGCCGCCCCTTCGGCATGGATTACCAACGCCTCGTTGACATACCAGGTCTGCCATCCTTTGCGGGCGAGCTGGCGCATCAGATCCACTTCCTCATAATAAAGAAAGTACGTCGGGTCGAACATTTGCGCATCCCGCAGCGCCGCCATCCGGAACATCACCGCCGCCCCTGCAACCCAGTCGACGCGCGACGTTGGAATATCAGCGGCCAGCGGCACCTGCCAGCGGGCGCAAAGGCGTGACAGGGGACCAAAGGACACCGCGCCGGAAAAGGTACTGATCAGGCCCGGGAAACGGAAAGCAGCTGTTACCGGAACATGGCCAGGTTTCTCGATTCTGGCTCCGGCTGCTCCAACATCGGGATGTGCATCGAGAAACGCCGCCAAGACATCAATTGCCGCATTGCCCAGCCTGGCATCCGGATTGAGCAGGAAAACCTTGTCTGGTGGAACGGTCTCGCCGATCAGGCTTTCCAGAACCAGATTGTTGCCGCGCCCGAAGCCGTGATTGGTCTTCTCGGCATGCAACCTGACCCGGTCGCCCCAGCCCCGCGCAGCGATCGCCTGAGCCATGACATCCGCATCATTGCCGGGCGACGCATTGTCGACCAGGTGGATGTCCCGCACCCGGCCACCCTGATCCAGCACAGTTGTGACGGCTTCCAGTGCCAGATCGGCAGTCCCGTAGTTCACGATGATCACACAGACATCGGCTGCGGTGTCATTTGACAATCTGTGTCTTCCTGTGGCTACGGTTGGTCCCGTGGAGTGCAAGGCGGACGATAGCATGGTTCAGGTTCATGACAACCAGATGCCGCATCGGCAGGAGGCCGGACTTTGTTTCGGCTGGCGCGATGGCTTTCTTCCGCCCATAAGCGCCCATAACCAAAGCGCTGATATTCCGCGAGAAATGATCTGACCCTCGGGAGACCGGACAGCCATGGCCAACAGTTTTGCCTATGTCGTGCTGTTCGGCTGGCCCTTGGTGGTCTTCCTGTTGTTTCGCCTTCTGCCGCGCCCTGAGGCGATAGCCTGGTCGATCATCGGCGGCTATCTGGCGCTGCCTTTTGGCGTGGGGATCGACCCGCCGGTTCTGCCCACCTTCGACAAGACACTGATCCCGGCGCTTTCGGCAGCGGTCATGTGCTTGATGGGCGTCGCGCCGACGGTCTTGTCCCTCTGCAGATCAGACCCGGTCAGGAAAGCGCCTTCTTCCGGTGTTCGCCCCCAAGCGGCCGAGCAATCAGTCTTCACGCGTCAGAAGACCCGCCGCCCAGTCAGGTCATCTGCCCGACCAACCCCTGCGAAAAGTGGAATGCAAAGGTCTCCGCTGATCATAACGCTGCTTCTGGCTTTGCTGTTTCTGACACCGGTGCTGACCGTCCTGCAGAACACTGACCCCTATCATATTGGTGTGCTGACACTGCCGGGGCTAAGGCTCTATGATGTATTTTCGATGATCTTGAGCACCATGGTCATGCTGCTACCTTTTCTGCTTGGCCAAAGTTACTTGGGTGAGCCAGAGGCTCAGGTCAGCCTGCTACGGGTCCTGTGCCTCTCGGCCTTGATCTATTCCCTGCCAACATTGTTCGAAATCCGCATGAGCCCGCAACTGGCGCGCTGGATCTATGGCTTTTTGGCGCAATCTTTCGCCCAAGCCATGCGCGACGGCGGATTTCGACCTGTGGTCTTTCTGCAGCATGGGCTTTGGCTCGCTGTCTTTCTTGCCATGGCGGCGTTATCGGCCTTTGCCCTGTGGCGGCATGACCGGGCGGAGGGGCGGCAGAGCCTTATGTGGTTTGCAGGACTGTGGCTGGCAGGAGTACTTTTTCTGAGTCATTCTTTTGGGGCCCTTATCCTTCTGCTCGGGCTATTCCCGTTTCTTCTGCTGTTTTCCATACGCGGCCAATTGCTTGCGGCGGCTGCCTTGGCGGCCATCGTTCTCACCTACCCGATGTTGCGCGGCGCGGGTTTTATTCCGGTCGATACAATATCCTCTCTTGCCGCATCGGTCAGTCAGGAGCGGGCGGGTTCCCTTAAATTCCGTCTGGACAATGAAGACATATTGCTGGCTCATGCCAATGAGAAACCCCTTGCGGGATGGGGCGGCTTTGCCAGGTCGCGCGTTTTCGATCCTGAGACAGGGGCCGATATCAGCGTAACCGATGGCATGTGGATCATCGTGATGGGGGTTTCCGGTTGGCTGGGTTATGTGGGCACGTTCGGGCTGCTGGCGGGTCCCGTCATCCTGCTCTTCTTTCGAAGTAAACCGCTCGGCATTACGCGCGCAACAGCAGGGCTTTGCATGATCCTGGTGGCAAACATGATCGACATGGTCGCCAACGCGACCTTGACTCCGGTGACTTGGTTGATTGCCGGAGCTTTGGCTGGCCGGTGCCGCTTCAAGTTGCTCAAGCCGTTTGCCGAAGCTGATAGCAATCAGGTGCTCGCTTCAAAGTCTGCTCTGAAGCGTGGCGGTCTGTACGGATTGAGACAACTGGTTGTGGTTTCTTCAGTGGTTTTGATGATGCCGTTCTTGGGTGCCTCAGCCTCGGCTGGCACTGGTGTTACGGATCCTGGTCTGGCGTTTGGTCTGACGGGGGTGTCGGACT
>JBDTQR010000134.1:0-12822 GCA_039932095.1 bacterium | reverse complement strand
CCTCGCCTTCAACGTCTTCCGAGATGATCAGCAGCGGCTTTTGCGACTGGATCACCGATTCCAGCAGCGGCACCATCGGCTGCAAGGAGCCGAGCTTCTTTTCGTGCAGCAGGATCAGGACGTCTTCCAGATCGGCAACCATCTTGTCGGCATTGGTCACGAAATAGGGCGACAGATAGCCACGGTCGAACTGCATGCCTTCGACGACTTCGGTTTCCGTTTCCAGACCCTTGTTCTCTTCGACGGTGATCACGCCTTCGTTGCCGACTTTCTGCATCGCTTCAGCGATCTGACGACCGATTTCCGCTTCGCCGTTGGCCGAGATGGTGCCGACTTGGGCAACTTCGGCGCTGTCGGTGACCGGGCGGGCCGCGGCCTTGATCGCTGCGACGACTTTGGCGGTTGCCATGTCGATGCCGCGCTTCAGGTCCATCGGGTTCATGCCGGCAGCCACAGCCTTGACGCCTTCTTTGACGATGGCCTGAGCCAGAACCGTCGCGGTGGTGGTGCCGTCGCCGGCTTCGTCATTGGTGCGAGAAGCGACTTCCTTCACCATCTGGGCGCCCATGTTTTCGAACTTGTCAGCCAGTTCGATTTCCTTGGCGACCGTCACACCGTCCTTGGTGATGCGCGGAGCGCCGAAGCTTTTGTCGAGAATGACGTTGCGGCCTTTCGGACCCAGCGTCACCTTCACGGCGTCGGCGAGGATGTTTACGCCGCGCAACATGCGGTCGCGGGCATCGCTTTCAAAACGTACGTCTTTAGCAGCCATTGGTTAGCTCCTTGAATGCGTGGATGGGGGACGATCTCAGGCGAACACGCCCATGATGTCGCTTTCCTTCATGATCAGCAGGTCTTCGCCGTCCAGCTTGATCTCGGTGCCCGACCATTTGCCGAACAGGATCTTGTCGCCGGCCTTCACGGTCGGCGCGATCAACTCGCCCGAGTCCTTGCGGGCGCCGGGACCGACCGAGACGACTTGTCCTTCGGAGGGCTTTTCCTTGGCGTTGTCGGGGATGATCAGCCCGCCCTTGGTTTTCTCTTCGCCTTCGAGGCGACGGACCAAGACGCGGTCATGCAGCGGATTGAATGCCATCTGGTAACACTCCCTTAGGTTTCCAGGTTTGTTTGGATTAGCACTCGTTGTTGTTGAGTGCTAACGAGCCTCACCTAAGGGTTGCCCACCGGCGTGTCAACACCCGGGGTCGTGAAAATCCTTGGTACCAGTCCTCTGGCTTGACCCTTGGCCACAGCAGCCCTCAATTGCTGGGTGCCAACCAACATCACGATGGCCACTATCAAGGCACAGGTTCATTAAATCTGGGCGACCGGGCTGCTGGAGAGGGACACCGACGGCAATGGTTCTGCCAACCAAGTGCTGCATCTTGGTGCAGGGACCGTTCTGGCGGCGGGTGATCTTATCCTGTAGGTCTGGCGTGACACCGGACCTCTGCCCGCAGAATGGACCTACATGCGCTGTTTTATCACCCTTGCCCTGGCCTGTATGGCCCCTCTTGTCGCGCAGGCTGAATGCGTCGGCGAAAATCTGATTGCCAGCTTGCCGCCTGCGCAACTTGCCCCCTTGCGGGCCGCCACCGATGCCACGCCCTTTGCCAAGGGCAACTTGTGGCACGCCACGAGGGCCGGACAGGACATCACCCTTGTCGGCACATTCCACCTTGACGACCCGCGCCACGTGGCGACCATGACTGCCCTGACCCCTGCCCTGTCACAGGCCAAGGCGCTGCTGGTCGAGGCCGGGCCCGCCGAGGAGACGGCGCTGAAGGCTCAGGTGGCCGACCATCCCGAGCGTCTGGTCAACAGGACCGGTCCCACCCTGCCCGAGGTGCTGTCGGATCGCGACTGGGCCCGGCTGTCGGATGCGCTGCGCGCCCGTGGCATCCCGCCGTTCTTTGCTGCCAAGTTGCAGCCGTGGTATCTGACCGCTGTCCTCGCCGTCCCGGCCTGCCAGTTTGACCCGACCGAGATCCCCAATGGCCTTGACCGTCGCCTGATGGCCTATGCCGCCGACCACGATCTGGCGGTGCAGGCGCTGGAACCCTTTGACACCATCTTCAAGATTTTCGACAGTTTTTCCCCCAAGGATCAGGTGCTGATGCTGACCCAGACCCTGGATGCTTCGGATCAGGATGCCGCTATGGCCGTCACGCTGTCGGACAGCTATTTCGCCGGCGACAGCCGCTTGTTCTGGGAGTTCTCCAAATGGCAGGTGATGATCAGCCCCAATACCGCACCCGAGGAGGCCAAACGGCAGTTCGATCTGGTCGACGCTGCCCTGGTCAATCGCCGCAACGTGACCTGGATCCCGGTGATCGAGGCGGCGGCTGCCCAAGGGCCGATCGTCGTGGCATTTGGTGCGCTGCATCTGTCAGGCGAACAGGGCGTGCTGAACCTGCTGAAGCGGGACGGCTGGAAAATTGAGCCGCTGCCATGACCTCCTTGCGCGCAGACCGGGTGGCAAGGCTGGACCGTCTGGACCTTGGCACCTTTGACGTCGGCCCCGGCAAGCGGCTGATCCCGATTAGCGGTTGGCTGATCACCACGGATCAAGGCCGCCGCCTGCTGATCGACACCGGTTTCCCCGCCGACTATGCCACCGACGAACGGACCATGGCCGAGGCGGACGGTCTTGACGGCTTCGGGCGGCTGGTGGGCTTTGGGCCGCAGCACACCATTCTGGGCGCGCTTGGCCTGCACGGGGTAATGGCGCGTGACATCTCTCATGTCCTGCTCAGCCATTCCCACATTGACCACGTCGGCGGGCTGGCCCTGTTCCGGGATGCCGAGATCATCCTCAGCGCCCGTGAACGCGCCGAACCCCGGCCCTTGTACCATGGCAGCGCCCGCCCGATGGCCTGGCCCGACGCGAGCTACCGCCTGCTGACCAAGACGACCGAGATTTGCGGCGGGCTGCGGATGATCGCCACCCCGGGCCACACGCCCGGCCATATGTCGATGCTGATCAAGACGCCCGGGCAAAGCGTGGTGTTGGCCATCGATGCCATCAACCGTACCACCGAACCCGCCGAAGGTTTCCCGGATGCGATGGACCCAACCATCGCCGCCCGCTCTGCCGCCAGCCTGTTCGCCTTGCAAAGACGGAACCATGCGGCGCTGATCTGCGGCCACGAGCCGCTCTGACATCGCCTTGACGCCCCGAATGGATCAGCGCAGAACAGCGCGAACAAAGGGGAAACACATGGCCGCGCCGTCTGAACACCGACTCGGCCTGATCCTGATATCCCTGTCCACATTGGCGTGGAGCACGGCAGGCCTGTTCACCCGCGCCATTACCGAGGACCTGTCCACCGTGCTGGTCTGGCGTGGCTTGTTCGGATCGTTGGGACTGCTGGCCGTGCTGCTGATGACCCAAGGCCCGGCGGGCCTGCGCGGCTTTGGCCGGCTGCGGGGCGCGGGCTGGCTTTACGCCGTCATCTCTGGCACCGGGATGCTGGCCTATATTTCCGCGCTGCGGATGACCTCGATTGCCCATGTCGCCATCATCTACGCCGCGGTGCCCTTCATGACGGCGGGTCTCGCCTGGGCCATGTTGCGGGAACAGCCGAGCCGCGATTCGGGGGTGGCCTCGCTGGTGGCCTTTGCCGGCGCGGTGGTGATGGTCGGAATGGGGCGCGAGGGCACGCTGGCGGGCGACTTTCTGGCGCTGATCATGACGCTGGGGATGGCGCTGATGGTGGTGATCGCACGGCACAACCCCGAGATACCCACCCTGCCTGCCGGCATCACGTCTGCAGTGCTGAGCGTGGTGATTGTCCTGCCTTTTGCCACCGACCTGAACCCCTCCACCGACCAGCTGGTCCTGATGGCGGGCTTTGGCCTGATGAACTCCACCATCGGATTTTCGTTGTTCCTGCTCGGCTCGACCCGGATTGCCCCAATCGAAACCGCCCTGATCGGCGCGTTGGAAGCACCGATTGCGCCGTTGTGGGTCTGGATGTTGTTTGGCGAGACCCCCAGCCTCGCCACATTGTCAGGCGGTAGCCTGGTGTTTGCCGCGGTGTTCTGGCACATTTCACGCCAATACCTCCGCGCCTGACAAAACCTGGCGGCAGCGTCGACCGTCAATCCGGGGCCCAAATGGCGGGTCAGGACAAGGTCACGGCCAAGCGTTGCTGCATTGCGGCAATTCCGCCCGTGCGGGGCAAGCCCCCGTGACAAGCGCCTTGCCAGCCCCTATAAGCCGCGCAAAATCCGTTATTCAAAGGGCATCCCATGACCATCAAGGTTTTCGGCCACAAATCCCCCGACACCGACTCCACCGGCTCGCCGATCATCTGGGCCTGGTACCTGACCGAGGTAAAGGGCACCCCGGCCGAGGCGTTCTTGTTGGGCGAACCCAATACCGAGGCGGCGTTCGTGCTGAAACACTGGGATTTGCAGAAGCCAGCGATCATCTCGGATGTGACTGCAGACGACACCGTCGTCATCGTGGACACCAACAACCCCGCCGAACTGCCGCCCTCGATCAACGAGGCCAAGGTGGTGGGCATCATCGACCACCACATGCTGGTCGGCGGCATCAAGACCAGAACGCCGATCGACATCACCGTCCGCCCGCTGGCCTGCACAGCGACCATTCTGCACGACCTGATCGGTGCCGATCTGGCGCGCGCTCCGAAGGCCATCAAGGGGGCGATGCTGTCCTGCATCCTGTCGGATACGCTGGAATTCCGTTCACCCACCACCACGCCGCATGACCGCGCCGTTGCGGAAACCCTTGCGGCCGATCTGGGGGTCAGCATTCCCGATCTGGCAACCAGACTGTTTGAGGCGAAGTCGGATGTGTCGGCGTTTTCGGACGCCGCATTGCTCAGGATGGACAGCAAGGAATACAATGTTGCGGGCAAGGAGTTGCGGGTGTCGGTGCTGGAAACCACTGCGCCAAAGATCGTGCTCGATCGCAAGGCCAGCCTGATGGCGTCGATGGTGGGTGTGGCACAAGAGGATGGTGCCGATCAGGTGCTGCTGTTCGTCATCGACATCTTGAAGGAAGAAGCAACCCTTCTGGTGCCCAACGATCTGGTAAAGCAAATGGCCGAGGCGTCGTTTGGCGTCAAGGTCACCGGCGACACCGTCGTCTTGCCCGGCGTGATGAGCCGCAAGAAGCAGATCATCCCGGCGCTGAAGCTGTAACGGACCCCTCCTGCCCGTTCCCGACAACCGTCTGGTGCGGGTCAGGACCTGACCCTTCGGCAATCCCGCGCGGCGATGGGCAGTTGCACTTGGCGGCATTTGCGGGAAAAAGGGGGGCGACCCGCCCGAAAGGCCCGATATGACCGAGATCATCGCCACCCTTGCCGACCTTGGCCCACGCTATGACGCGGTGTTCTGCGACCTTTGGGGCTGTCTGCACAATGGCCAGACGGCCTTTCCCGCTGCCGTTGCCGCGCTGCAGGCATTCCGTGCCGGCGGAGGCCGGGTCGTATTGCTGACCAACGCCCCGCGCCCTGCCTCGGCGGTGACGCGGCAACTGGACACGCTGGGTGTGCCGTGCGATGCGTGGGACCTTGTAGTGACCTCCGGCGATGCCACCCAGTCGGCCATGCTGACCGGGGCGGTCGGCCGCAAGCTCTATTTCATCGGGGCGCCGAAGGACGAGCCGTTCTTCACCGACTTTGCCCCCGACCTCGCCGCCTTTGCCGCCACGCAAGACCCGATCATCCGCGTGGGCATGGATGAGGCCGAGGGCATCATCTGCACCGGCCTCGTCGATGACCTGACCGAGACGCCCGATGATTACCGCGCCATCCTGCTGCAATGCGCCAACAACCGGCTGCCGATGCTGTGTGCCAATCCTGACATCATCGTCGACTATGGCGACCGACGGATCTATTGCGCCGGCGCCCTCGCGGCGGCGTATGAAAAGCTTGGCGGCACGGTCTATTACTTCGGCAAGCCGCATCCGCCGATTTATGATCTGGCCCGCCGCCGCCTTTCGGGCCTGATCCATGGCAAGGAGCCGAGCATTCTGGCAATCGGCGATGGCATTATCACTGACATCTCGGGCGGCACCGGCGAGGGCATCGACACCTTGTTCGTCTCTGGCGGTATTGCTGTGGAAGAGTTCGGTCCTGATCCCGAGACCCCGGACCCAAGACTGCTTGACCATTGGCTGAGCCGGCAAGCCCAATCCCCCACCTTCGCCATTGGCAAACTGCGCTGACCGACATGCAAATTCATCACCATTGGCAAGGACTTCCCCGCTTGGCTCGCGGCGCATCGGTCGCGATGGGAAATTTCGACGGCATCCATCTGGGCCATCAAGCCGTCATCGACCTCGCCCGCACTGCCGCCCCCTTGGGCGTTGTCACCTTTGAACCACATCCCCGCCAATTCTTCGCTCCCGATGCCCCGGCCTTCCGGCTGATGAATGCCGAGGCCCGCGCGAACCGGCTGGCCAAGCTGGGTGTCCAGCAGCTTTACGAGCTGCCCTTCGATGCCGCCCTCGCCAGCCTGACCCCCGAGGCCTTCGTCCGCGACGTGCTGGCCGAGGGTCTCGGTATTACCCATGTCGTGGTCGGCTCCGACTTCCGCTTCGGCAAGGGCCGCGCCGGAACTGCCGCCGATCTGCAGACGATGGGCCTGAAATACGGCTTTCAGACCACCATCGCCACCTTGGTACAAATGGCAGGTCAGGACATTTCCTCCACCGCGATCCGCACGGCTCTGGCGACCGGCCACCCACGCGACGCCGCTGCCATGCTGGGCCATTGGCACCGCATCGAGGGAGAGGTGATCCACGGCGAAAAGCGCGGGAGAGAGCTGGGCTATCCGACCGCCAATATGGATGTCACCGGGCTGCATTTGCCGAAATACGGAGTCTATGCCGTGAGGGTCGATGTGCTGACCGGCAGCCAAACCGGCCAGTATATTGGGGCCGCCAGCCTTGGTGTCCGCCCGATGTTTGGTGTCAACAAACCTAACCTCGAAAGCTTCCTGTTCGATTTCAATGGCGACCTCTATGGCCACCACCTGTCCGTCGCCCTCGTCGACTATCTGCGCCCCGAGATGAAGTTTGACGGCCTGCCGGCGCTGATGGATCAGATGGCCGCCGATTGCCAAAAGGCCCGCGACATCCTTTCGTGACTTCCCTTTCCCGCGCCGTTCAGCCAGTTTGCCCGTCATGACATTGCGTGACCGCTTCTGGGAAACCGTTCCCCTGACCAAGATGACCGTCCCCGAATGGGAGGCGCTGTGTGACGGCTGCGGCAAATGCTGCCTGAACAAACTGGAATATGAAGATTCCGGCGAAGTCGAATTCACCTCGATCGCCTGCAAACTGCTGGATGGCACCTCCTGCCGCTGCGCGAAGTATGAGACCCGCCATCAATATGTGCCGGAATGCGTGCGCTTGACACCGAAAACCCTGCCCAAGGTCGCCTATTGGATGCCGCGCACCTGCGCCTACCGCCGGCTATTTCAAGGGGATGATTTGCCCGATTGGCACCCGCTCTTGACCGACGATCCTGAAAGCACCCACCGCTCGGGCAATTCGGTCCGTGGCTGGACTACGCCCGAGTTCGAGGTTCCTGAAGAAGACTGGGACCAATATGTGATCGAGGAAAAACCCTGATGTTCTTCGCTTCCGACAACGGCTCTGGCGCTGCCCCGGACGTCATGGCCGCCCTGCAACGGGCCAATGACGGCTACGCCCGCAGCTACGGTGCCGATGAGATCATGATCCGGGTCCGCTCGCAGATCCGCGCCCTGTTTCAGGCCCCCGAAGCCGCCGTCTACCTCGTCGCCACCGGCACCGCCGCCAATGCCCTGGCCCTGTCGCTCTACGCCCAGCCGTGGACCGCCATGTTCTGCCATGAAGAAGCCCATGCCGCCGTCGACGAGTGCGGCGCACCAGAGTTCTACTCGGGCGCCAAAACCGCCCTCGTCGCCGGTCCACATGGCAAGATGACCCCCGAAACCTTGACCAGTGCCCTGTCCAGGATCCGCCAGGGCGATGTTCACGGTGCACAATTCGGCATGCTGTCGGTGACCAATGTAACCGAGGCCGGCACCGTCTACTCAACCGCCGAAATCGCCGCTCTCACCGCCCTCGCCCGGGCGAAAGATATGCCCTGCCATCTCGACGGCGCGCGTTTTGCCAATGCCATCGTGGCCACCGGCGCCAGTCCGGCCGCGATGACCTGGCAGGCCGGTATCGACGTGGTTTCCTTCGGCGGCACCAAGAATGGCTGCATGGGGGTCGAGGCGGTGGTGATCTTCGACCCCGCCAAGGCCTGGGAGTTCGAACTGCGCCGCAAACGTGGTGGTCACCTGTTCTCCAAGCACCGCTACCTCGCCGCGCAGATGGAGGCCTATCTGACCGACGACCTCTGGCTTCGCCTTGCCACCCAGGCCAACCAGATGGGCGCAAGACTTGCGCAAGGCATCGCCAGCATTCCCGATGCGCGGCTTCACCACCCGGCCGAGGCCAATATCCTGTTCCCCGAATGGGCCGCGGGCACCCATGCCCGCGCCGAGGCCAAGGGTGCAACCTATTACCGATTCCCCGCCCCGGAAGGCCGCGAAGCCGCCCGGCTCGTCGCGTCGTGGTCCACGACCGAGCATGACGTGGACGACCTGCTGGCCGCGCTGCGCCCCTGACCCCTACATATTGGTCTAAGTATCCCACAGGGGGTCCGGGGGATGTGAAATCCCCCGGCCCTTACAGCTTGCCCGCCAGATACAGGTCCAAGTCCTCCAACCGGTCCTGACCCCAGAACATCTCGTCCCCCACCAAGAAGGACGTTACGCCAAACGCCCCGCGCGCCACCGCTTCCTCCAGATTGGCAGCGTAAGTGTCCGCCGCCATCATCATCCCGCGGTCGGCCGCCTTTGGGTCAAAGCCATGCGCCGAGAGCGCGGCATGGATCACCTCATCGTCGGAAATATCCCGCCCCTCGGCCCATAGCGCGCGCCCGATGGCCGCGACAAACCCGGCCAGATCGCCGCCCCCCGCCGCCTGCGCCGCAATCAGCGCATAGGCGGCAGGGGCCGGATTGGCCCCGCCAAACATGGGTTGATCGTCCAGCTTCATCCCCAGCTTGCGCGCCTGACGCGCCCGGTCGCGCGTGCTGTAGGCATTGCGCGACGGATGCCGCTCGGCCCTCGGCTTGCCGCCGGTGCGTGGGAACAACTGCCCGGTGTCCAGCGGCTTGTAGACCAGCGTCGCGCCGTGGCGCGCCGCTATCTCGGCCGGCCGGGTGCCTGCCAGATAGACATAGGGCGACTGCAGCGCCAGAAAGTAGTCGACCTGCGGCATTCAGCGCCCCCTTTTGACCCTTGGATGAGTTTGCAAGACCCTAACCGGGTGATAAGCGGTGTCAACGTCACGAATCCGTCACGCTGCCCCCCCCGGAAGGACCAGACATGCCCGCCATCACCGAGCCGAAACTGATTTCCGGCAATGCCAACCTGTCGCTCGCCAAATCGATCGCCCGCCGCATGTCGATGCATCGCGGCATGTCGGTAAACCTGGTCGAGGCGCGGGTCGAACGGTTCAACGACGCCGAAATCTTTGTCGAGGTGTATGAGAATGTCCGCGGCGAGGATATGTATATCATCCAGCCCACATCCAACCCCGCCAATGACAACCTGATGGAACTGTTGATTATTTCGGACGCGCTCCGCCGCTCTTCCGCCGACCGGATCACGGCCGTCATCCCCTATTTCGGCTATGCCCGCCAAGACCGCCGCGCCAAGGCCCGCACACCGATCACCGCCAAACTGGTTGCCAACATGATCGCCGAGGCCGGGATTGACCGGGTGCTGACGCTTGACCTGCATGCCGCACAAATCCAAGGCTTCTTCGACATCCCGGTCGACAACCTTTATGCCTCGCCGATCTTTGCACTCGACATCGAACACCATTTCAAGGGCCAGATGGCGGATATCATGGTGGTCTCGCCCGATGTCGGCGGCGTGGCGCGGGCGCGGGAGTTGGCCAAGCGGATCAACGCGCCGCTGGCCATTGTCGATAAGCGCCGCGAAAAGGCTGGCGAAATTGCCGAAATGACGGTGATCGGCAATGTCAGCGGCAAGAAATGCATCATCATCGACGACATCGCCGACACCGCTGGAACGCTCTGCAAAGCCGCCGCCCTGCTGATGGAAAACGGTGCAACCGAGGTTCACGCCTATATCACTCACGGTGTTCTGTCGAATGGTGCCGTGGCGCGGGTTCAGGGGTCTATGCTGAAAACCCTGGTGATCACCGACAGCATCGAGCCATCGGAAGAAGTTCAGGCTGCCAGCAACATTCGCATCGTCCCAACCGCCCCAATGCTGGCCCAGGCGATCCTGAACATCTGGAACGGGACCTCGGTGTCGTCGCTGTTCGAGACCGAGACGCTGGGGCCGATCTATGAAGGCATGTATCAGCGCGGGTGAACGCTATCTGACATCCCAGGCGTCATCGTCCTTCAGGGCACCAATCGCCGTCCAGTCGCCCCGGACCCGTGCCACCCGTGTGTCGCCCCAGGTGCGGAACACCAGATGAAAGCCGTCGGCGGTGATCTTTTCTGCGGTGATGTCGGCGCGCGAAGTGTGCATGTTGTCAATGTCCCACATTGACATCGAGGCCATGACCACCGGCGCCTCAAGAAACGCTTCCTTGAAACTGATGACATGGCGGCTTTCGCGGTCGCCCTGCCCGGTCCACATGACACCGCCATCCGCAAAGTCCGAAAACAGGACGCGCGACCCTTGTTGAATGCCGATGATGCCCGACGTGATGCGTTTCATGCTATTCCGTGCTTGTGCCAGCAAACTAGCTTAAAAATTGGTTAATAGAAGGCCATCAAATGAAAAAGCCCCGACTAATCGGGGCCATTTCGTGAACAATCAAGGCTTAATTATTTGGCGGTCGCATCACGCAAGGCCATGAAATCGGCGATGACCTTGTCGCCGGCGTCCTTGTCGGGGTTGACGGCGGCGGCCAGCGTCGCGTCTTCCACCATCTGGTCCATGATTGCCGGGGTCATTTCCTCCAGCGGCACAGCCTGTTCGGCCAGCACCGAAATGCTGGTCGCAGTGATTTCCGCAAAGCCACCCGACACGACAAAGGATTTCACGCCCGCGTCCGACGTCGCCCGCAGAACGCCGGGGCGCAGAGTGGTGATGGTCGGGGCATGCCCCTCCATCGCCGCCATATCGCCTTCAGCGCCCGGAATTTGCACCTCGGTCGCCGCCAGCGACGCCAGACGGCGTTCGGGGCTTACAAGGTCGAATTGCAGCGTGCCTGCCATGGTGCCTCCTCAGGCCGCAGCCGCAGCAAGACGCTGGGCTTTGGCTTTCACGTCTTCAATGCCGCCAACCATGTAGAAGGCCGCTTCCGGCAGGTGATCGTATTCACCAGCCACAACCGCCTTGAACGACGAAATCGTCACGTCCAGCGGCACCTGCACGCCGTCCGACCCGGTGAAGACCTTGGCCACGTCGAACGGCTGGCTGAGGAAACGCTGGATCTTGCGGGCGCGCGACACGGTCAGTTTATCGTCTTCCGACAACTCGTCCATGCCGAGGATGGCGATGATGTCCTGCAGCGACTTGTAGCGTTGCAAGGTCACCTGAACCGAACGGGCAACCTCGTAATGCTCTTGACCCACAACCGAGGGGTCCATCAGACGCGAGGTGCTGTCCAGCGGGTCCACGGCCGGGTAGATGCCCAGTTCCGAAATGGCGCGCGACAGAACGGTCGTGGCGTCAAGGTGGGCGAACGATGTCGCAGGCGCCGGGTCGGTCAAGTCATCGGCCGGCACGTAGATCGCCTGAACCGAGGTGATCGAACCTGCCTTGGTCGAGGTGATACGCTCTTGCAGCGCGCCCATGTCGGTTGCCAGCGTCGGCTGATAGCCCACGGCGGAGGGGATACGCCCCAGCAGAGCCGACACTTCGGAACCTGCCTGGGTAAAGCGGAAGATGTTGTCGACGAAGAACAGAACGTCAGTTCCGGACTGGTCGCGGAACTGTTCGGCCAGGGTCAGGCCGGACAGGGCGACACGGGCACGGGCACCCGGCGGTTCGTTCATCTGACCGTAAACCAAGGCAACTTTCGACTTGGTCATGTCTTCCAGGTTGATAACCCCGGATTCGATCATTTCGTGGTACAGGTCGTTGCCCTCACGGGTCCGTTCCCCCACCCCGGCGAACACCGAGAAGCCCGAGTGCACCTTGGCGATGTTGTTGATCAGTTCCATGATGAGAACCGTCTTGCCGACGCCGGCACCGCCGAACAGGCCGATCTTGCCGCCTTTGGCATAGGGGGCCAGCAGGTCGATCACCTTGATGCCGGTCACCAGCACCACCGATTCGGTTGCCTGATCGGCAAAGGACGGCGCTGGTTGGTGGATCGGGCGAAACTCGGTTGCGTTGACCGGGCCCTTTTCGTCAACCGGCTCTCCGATGACGTTCAGAATGCGGCCAAGGGTTGCGTCACCCACCGGCACCTGGATCGGCAGGCCGGTATCGGAAACCGGAGCGCCGCGGACCAGACCTTCGGTCGCGTCCATCGCGATGGTGCGGACGGTGTTTTCGCCCAGATGCTGGGCCACTTCCAGAACCAGTTTCTTTCCGTTGTTCTCGGTGATCAATGCGTTCAGAATTGCGGGAAGTTCGCCCGCGAACTGCACGTCAACCACGGCGCCGATCACCTGGGTGACCTTGCCTGCCGCGGCAGCTGCTTTCGGTGCTTTTGCCATGTTGTTTCTCCGGTTCCTTACAGCGCTTCAGCGCCCGAAATGATTTCGATAAGCTCTTTGGTGATCGCGGCCTGACGTGAGCGGT
>JBDTQR010000133.1:0-12885 GCA_039932095.1 bacterium | reverse complement strand
ATCCTCTACCTCCACTGCGGCGATCTGGGCGGTGGTCAGTGCGGCGATCTGGGCAGTGGTGAGGGCTGCGACCTGGCTGGTGGACAGGGCAGCGATGTCGTCGGTCGAAAGGCTTATCAGACGGCCGGGCGAGACAGCGACCAGTTGCGCCGTGGTCAGCGCGCCGACCTGACCGGCCGACAGTGCCGCGATCTGCGCATTGGTCAGGACGACGATCTGCGCCGTGGTCAGCGCCGCGATCTGATCGCTGCCAAGGGCCGTGATCTGTCCGGTCTGCAAGGCGGCGGTCTGGGCGGTGGTCAGCGCGGCAAGCTGTGCCGTGGTCAGCGCGGCCATGTCGTCGGTGGTCAGCACCTTGATCTGCGCCGTGGTCAGGGCCACGGTTTGCGCGGTGGTCAGGGCAGCGATCTGGTCCGAGGTCAGGGCGGCAACCTGCAGCGTCGACAGCTTGGCCAATTGCGCCGTGGTCAGGGCAGCGATCTGCGCCGAAGTCAGGGCAGCAAACTGCGGCAGGGTCAGGGCGATGACCTGAGCCGAGGTCAGGGCGGCGATCTGCACCGTGGTCAACGCAGCGACATCGTCGGTCACCAGGGCGGTGATCTGGGCGGTGGTCAGGGCTGCAAGCTGCGCCGTGGTCAGGGCGCGGGCCTGAGCGGTGCCGAGAGCGGCGATCTGATCGGTGGTCAGCCGCGTCTCTTGTGCGGTGGTCAGTTTGGCGATCTGCGCGGTGGTCAGCGCGGCGATCTGATCGGTGGACATATGCGACAACTGCCCGGTGGTCAGCGCCACGATCTGTGCGGTCGACAGGGCGGCCACGCCGGCGGTGCCGATGGCGGCGACCTTGGCGTTGGTCAGCGATACCAGCTGGGCAGTGGTCAGGGCGGCAATCTGGCTGGCGCCGAGGGCGGCGATGTCGGCAGTCGTCAGGCCTTTGAGCGCGGTGGTGGTCAAGGCGGCAAGATCGGCAGCCGCGATCGCGGCGATGACCGGAACGTCGATGGCGGCGAGTTGGGTCGAGGTCAGCACGGCGGCCTGCGCCGTGGTAAGGGCGGCAAAATCGGCGGAGCCGAGGCCGGCAAGGGCGGTGACGGTCAGGGCGGCGATCTGTGCCGTGGTCAGCTTGGCGATTTGCGCGGTGGTGACAGCAGCCAGCTGATCCGAGCTGAGGGCGGCGATCTGCGTCGTCGTCAGCGCAGCCGCCTGGCTGGTGGACATGGCGGCAATGCCGGAGGTGTCAAGGGCCGCGATCTGAGCGGTGCCAAGCGCCACCAGTTGCCCGGTGGTCAGGGCAGCGATCTGCGCCCCAGAAAGCCCGGCGATCTGGGGGGTGGTCAGGCCCTTGACGGCGGTGGTGGTCAGCGCGGCAAGATCGACAACCTCAAACGCCGAGGTCAGCGCCGGGTCGAATGTCGCAAGCTGCGCCGAGGTCAGCACTGCTGCCTGCGCGGTGGTAAGGGCGACAATGTCGTCGCTGGTCAGCCCGGCGAGGGCGACGGTGGTCAGGGCCGCGATCTGCGCGGTGGTCAGATGCGCTATCTGGTCGGTGGTCAGCACGGCGATCTGATCGGAACTGAGCGCGCGGATCTGGGCGGTGGTGAAGGCGACGACCTGCGCGGTGGACAGGACCGCCACATCATCGGTGTTCAGGGCCGCGATGTGGCCGGTCGACAGGACGGCGATCTGCGCGGTGGTCAGGGCCGCCACCTGCGCGGTGCCGAGATAGGCGATCTGGTCGGTGGTCAGGCGGGTGATCGCCGTGGTGGTGACGGCGGCGAGATCGGCAGTCTCGATCTCCATCAGCACGGTCGGGTCGATGGCGGCCAGCTGTGCTGCGGTCAGCACGGCGGCCTGGGTGGTGGTCAGGGCGATCAGCTGATCGGTCTGCAAGCCATAGAGCGCGGTACCGGTCAGCGCGGCCATCTGCGGCGTCGTCAGCTTGGCGATCAGCGTCGGGGTCAGCGCCGCCAGTTGGTCGGACCTGAGGGTGGCGATCTGGCCGGTGGTCAGGGCCACCAGCTGGGCGCTGGTCAGATTGGCGATGCCGGACACATCAACCGCGGCGATCTGGGCGGTCGACAGGGCGGCGATCTGCGCGGTGGTCAGCGCGGCGATCTGAGCGGGGCCGAGCGCCGCGATTTCATCGGTGGT
This sequence comes from bacterium, assembly GCA_039932095.1. GTDB lineage: Bacteria > Pseudomonadota > Alphaproteobacteria > Rhodobacterales > Rhodobacteraceae > Stagnihabitans. Next base: position 10,737 of record JBDTQR010000133.1, on the reverse strand, counting down.
CAGGCCGGTGATCGCTGTGGTGGTCAAGGCGGCGAGATCGGCCGTCTCGATCTGGGTGAGCGTCGACGCGTCAATTGCGGCGATCTGAGCCGAAGTCAGCGCGGCGGCCTGCGCCGTGGTCAGCGCGACGAGACTGGCGCTGCCCAGACCGGTCAGCCCGGTGGTGGACAGGGCTGCAATCTGGGCCGTGGTCAGACCTGACACCTGCGCCGTGGTCATGGCGGTGACCTGATCGGCCCCAAGCGCCGCGATCTGGGCGGTCAGCAGGGCCGCGATCTGGGCCGGAGCCATCGCGGCGACCCCGGCGGTGGCAATCGCCCCGATCTGGCCGGAGGTCAGTGCCACCAGTTGCTGGGTGGTCAGGGCCGCGATCTGGGCCGAGCCGAGACCGGCAACCTCATCCGTGGTCAGGCCGTGGACGGCGCTGGTGGTCAGGGCGGCGAGATCGGCCGTGGTCATATTGGTCAGAATGGCCGGGGCGATGGCGGCGATCTGGGCCGGGGTGAGCACGGCGGCCTGGGCGGTGGTCAGCGCAATCAGATCGGCGCTTTCGAGGCCAGCCAGTGCGGTGGTGGAAATCGCAGCGATCTGGGCGGTGGACAGTTCAACCACCTGCGCCGTGGTCAGCGCGGCCAGCTGGTCCGAACCGAACGCGGCGATCTGCGCGGTGGATATCGCGACGATCTGCGCCGTGGTCAGCGCAGCGATGTCGGCCGGGCTGAAGCCTGCGACGGCGGCGGCCCCGAGGGCGGTGATCTGGCCGGTGGTCAGGGCGACGATCTGATCGGTGGTCAGGCCGGAGATCTGATCCGAGGTCAGGCCGCGGATCGCGGCGGTGGTCAGGGCGGCAAGATCGGCGGTTTCGATGGCGGTCATCACGGCCGAGGCGATGGCATGAACCTGCGCCGAGGTCAGAACCGCTGCCTGCCCGGTGGACAGCGCGACAAGATCGGCGCTGTTCAGCCCGGCGAGACCCAAGGTTGACAGCGCGGCGATCTGCGTTGTCGTCATGTTCGCGACTTGCGCTGTGGACAAGGCGGCGATCTGAGCGGCGGTGAGGCTGGCGATCTGGCCGCCGGTCAGGGCCGCGACCTGGCTGGTGGTCAACGCCTGAAGGCTGTCAGTCGCAATCGTGGCAATCACGGCGCCGCTGAGATTGGCGAGTTGAGCGTTGGACATCGCACTGACCTGAGCGCTGCCCAGGGCGGCCATCTTGTCGGTGGTGATGCCCTTGACGGCCGTGTTGGCCAGGGCGGCGATGTCGGCAGTCTCAATCTGGGCGAAGCTGGCGGCGGATATCGCGGAGATCTGGGCCGAGCCGAGGGCTGCGGCCTGTGTGGTGGTCAAGGCCACCAGATCGTCACTGCCGAGGCCGATAATCGCCGCGACTTTCAGGGCAGCGATCTGGCCGACGGTCAAGGCGGCGGTTTGCGCGGTGGTCAGGGCGGCGACCTGGGCCGAGGTCAGCGCGCCGATCTGGGCATTGGTCAGTTTGGCGATCTGGATGGTCGAGAGTGCTGCGACGTTCGCGGTGCCAAGATTGGCGATGGTGGCGGTCGACAGGGCGACGATCTGGGCGGTGGTCAGGGCAGCGACCTGGGCGGTGCCAAGGGCCGCGATCTGGGCGGTCGACAGGCCCTTGATCGCCACGGTGGTCAGGGCGGCGAGATCGGCCGTCTCCATCGCCGCCATTGTAGCGGGTTGCAGTGAGGCGATCTGGGCCGAGGTCAGCGCGGTGGCCTGAGCCGTGGTCAGGGCAACGATATCCGACGTGCCCATGCCCACCATGGCGGCGGTGGTCAGGGCGGCGATCTGCCTGGTGGTCAGGTTCGCAACCTGCGCCGTGGTCAGTGCCGCGATCTGACCGGAGGTCAGCGACGCGATCTGCGCCGTGGTGAAGCCGCCGATCTGCAGGGTTGACAGAGCGGCAATGTCCGCCGTCGAGAATTTGGCGATCTGCAGGTTGGACAATGCGGCGAGTTCGCCCGAGGTCAGCGCTGCAACCTGCGCCGTGGTCAGCGCGGCCATCTGGGCCGTGGTCAGGCCCTTGACGGCGAGGCTGGAGAGCGCGGCGATATCCGCCGTCTCCATCGCGGCCAAGGTGGAGGTGGCGAGCGCGGCGAGCTGGGTCGAGGACAGGGTGGCGGCCTGCGCGGTGGTCAGGGCAACCGCCGTCGCAGTGGACAGGCCGGTCAGGCTGGCGGTGGTCAGGACCGCAATCTGACCGGTGGTCAGGCTGGCGGCCTGATCGGTGGTCAACGCCGCGACCTGCGCCGATCCGAAGGATGCAACCTGGGCATTGGTCAGGGCGGCGATCTGGGTCGGGGTCAGGCTGGCAAAGCTGGCGGAGCCGAGTGTGGCCAGTTGCACGGTCGACAGGGCCGCGACCTGCGCGGTGGTCAGGGCTGCCAGATCCGTGGTGGTCAGCGCCGCCAGTTGCGCGGTGGTCAGCGCGGCGACCTGCGCGGTGGTCAGATGGGCGGCCTGTGCCGTCGTCAGGGCAGCGATCTGGCTGGTCTTCAACGCGGCGATCTGCGCCGTGGCGAGGGCCGCGATCTTGGCGTTGTTGAGTGTGGCGATACCGGCGGGGTCCAGCTGGCGGATCTGGGCAGTGCCGAGCGAGACCAGTTGACCGCTGGACAAGGCCGTCACCTGATCGGAGCCGAGCGCCCCGGCCTGGGCAGCGGTCAAGCCATGCAGGGCGGCGGTGGTCAGGGCATTGACGTCAGCCGTTTGCAGGACGGCGATCACAGCGGTGCCAAGAACGGCGATCTGCACCGAACCGAGCGCCGCGGCCTGAGCGGTGGTCAAGGCGGCGGCCTCTGCGGTTTGCAGCCCGATGATGTTGGCCGTGGTCAGGGCCGCGATCTGCGCGGTGGTCAGGGCTGCGGTCTGGGCGGTGGTCAGCGCCGCGATCTGATCAGAGGTCAGCGTGGCGGTCTGGGTGGTGCCAAGGGCGGTGATCTGGCCGGTCGACAGCGCGGCAATGCCAGCGGTGGCGACGGCGATCAGTTGCGTGGTCGTCAGGGCCGCCACCTGCCCGGTGGTCAAGGCGGCGACCTGGGCCGAGCCGAGGGCGGCGATCTGCGCCGTGGTCAAGCCTTTGACCGTCGCAGTGCTCAGCGCAGCAAGATCGGCGGCTTCGAGGGCGGCAATGCTGACGGTACCCAGGGCGGCGATCTGGGCAGAGGTCAGAACGGACGCCTGCAGCGTGGTCAGCGCCACGGCATCCGCCGTGGTCAGACCGACCAGACCAGCGGTGGTCAGCGCAAGGATCTGGCTGGTCGACAGGCCGGGCAATTGAACGGTGGTCAGCGCCGCGATCTGACCAGAGGTCAGGCTGGCGACCTGCGCGGTGGTCAGCGCCTGCACCTGATCGGTCGTCAGGCCGGCGATATCGGTGGTGGACAGCGCGCGGACCTGTAGGGTCGACAGCGCCGCGATCTGGCCGGTGCCGAGCGAGGCGACCTGGCTGCTTTGCAGGGCGGCAATCTGACTGGTGGTCAGCGCCGACATCTGGCCCGAGGTCATCGCCGCCAGATGATCGGTTCTAAGCGCCGCAACCTGCGCCGTCGACAGCTTGGCAATCTGGCTGTTGGACAAAGCGGCGACGCCCGCCGTGGTCAGGGCGGCAATCTGCGCGGTCTGCAGCGCACCGATCTGGGCAGTGGTCAGCCCCCGGATCGCCAGACTGCTGAGGGCGGCAATGTCGGCGGTCTGCAGCTTGTCGATCGCCGCCGTGGTCAGGGCGCCAATCTGCGCCGAGGTCAGCACGGCCGCCTGCGCGGTGGTCAGCGCCTGCACCTCGGCCGTGGTCAGGCCGATCAGCGCGGTGGCCTTCAGCGCGGCGATCTGGGTCGTCGTCAGATTGGCGAGTTGCGCGGTCGTCATCGCCGCCAGCTGCGCCGAAGTCAGCGCCGCGATCTGCAGGGTGGACAGAGCGGCGGTCTGCGTGGTGGTCAGCGCCGCCATGTCGGCGGTGCCTAGCTTGGCGAACTGCGAACCGGACAGGACCGAAAGCTGGGCCGTGGACAGCGCTGCGATCTGGCCGGTGGTCAGCGCACCGATCTGCGCCGTGGTCAGGCCCTTGATGGTGGCGGTGCCCAAAGCCGCGAGATCGGCAGTCTCAAGCCTGGCGATCGCAGCGGTGCTGAGGGCCGCTATCTGGGACGAGGTCAACACCGCCGCCTGCGCGGTGGTCAGCGCCACTACATCGGCCGAGCCGAACCCGGTCATGCCGCTGGCCGTCAGCGCGGCAATCTGCGCTGTCGTCAGGCCCGCAACCTGCGCCGTGGTCAGGGCGGCGGTCTGCTGCGACGCGAGGACGGCAAACTGCGCGGTGGTCATGGCGGCGACCTGCAGGGTGGACAGGGCAGCCAGACCGGCGGTCGAAATCTTGGCCATCGTGGTGGTGGACAGCGCTGCGATCTGCCCGGTCGACAGTGCCGTGATCTGCGCGGTATCCAGCGCCGCCATCTGGGCCGAAGTCAGGCCCTTGATCGCGGCGGTGGTCAGGGCGGCAAGATCAGCCGTCTCCATCCTGGCAATCGCGGCGGTGGTCAGGGCGGCGAGTTGCGCCGAGGTCAGGGCAGCGGCAGCGGCCGTGGTCAGCGCCACCAGCCCGGCGCTGCCAAGGCCGGACATCGCCGAGCTTGCGAGGGCGGCAATTTGCGTCGTGGTCAGGTTCGCGACCTGCGCGGTGGTCAGCGCCGCCACCTGGGCCGAGCCGATGCCCTTGATCTGCGCCGTGGTCAGGGCGGCGATCTGGGCGGTGGTCAGGGCCGCGATGCCGGCCGTGGCGATCTTTGGCACGGCGGCGGTCGACAGGGCGGCGATCTGACCGGTGGTCAGGGCAGCGATCTGGCCGGCGGTCATCACCGCGATCTGGGTTGAGGACAGGCCCTTGATCGCCGCTGTGGTCATCGCCGCAAGATCCGCCGTCTCCAGCTTGGCAATCGCGGCGGTCGACAGGGCGGCCAGTTGCGCCGAGGTCAGCGCCGCCGCTTGTGCCGTGGTCAGCGCGACCGCATCGGCGGTGCCGAGACCCTTCAGCCCGGCGGTGGTCAGGGCCGCGACCTGTACCGTGGTCAGATTGGCGATCTGGGCGGTGGTCAGCCCGCCGACCTGGGTCGAAGTCAGGGCAGCGATTTGCGCGGTGGACAGGGCAGCGGTCTGCGCGGTCGACAGGGCGGCGACATCTGCGGTGGCCAGTTTGGCAATTGCCGCCACCGACAGCACGGCAATCTGCGCCGTGGAGAGCGCGGCAAATTGCGCAGCCTCCATCGCGACGATCTGCGCCGTTGTCAGACCCTTGACGGCGGTCGTGGTCAGCGCGGCGATGTCGGCGGTTTCGAAATGCCCAAGGGCGGCAGTGCCAATCGCGGCAATCTGAGCGGAGGTCAGCGCCGCCGCCTGCGCCGTGGTCAGCGCGACCGCATCCGCGGTCGACAGCCCGATCAGCCCCTTGGTAGAAATGGCGGCGATCTGCGCCGTGGACAGGATGGAAATCTGATCTGTCGTCAGCGCATTGATCTGAACCGAGGTCAGGGCGGCGACCTGCAGCGTATTCAGCACGGCCAGCTGCGCGGTGGTAAGCGCAGGAACCTGCAGCCTGGTGATCGTGAGGATGTCGGTGGCCGACAGAGCCGCGATGGCGGCAGTGCTGAGGGCGGCAATCTGCGCGGTCGTCAGGGTGGACAGGTTCGGCATCAAAAGCTCCGTTTACACATTGGGTGCGCGGGGCGCGGTCGCCCATGGCCTGATCCTGGTCCAATCCGGCCGGGACACCTGGCGAAACGCTGGCATCGGGACCTTATGAATCTGTGAATGCCGTCGTTTACCGTGGACGGAATTCGACGGGAGCCACGGGAATTTGATTTAAGATTTTAGACAATTTGCGCGGGGCTGGATGCGGCGATCCGGGCAAGTTCCCGGGTTTCCTTCATGTCCTGTTCACCAGTTTGCGCTGAGAGTGGCACCAACCCGGAGGTTGCCATGACGATGCCCTTTGCCCTGCCCTTCCCGATGCCCGGCGATGAAGAGGTCTTGACGCGGGTTCTGGCCCGGCCGGGTGGCCTGTCGGCGGCGCCAGCTGGTGATCTGGCGTTTCTGGGTCGTGCGGTGGTCGGGCTCGATCTGATGGGCCTCGTGCGCCATGCCGAGGCGGCGGCGGACGGCGCGCAGGTCTATGAACTCTGGTTGTCGGCGCATGGGGGCGAGATGGCGGCCTGTGCGGCGTGGTTCAACCTTGGGGTCGCGCGGATGCGGGCTGCAAACCCGGCGGGCGCTGCCGAGGCGTACCATGCGGCATTGCGGCTGAAGCCCGACATGGCCGAGGCCGCGATCAACCTTGGCACGGCACTGGAGGCGTCCGGTCAGGTCGAATTGGCTTTGGGAGCGTGGCGGGCTGCCCTGCCCGCGCCGGCATTGCGTCAGATCCTGCACAACCAACTGGGCCGGGTGCTGGAAAACCAGGGCCAGTTGGCTGCGGCAGCGGCGGAGTTGCGCGCGTCGTTGCTGATTTCCCCGCATCAGCCGGATGTGCAGCAGCATATGGTCCATATGCGGCAGCGGATGACCGCCTGGCCGGCGACAGCGCTGGACGTACCGGGGCTGACGGCGGTCGAGACGGCAGCGAATTGTGGGCCTTTGGCGGCCTTGGCGCTATTTGACGATCCGGAGGCGCAGGCCGCGACCGGGGCCGACTGGATTGCCCGCAAATGCCCGGCTGTGGGGCCTGCCCTGGCCCCAGTTGCGGGATTTCACCATGACAGACTGCGGATCGGCTATCTGTCGACCGATTTCTGTCGCCACGCGATGAGTTTTCTGATCGCCGAACTGTTGGAACGGCACGACCGGGCCGAGTTTGAGGTTTACGGCTATTGCGCCTCGCCCGAGGATGGCAGCGAGATCCGGGCGCGGGTCGTGGCGGCGATGGACCATCACGTGCCGATCAAGGCCCTGAGCGACGCCGAGGCGGCAGCGCGCATTCGGGCGGATGAGATTGACGTGCTGATCGATCTGAACGGGCTGACCAAGGGGGCACGGGTTGGGGTGCTGCGCTGGAAACCGGCGCCGGTGCAGATCACCTATCTTGGCTATATCGGCCCTATCCCCTTGCCAGAGCTGGATTATATCCTGTGCGACGCCGTGACGGTGCCGCCTGAGATGGATGGGCACTATTCCCCCCGCCCGCTGCGGATCGAAGGATGCTATCAGGCCAATGACAGCCGCCCGCCGGTGTTGCCTGCGGTCAGCCGGGCGGCGGAGGGACTGCCGGAGGCTGGCTTTGTGTTCTGCTGCGTGTCGCATCATTACAAGGTGACCGAAGCGATGTTTGGCGCCTGGAGCGAGATCGTCGCGGGGGTGGTGGGGTCAGTGCTGTGGCTGGTCGACGACAATCCGGAAAGCCGTGCCGCCCTGACCGAACGCTGGCTGGCGCGCGGGCTGGCCGCCGAACGGCTGATCTTTGCCGCCCGCGTCGATCCCGACCGTTATCGGGCGCGGCTGGCTTTGGCTGATCTGTTTCTTGACACTTCGCCGTATAATGCCGGGACGATTGCTTCGGATGCCCTGCGGATGGGCCTGCCGCTGTTGACTTTGCAAGGGCGGGCCTTTGCGGCGCGGATGGCGTCGAGCCTGCTGACCGCGATCGGGCTGACCGAGTGTATTGCCGTGACAGCCGCTGACTATGTCGCCAAGGCGGTGCAGATCGGCAGCGACCCGGGCGTGCACCGGGCGCTGAAAGACCGGCTGGCGGGGGATGCCTGGGCGCGCACATTGGGTGACAGCACCGGTTTCACCCGGCGGTTCGAGGCGGTGATCAAGCAGGTGCGGCTGTCACCCATGCCGGGTTAGGGTCATGGGCTATGGCGTCAGATATCCAGCGTGTTGTCATGCTCCCAGCGCGAGAAATGCGCCACATAGCTGTCCCATTCCTTGCGCTTCAAGGTCATGTAGGCGTTGGAAAATTCCTCTCCCATCATCGCCTTCAGCGTCTTGTCCTTGTCATAATCGCGCAGCGCGTCAAGCAGGTTCAACGGCAGTTTCGGAGCGCCCTTCACGGTATGGCCCATCTGATACATGTCGATGTCATAGCGCCGCCCCGGATCGGCATTGGTCCGCACCCCGTCCAGCCCGGCCGCGATGATCACCGCCTGCAAAAGATAGGGGTTGGCAGCGCCGTCAGGCAGGCGCAGTTCAAACCGTCCGGGACCCGGGACGCGGACCATATGGGTGCGGTTGTTGCCGGTCCATGTCACGGTATTGGGGGCCCAGGTGGCGCCGGACGAGGTGCGCGGCGCGTTGATCCGTTTGTAGCTGTTGACGGTTGGGTTGCAGATCGCGGCGAGGGCAGAGGCGTGTTTCATGATGCCACCAAGAAAGGCGCGGCCCTTGTCGGACAGGCTGAGTTCCTTGGACGGGTCAGAGAAAGCGTTGGTCTTGCCATCGGGCGACCAGACCGAAATATGGGCGTGGCAGCCGGAACCAGTTAGACCCTGAAATGGTTTTGGCATGAAACTAGCGCGGAAGCCATGTTTCTCGGCGACCGATTTCATCATGAACTTGAAGAACGAATGCTTGTCGGCGGTCTGCAAGGCGTCGTCGTATTTCCAGTTCATCTCGAACTGGCCAACCGCGTCTTCGTGGTCGTTCTGATAAGCCTCCCAGCCGAGGTCCAGCATGTAATCGCAGGCCTCGGTGATCACGTCATAGCGCCGCATCACGGCCTGCTGATCGTAGCAGGGCTTTTCGGCATTGTCATATGGGTCAGAGATCTGCTGACCATCGGGGGTCAGGATGAAGAATTCCGGCTCCACCCCGGTTTTCACGCGGAGTCCATCCTTGGCAGCCTCGGCGATCACATGTTCCAGCACGTTGCGTGGCGCCTGATCGACCAGCTTGCCCTCCATCGTGGCGCGGGCGGCGACCCAGGCCACTTCTTTTTTCCACGGCAGTTGAATGACCGAGGACGGATCGGGCACCGCCATCAGGTCGGGATGGGCTGGGGTCAGGTCCAGCCAGGTGGCGAAACCGGCAAACCCGGCACCTTCGACCGACATGTCGGCAATCGCCTGCGTCGGCACCAGTTTCGCGCGCTGACCACCGAAAAGGTCGGTGTAGGAAATCATGAAATACTTGACGCCCTTTTCTTTGGCCCATTTTTGCAGGTCAATGACCATGTTCAGCTCCTGTCTGGACGGTGCCTATGCGGGTTCGCAGCGCACTTCGGTTTTTACGGAATTGGCGATGAAACATTCTTCATGCGCGGCATGGTGCAGCGCAAGCGGATCCTGCGGCGGAGGGCCGGACCAGGTGACACGCGGGTGCAAGATGACCTGCGACACCCACACCCGGCCATCGGTTTTGGTCATCACCCCTTCGGCTACATCATCATAGCGGTCGACCACATGGCCGGCCTTGCAGGCCAGATGCAGAAAAGTCAGCATATGGCAGGCGGACAGGCTGGCGATGAAGGCCTCTTCCGGATCGACACCCGCCGGGTCGCTGTAGCGCGGCACGACATGAGGCGAAGAAGAGGCCCTGACCGACACGCCGCCATCAAAGCTCCACTGATGGCCGCGAGAATAGCGGTTGTCGCTGAAGGCTTCGTCCGGACCGCGCTGCCAATGGATGGTTGCAGAGTAATGCGACATCAGCGGCCCGGGATCCAGCTGGTGCCCGCCAGCGGCACGCCCGCCATGGCAGCGGATTCGACGGTCAGGGCGCAAAGGTCTTCCGGTTCAAGGTTGTGCAGGTTGTTCTTGCCACAGGCGCGGGCGATGGTTTGCGCCTCCAGTGTCAGAACCTTGAGGTAATTCTTCAGCCGGCGACCGCCGAGAATCGGGTCGAGGCGTCTCGACAATTCCGGGTCTTGCGTGGTGATGCCAGCCGGATCGCGGCCTTCGTGCCAGTCGTCATAGGCGCCGGCGGTGGTGCCGAGTTTGCGGTATTCCGCCTCAAGCGCCGGGTCGTTGTCGCCAAGGGCGATCAGCGCGGCGGTGCCGATGGCCACGGCGTCGGCCCCAAGCGCCATGGCTTTGGCGACATCGGCCCCGGTGCGGATGCCGCCCGAGACGATCAGCTGCACCTTGCGGTGCATGCCAAGGTCTTGCAGCGCCTTCACCGCCAGAGGAATGCAGGCGAGGATCGGCATGCCGACATTTTCGATGAACACGTCCTGCGTCGCGGCGGTGCCGCCCTGCATGCCGTCGAGCACCACCACATCGGCGCCGGATTTCACCGCCAGGGCGGTGTCATAATAGGGCCGCGCGCCACCGATCTTGACGTAGATCGGCTTTTCCCAATCGGTTATCTCGCGGATTTCGAGGAGCTTGATTTCCAGATCATCCGGCCCGGTCCAGTCGGGGTGTCGGCAGGCCGAGCGTTGGTCGATGCCCTTCGGCAGGTTGCGCATGGCCGCGACCCGGTCAGAGATCTTCTGGCCAAGCAGCATGCCACCGCCACCGGGTTTGGCACCCTGCCCCACGACAACCTCGATCGCGTCGGCGCGGCGCAGGTCGTCGGGGTTCATGCCGTAGCGCGACGGAAGATACTGATAGACCAAGGTCTTGCTATGTCCGCGCTCTTCCTCGGTCATGCCGCCGTCGCCGGTGGTGGTCGAGGTTCCAGCCGCAGAGGCACCGCGCCCGAGGGCCTCTTTGGCGGGACCGGACAGCGCACCGAACGACATGCCGGCGATGGTGACCGGGATGTCAAGGTGGATCGGTTTTTTGG
>JBDTQR010000132.1:0-13004 GCA_039932095.1 bacterium | reverse complement strand
TGGGCTTTACCCATATCGAGCTGATGCCGGTGTCGGAATATCCGTTTGACGGCTCCTGGGGCTATCAGCCGGTCGGGCTGTTCGCGCCGACGATCCGCCACGGCACGCCGAACGAATTCCGCGCCTTTGTCGAAGCGGCGCACAACAAGGGCGTCGGGCTGCTGCTGGATTGGGTGCCGGGGCATTTTCCGACCGATGCGCATGGGCTGGGGCAGTTCGACGGCTCGGCTTTGTACGAGCATCAGGACCCGCGCGAGGGGTTTCATCAGGACTGGAACACGCTGATCTACAACTACGGGCGGGTCGAGGTTTCCAACTATCTGGTGTCCAACGCCCTGTATTGGCTGGAGGAATACCATCTGGACGGGCTGCGCGTCGATGCGGTGGCCTCGATGCTGTACCGCGATTACAGTCGCAAGGCGGGCGAGTGGATCCCCAACAAGGACGGCGGCCGGGAGAATTATGAGGCGATTGCGGTGCTGCAACGCACCAATATCGTGGCCTACGGCGAGGTGCCGGGGATCATGACGGTGGCCGAGGAAAGCACGGCGTTCCCGGGCGTGTCGCGTCCGGCCAACCATGGCGGGCTGGGCTTTGGCTTCAAGTGGAACATGGGGTGGATGAATGACACCCTGTCCTACATGCAGAAAGACCCGATCTACCGCCGGCACCATCACCATCAGATGACCTTTGGTCTGGTCTATGCGTGGAGCGAGAATTACATCCTGCCGATCAGCCATGACGAGGTCGTGCATGGCAAAGGCTCGATGATCTCCAAGATGCCGGGCAACGCGTGGGAGAAGTTTGCCAACCTGCGGGCCTATTACGGGTTCATGTGGGGGCATCCGGGCAAGAAACTGCTGTTCATGGGCTGCGAGTTTGCCCAAGGGGCCGAGTGGAACCACAAGCAAAGCCTCGACTGGCACCAGTTGGAAGTGGCCGAGCACAAGGGCGTGCAATCGCTGGTGCGCGATCTGAACAGGGTCTACCGCGAGACCCCGGCGCTGTATGTCAACGACACGCGGCCCGAGGGCTTCATGTGGCTGGAGGGCAATGACGCCGAGGGGTCGACCTATATCTGGGCGCGCAAAGGCGGGCCCAAGGACAAGGTCGTGGTGGTGGCAATCAACATGACCCCGATCGAACGGCGGGTGCGGATCGGACTGCCCGCCAAAGGCCATTGGGACGAAGTGCTGAACACCGATTCCGCGATCTATGGGGGAGGAGATCGCGGCAATATGGGCGGATTGGACAGTGAGGCCACGCCCTGGCACGGCCAGACCCAATCGGCCGCGATCACCTTGCCGCCACTTGCCGCAGTGTATTTCAGACAAGCCTGACCTAACAAAACCAACGGCGACAACGCCGCATCTCGGGAGGATGACCATGACACAACCCAATGCCCGACTTTCCTCGCAAGCCATGGCCTTTGTGCTGGCCGGGGGCCGAGGGTCGCGTCTGAAAGAGTTGACCGACCTCAGGGCCAAGCCGGCGGTGTATTTCGGCGGCAAGACCCGGATCATCGACTTTGCGCTGTCAAACGCCCTGAACTCCGGCATCCGCAAGATGGCGATTGCGACGCAGTACAAGGCGCATTCCCTGATCCGGCACATGCAGCGCGGTTGGGGGTTCTTTCGGGCAGAGCGGAATGAATATCTGGACATCCTGCCGGCATCGCAGCGGGTGAGCGAGAGCAAATGGTATCTGGGCACCGCCGACGCTGTGACGCAGAACATTGATATCGTTGATTCTTACGGGATCAAATATGTGGTCATTCTGGCGGGCGACCATATCTACAAGATGGATTACGAGATCATGCTGCAGCAGCATGTCGACACCGGGGCCGATGTGACCATCGGCTGTCTGACGGTGCCGCGGATGGAGGCGGTGGCGTTTGGCGTGATGCATGTCGACAAGGACATGCGGATCACCGATTTTCTGGAAAAGCCCAAGGATCCGCCACCGATCCCGGGCGATCCGAAGAATGCCCTGGCCTCGATGGGGATCTATGTGTTCGACTGGGCCTTCCTGCGCGACCTGCTGATCAAGGACGCCGACGACCCGAATTCGTCGCATGACTTCGGCAATGACATCATCCCGCAGATCGTGTCGGGCGGCAAGGCGATTGCCCACAAGTTCGCCGACAGCTGTGTGAAATCGGGGCTGGAGACCGAGCCTTATTGGCGCGATGTGGGGACCGTGGATGCGTTCTGGCAAGCCAATATCGACCTGACCGATTTTGTGCCGAAGCTGGATATCTATGACCAGAGCTGGCCGATCTGGACCTATTCCGAGATCGTGCCGCCGGCGAAATTCATCCATGACACCGACGGCAGGCGCGGGATGGCGATTTCTTCGCTGGTGTCGGGCGATTGCATCGTGTCGGGGTCGGAGGTGCGCAATTCGCTGTTGTTCACCGGGTGTCGCACGCACAGTTTCTCCAGCCTGGAATATGTGGTCGCACTGCCGTCGGTGATCGTCAACCGCAAGGCGGAGTTGAAGAATTGCGTGATTGACCGGGGGGTTGTGATCCCGGAAGGTCTGGTGGTCGGCAAGGACCCGGATGAGGACGCCAAGTGGTTCCGGCGGACGGACAGCGGGATTGTGCTGATCACCCAGTCGATGGTGGATCAGCGCGCCAAGGCTTTGGGATAGGGCGGGACGCGCCCCAACCGGTTGAAATGAATTGAGACAGGGGAGCGGCATGAAGCTTCTGGGACGTGTGTTGTCGGTGGCGTCGGAATGCGTGCCGTTGGTCAAGACCGGGGGTTTGGCGGATGTCGTGGGCGCGTTGCCGGCGGCATTGGCCGAGCACGGCTGGGAGATGCGGGTGCTGTTGCCAGCCTACCGGGCGCTGAGGGCGCAGGCGGCAAAATGGCCGGTGGTCTGGACCGAAGACGGGTTGTGGGGCGGCGAGGGCCGGGTGTTGGCCGGTGAGGTGGCGGGGATTTCGGTGCTGCTGCTGGATGCGCCGCATCTTTATGACCGCGAGGGCGGGCCGTACGGCAACGCATCCGGCGACTGGCAGGACAATCCGCAACGCTTTGCCGCCCTGTCATGGGTCGCATCGCGGATCGCCCGCGAGGGTCTTTCGGACGGCTGGCAACCCGATGTGATGCATGTCCATGACTGGCAGGCCGGGTTCGCGCCGGCCTATCTGTCCTATGGCGGCTCTGCCGGAGTGGGGACGGTGATCACCGTCCACAACATCGCGTTTCAGGGCTGGGCCCCGGCGGCGATGCTGGGCGATCTGCGCTTGCCGTTTGACGCGTTCAATCCGGGCGGGATCGAGTATTACGGCGGGCTGTCCAGCCTGAAGGCCGGGTTGGTGACCTCGGACCGGATCACCACGGTATCGCCCAGCTATGCGACCGAGTTGATGCGGCCGGAATATGGCATGGGCTTGCAGGGGGTGATTGCCGAGCGGGCCGCTGTGGTGTCGGGCATCCTGAACGGCGTCGATACCGCGGTCTGGTCACCGGAGGCGGAGCCGGTCCCTTACAGTTCCAAGACCTTGAAGGCCAAGGCCGCCAACCGCGAGGCGCTGTGTGAAGAGTTCGGGTTGCAGGTGCCGGGGCCTCTGGCCATCGTGGTCAGTCGGTTGACCGACCAGAAGGGCATTGATCTGCTGGCGGGCGTGATGCCGGAATTCATCATGGCGGGCGGCGGGCTGGTCGTGCTGGGCTCGGGTGATCCGGGGTTGGAAAACGCCATGCGCGGGGTGGCGATGCAATATCCCGGGCGGGTTGGTCTGAGGATCGGCTATGATGAGGCGATGAGCCACCGGCTGTTTGCCGGCGGCGATGCGGTTCTGGTGCCGTCGCGGTTCGAGCCGTGCGGCCTGACCCAGATGTACGGGTTGCGCTATGGGACTGTGCCGGTGGTGGCGGCGGTGGGCGGGCTGGCCGATACCGTGATCCATGCCAATCCGGCGGCGGTTTCGGCGGGCGTGGCGACTGGCATCACTTTTCATCCGACAGATGGCATCGCCTTTGCCACCGCGATGCGGCAATTGGTGGCGTTGCATGCTGACAAGACCGCGTGGACCAAGGTGCAGCGCAACGCGATGCGGCAGGATGTCGGCTGGCAAAGTTCTGCCACCGCCTATGCCGCGCTTTATGCCGAGATTCGTGGATGACAGCGCTGCGCACCGACCTGCCGGGCTGTCCGCCCGGAATGCATCAGACCGCTGGGCGCCCTTGGCCCATGGGGGCGACGGCGGATGTCGGCGGTGTCAACTTTGCGGTGTTTTCCGCCAATGCCCATCTGATCGAACTGTGCCTGTTTTCCGAGGACGGCCGCAAGGAAGTGGCGCGCATGCTGTTTTCCGAACGCGACGGCGATGTCTGGCACATGCGGGTCGAGGGGATGATGCCGGGGCAGCGTTACGGTCTGCGCGCCCATGGTCCCTATGAACCTGAGGAGGGCCACCGTTTCAACCCGCACAAGCTGTTGATGGACCCTTATGCGCGATCCTACGACGGGCGGCTCAGGTGGTCGGATGCCCTGATGGGCTACCGGATCGGCACGGCGCGCGGCGATCTGACCTATGACACGCGGGATTCGGCCTTTGCGATGCCGAAATCGGTGGTGGTCGAGGAACTGGCCGCATGGGGCCGCGATACCGCGCCCCGGCGGTCGATGTCGGAAACGGTGATCTATGAGGCGCATGTCAAAGGCCTGACCGCGCGCCATCCGCAGGTGCATTCGGCGGCGCGCGGCAAATACGCTGGCATCGCCTCACCGACAATGATCGAGCATTATCAGCGGCTTGGCATTACTGCGGTGGAATTGCTGCCCGTGCAGGCGTTTTTTGATGATCGGTTTCTGGTGGCACGCAATCTGACCAACTACTGGGGCTACAACACGATGGGGTTCTTTGCGCCCGAGCCGCGTTATGGTGGGCGCAATGCGTTGGCCGAGTTCCGGGACATGGTGCGCCGGCTGCATCAGGCCGGGATCGAGGTCATTCTCGACGTGGTTTACAACCATACCGGCGAGGGCGACGAATTTGGCCCGACGCTGAGTTTTCGCGGGTTGGACAATGTCAGCTATTACCGGCTGGCCGGTGGCGGGCGGCATTATGCCAATGACAGCGGCACCGGCAATGCGTTGAACATCTCGCATCCGATGGTGCTGCGGCTGGTGATGGACAGTTTGCGCTACTGGGTGCAGGTCTGTCACGTTGACGGGTTCCGTTTTGACCTTGCCACGTCGCTGGGGCGCGAAGCTTATGGGTTTGATGCCGGGTCAGGGTTCTTTGATGCGATCCGGCAAGACCCTGTGCTGGGCCATGTCAAGTTGATCGCCGAGCCGTGGGATGTCGGGCCGGGGGGCTATCAACTGGGCGCCTATCCCTATCCGTTCAGCGAGTGGAATGACAAGTTCCGGGATGGCGTGCGGCGGTTCTGGCGCGGCGATGCCGGGATGGTGTCCGATCTGTCGCAGCGGCTGCTTGGCACGGCAGAGATCTTTGACCGCAATGGCAAGCCTGCAACCGCGTCGATCAATTTCCTGACGGCGCATGACGGGTTCACGTTGCAGGATCTGGTCAGCTTTACCGTGAAGCGCAACCTTGCCAATGGCGAGGACAACCGCGACGGCCATTCGGAAAACCACTCTGACAATCTGGGGGTCGAGGGGCCGACGACCGACCCGAAGATCACTGCCGCCCGCGGTCTGCGCAAGCGCAACTTGCTGACCACGCTGTTCGTGTCGCAGGGTGTGCCGATGCTGCTGGCGGGCGATGAGATGGGCCATTCGCAGGGCGGCAACAACAATGCCTATGCACAGGACAATGACACGACGTGGATCGACTGGGCCAAGGCGGATCAGGGTCTGACCGACTTTGTGGCGCGGTTGACGGCGTTGAGGGCGGCGCATCCGGTGCTAAGACAAAAGCATTTCCTGCATGGGCGGCAGCGGTCGCGGGATGCCTATCCCGATGTGATCTGGCGGCGTGCCGACGGTACTTCGCCCGAAGCCGGGCAATGGCATGACCCGGCGTTTCGCTGCCTTGGCGTCGAACTGAGGATGAGCTCGCGGGCGACCGAGGCTGCCGAAGTGGTCTTCATCATGTTCAACATGGGGCCGGAGCAGGTCCTGACCCTGCCCGACACCGTGCCAGCCTGGCGCTATGTGCTGGACACCACCCGGCCCAAGGCGGCCGAAGCACCGGCCTTGTCGGGAATGCTGATCCCGGCGAATTCCGTGCTAGTCTTTGTTCCCGAACCAACCGGAGGCCCGAAATGAGTGTCACAACCGTCGCCACCAAACCGATTGCTGGCCAGAAACCCGGCACGTCCGGCCTGCGCAAGAAGACCCCGGTGTTCATGGGCGCGCATTACCTCGAGAATTTCGTGCAGGCGATTTTCGATGTCGTCGGGGCGGATGGGAAGACCTTTGTGCTGGGCGGCGACGGGCGCTATTTCAACGACCGGGCGGCGCAGGTCATCTTGCGGATGGCAGCGGCAAATGGGGCCAGGCGGGTGATCGTGGGACAGGGGGCGATCTTGTCAACTCCGGCCGCCAGCCATCTGATCCGGTTGAACAAAGCCGATGGCGGGATCATCATGAGCGCGTCGCATAATCCCGGCGGGCCGCATGAGGATTTCGGGGTGAAGTTCAACATGTCGAACGGCGGGCCAGCACCGGAAGGCGTCACGGAGGCGATGTTCCAGCGGACCACCGAGATCAGCGAATACAAGGTGCTGGAGGCGCAGGATGTCGATCTGGCGACAGTTGGCCGGGTGATGCTGGGCGGCATGGTGGTCGATGTGGTCGATCCGGTGACGGATTATGCAGCACTTATGGAGACTTTGTTCGACTTCCCGGCGATCCGCGCGTTGTTTGCCGGCGGCTTCCGGATGCGGATGGATTCGATGTGTGCCGTGACCGGCCCTTATGCGGTGGAGATATTGGAGCGGCGATTGGGGGCGGCGGCGGGGACTTGCGTGAACGCGGTGCCGCTGCCGGATTTTGGCGGCATGCATCCCGATCCGAACCCGACCTGGGCCAAGGGGTTGATGGATGAAATGTTTGGCGACGAGGCGCCGGATTTTGGCGCGGCATCGGATGGGGACGGCGACCGGAATATGGTGGTGGGGCGGGGGATTTATGTTTCACCGTCTGATAGTTTGGCGGTGCTGGCGGCGAATGCGCATCTGGCACCGGGCTACAAGGCGGGACTGAAGGGGGTGGCGCGGTCGATGCCGACCTCGGCTGCCGCTGACCGGGTGGCGGCGGCAATGGGGATTGCCAGCTATGAAACACCGACCGGCTGGAAATTTTTCGGCAATCTGCTGGATGCCGGGTTGGCGACGATCTGCGGCGAGGAAAGCTTTGGCACCGGGTCTGACCATGTGCGCGAAAAGGACGGGTTGTGGGCGATCCTGCTGTGGCTGAACATTCTGGCTGTCCGCAAGCAGAGCGTTGCCGATATTCTGGCGGCGCATTGGGCGAAGTTCGGGCGGAATTACTATTCGCGCCATGACTTCGAGGCGATTGCCAGTGACAAGGCCGATGCGATGATGTCGGCGCTGCGGGCCTCGCTTCCGACGCTGAAAGGCCATGAGACGGACGGGATGACCATCGCCGGGGCGGATGACTTTGCCTATACCGACCCGGTGGATGGCTCGGTCTCCAAGGCGCAGGGCGTGCGGATCATGTTCGAGGATGGCAGCCGGATCGTGCTGCGGCTGTCGGGGACCGGGACCGAGGGCGCGACCTTGCGGCTTTATCTGGAGCGGTATGCGGCGGGTCCGGGCGGGCTGGACCATGACCCGCAGGAGGCCCTGGCACCGATCATCAAGGCGGCCCATGACCTGGCCGCGATCGAGAAGTTCACCGGCCGGACCGCACCCAACGTCGTGACCTGACCGTTTGCTGTCGCCTTCGTCGCCGACGGGGTCGCATTTGCGGCGTCTGATGAGGACAATCAGAGGAGGCGGCGATGGACACCAAGGGCAGGTCGGGGCGGCAGGCGCGGCAGTTGGAACGCTCGAAAAAGGGCGGCGGCATGGGGCGGCCCTATATTGTCCGCAATATCCCGACCTATGATGTGCTGTCAGAAGACAACCTTTTGCGGATCGAGGCGGCGGCGGACCGGGTGCTGGCCGAGACCGGGATCGAGTTTCGCGATGACCCGGTGGCGTTGGAGCATTGGCAACGAGCCGGGGCAAAGGTTGACGGATTGCTGGTCAGGTTCGAGCCGGGGATGCTGCGCGAGATCTTGAAATCGGCCCCGCCTGAATTCACCCAGTACGCCCGCAACCCCGCCAACAGTGTGCAGATCGGCGGCAGGAATGTGGTGTTCTCACCGGCCTATGGCTCGCCTTTCGTGATGGACCTCGACAAGGGGCGGCGGTTTGGCACGCTGGAGGACTTTCAGAACTTCATCAAGCTGGCGCAGTCGAGCCCGAACTTTCACCACTCGGGTGGTACGATTTGTGAACCGACCGATATTCCGGTCAACAAACGGCATCTCGACATGGTGCTGGCCCATATGACCTTGTCGGACCGGCCGTTCATGGGCTCGGTGACCGCGGAGGAGCGTTCGGAGGACAATATCGAGATGTGCCGGGTGCTGTTCGGCGCGGAGTTTGTCGACCAGAACTGTGTGATCCTTGGCAATGTCAACGTCAACTCGCCGCTGGTCTGGGATGGAACGATGACGCGGTCGCTCAGGGCCTATGCAAGGGCCGGGCAGGCGGCGGTGATCGTGCCGTTCATCCTGGGCGGGGCGATGGGGCCGGTGACCAATGCGGGCGGGATCGTGCAATCCCTGGCCGAGACCATGGCGGGCTGCGCGCTGACCCAGTTGGAGCGCAAGGGCGCGCCGGTGATCTTTGGCAACTTCCTGTCGTCGATGTCGCTGCGGTCGGGGTCGCCGACTTTCGGGACGCCGGAACCGGCGATCGGGTCAATGGTGATCGGGCAGCTGGCGCGGCGGTTGAACCTGCCGTTGCGGTGTTCGGGGAATTTCACCACATCGAAGCTGCCGGACGGGCAGGCGATGATGGAAGGCACGATGTCGATGCTGGCAGCCGTGCATTGCGGGGCGAATTTCATCCTGCATTCGGCGGGCTTCCTTGATGGGTTGCTGAGCATGTCCTACGAGAAGTTCATGATGGACGCAGATCTGTGCGGGGCGCTGCATGCCTATCTGGACGGCGTGAAGATCAGCGACGACGAATTGGCGGTGGATGCGTTTGCCGAGGTTGGTCCGGGCAACCACTTCTTTGGCTGTTCGCACACGATGGCGCATTATGAGACGGCGTTCTGGGACAGCGATCTGTCGGACAATGAGCCGTTTGAGAAATGGGAGTTGGCTGGGTCGACCGATGCAGCGACCCGGGCCAACAAGCTGTGGAAAAAACGGCTGGCAGAATATGAGGCGCCGGCGATGGACGTGGCGCGGCGCGAAGCGTTGGAGGATTTCGTATCACGCCGGAAGTCCGGGATGTCGGACGCGTGGTATTGAGAGGAGGCAGGCGATGGGTTTCTGGGCGCCAGGCTATCTCCTGACTTACGCGCGCAGGCCGGTTTGTTGCAGCAGGCCCTGGCGCTTGGCCTCATAGTAATAGCCTTTGGCATACCACATGACGGCCTTGGACTGGTTGCCATGGCTGACCATCCACGCGCCGCGCAGGTATTTGCCGGCGTATTTCAGATTGGTTTCGGCATCCAGCAAGCCGGAATTGGTGCCACGGTAGCCCATGGTGTGGGCGGTGGCGGGCAGGATCTGCATCAATCCGTAATAGGGTCCGTTGCGGGCGCGCGGATTGTAACCGCTTTCGCGCTGTACCACCCGGTGGATCAGGCTTTCGGGCATGTCGTAAATCTGGGCGTATTTCCGGATCAATGCGTCAAGCTGCGGGGTTTCACCGGCATGCTGGCTGGACCGGCTGACCGACTCGGGCGGCGGGCCACAAGCGGCAAGGGCTGCGGCGGCGAGGCAGGTGAAGGCACGGCGGGTCAAAATCATGCAGGGCGGGTCCAATTGGTCTGGCCGCCTCTTAACCTTGAAAACGCCGGGCGAAAAGCATCAGGCGGCAGCGATCCCGGCCATTGGCGGGATTCCCCGCAGGTTCGTCATGCAACTGTGATGCAGTTCGGCGATGCTGCAGGGCAGAGACGTAAATCCGGGGGGTTGCCAGTTTGATTCCGCCATATATAGTCAGGTTGACATGACCATGGACTGGAATATCTGATGCAGGCGGCCAAGGGGCCAGGGGACTGACGCGGAATGGACGGCGACTTCAGAACTCACTTTGTGCGTGACCCGGCGGGGTTGAAGCAATTTCCCGCGCTGGTTCTGAATGCCGATTATCGACCGCTCAGTTACTATCCACTGTCGCTGTGGCCGTGGCAGGAGGCGATCAAGGCGGCGGTCCTGGACCGGGTGCAGATCGTCGCGGAATACGACCAGGTGGTGCGAAGCCAGAGGCAAGAGTTTCGCATACCCTCGGTCGTCGTGTTGAAAGATTTCGTTCATCCCCAAAAGCGCGTGGCCTTCACGCGCTTTAATCTTTTCCTGCGCGATGAGTTCTGCTGCCAGTATTGCGGCACCAAGGGCGATCTGACGTTTGACCACGTCGTGCCACGGTCGCGCGGCGGCATCACCTCGTGGGAGAATGTGGTGGCGGCCTGTTCACCGTGCAATCTGCGCAAGGGCAGCCGGACCTTGAAACAGTCGGGGCTGCATCTGGCCAAACCGCCACGCCAACCCTCGACCGAGGAGATGCAGTCGCATGGCAGACGGTTTCCGCCGGGCCATCTGCATCACAGCTGGATGGACTATCTGTACTGGGATGCAGAATTGGACGCCTGACGCGGTTTGCGTCATAAATCCGTTACAAAACCTTCACACTTCGGGGCATCTGTGATCTGGCTTTGCGTCTGAAGCTGGAGAGACCCCATGGTTATTGCCCTACATGCCGCCGCGTTTGATCTGGTTGTCGCCCTAAGTTGCGGTGCCGTCATCGGGTCGGAACGCCAGATCCGCCAGCGGATGGCGGGCCTGAGGACAAACGCACTGGTGTCGCTGGGGGCTGCCGGGTTCGTGATCTTTTCGCAGTTGTTCCCGAATGAGGTGAGCCAGACGCGGGTGGCAGCACAGGTGGTGTCGGGGATCGGTTTTCTGGGCGCCGGGATCATCTTTCGCGACGGGTTCAACGTGCATGGGCTGAACACGGCGGCGACGCTGTGGTGTTCGGCGGGTGTCGGCCTGATGGCCGGGGCAGGGGCATGGACCTTTGCGGTGTTGTTGACCGGGCTGGTCGTGTTCATCAATCTGGGGCTGCGGCCGTTGGTCAAGCTGTTGAAGAAATACACCGCTGCGGGGGTGCCTTTGGCGCGCGGCTACCGGATATCGCTGACCTGTCAGCCGGCGGATGAGGGGGCGGTCCGTTCGCTGGTGCTGCGGATGCTATCGCTGGCCGGGCTGCATCTGGCGGAAATGTCGGGGAAATCCGGCGATGGCTGGGTTGAATTGACGGCGATTGTGGTGGGCGAGGGCGTCACTGATGCGATGTTCGAGCAGACGGTGCAGCGGTTGGCGGCGGAACCGGGGTTGTTGAAACTCAGGTGGGAATCAACCGACGAGATATGAGCGGCCTTGGGGTTTCCGGCGAGACTTGCTAGACTTTGCGGCGTGGCGGGAGTAAGCATGTTCCGTTAGCGCTAACAGCGCCGTCCGAGAAACGAGGTTGCACAATGGTTTCCCGCGTCATTCCAGTCGATACCTTCGATCTGGTCATTTTTGGTGGCACTGGCGATCTGGCCAAACGCAAGATCCTGCCGGGCCTGTACCGGCGCTTTCTGGGCGGGCAGATGCCCGAGGACAGCCGGATTGTCGGGGCTGCGCGTGCGGCGCTGACCGACAAGGCCTACCGTGCGCAAGTGGGTGCGGCGATTGAAGAATTCGTGCCGAAGGACCGCCAGGACGCCAAGGTGATCAAGGCGTTTCTCGATCAGGTGTCCTATGTCTCGATCGACGCGACGGTGGAGGGTGGCTGGGAAAAGCTGAAAGCCACGATGCGGGAAAATGTGGTCCGGGCGTTCTATTTCTCGGTAGCGCCCTCACTGTTCGGCGATCTGGCCGAGAAGCTGCACGAGCACGATATTGCCGATCCGTGGAGCCGGATCGTGGTTGAAAAACCGTTTGGCCGTGACCTGAAGTCGGCCAGGGCCCTGAACGCCATTCTGGCCAAGTATTTCACCGAGGATCAGATTTACCGGATCGACCATTATCTGGGCAAAGAGACCGTGCAGAACCTGATGGCGGTCCGCTTCGCCAATATCCTGTTCGAGCCACTGTGGAAGGCAGAATATGTCGATCACGTGCAGATCACCATGGCCGAGACCGTGGGTGTGGAGGGGCGCGGGGCGTATTACGACAAGTCGGGCGCGATGCGGGACATGGTGCAGAACCATATGATGCAACTGTTGTGCCTGATCGCGATGGAGCCGCCCTATCACTTTGATCCCTCGGCGGTGAGGGATGAAAAGCTGAAGGTGATCCGCGCGTTGGACCCGGTGACGCCAGAACATATCGTGCGCGGCCAGTATCTTGCGGGCAATGGTCAGGGCAGCTATCTGCAGCATTGTGAAGACCCGAATTCCAGGACCGAAAGCTATCTGGCGCTGAAGGTCGGTGTTTCGAACTGGCGGTGGAAGGGGACACCGTTCTATCTGCGCACCGGCAAACGGCTGAGGGCAAGGACTTCGGAGATCGCGGTGACGTTCAAAGAGCCGCCGCATTCGATTTTCGACGATGCCTCGGGCTGGAAGGAAAACGTGCTGGTGATCCGGTTGCAGCCGAATGAGGGCATGGAACTGATGATGATGATCAAGGAGCCGGGGCCGGGTGGCATGCGCCTGATGCAGGTGCCGCTGGACATGTCGTTTGCCGACGCTTTGGGGGCCGAGGCCGAGGATGTGCCGGACGCCTATGAGCGGCTGATCATGGATGTGATCCGCGGCAACCAGACCCTGTTCATGCG
>JBDTQR010000131.1:0-13027 GCA_039932095.1 bacterium | reverse complement strand
GCCCGAGAGATCGCTGACTTCACCAGAAACGTTGCAGTTGGACCTTGAATCCGCCACATCTTAACCTCTTCGCCACGCCAGACTCCCGGCCCGGCACCAGCCCGAAATCGGCCACGCCGTCACCACCGATGTCGCCCTGCAATTCGCCTTTTGTGCGGGCACAGCGCGACCCCGGCATTCACGATGGTCAGGGAGTTGGCCGCGGGGATCTTGGTGCGGCCGATTGTCGTTCGCTGCTGGACAGCACTTCGATTGCCATTCGATAGCTCCTTAAGTCTGGTAGGGTCGGAACAAATGCACGGCCATTGACGGCGAGACTCGCCCTTGGGCAAGGCCAGTGCAGGGCCTCCGCAGCAGGCAATTGCCTTGTCGTCCCGGCGTCGTCCCTGTGCGCGATTTGTTCTTATCACCCTGCAAGGTTGCAGGATGCGCACTGCACATTGTCCGATCAACCCTGCAGATCGCCGCAACGTCATGACGTCAGGCGGGCGTATTTGCCTTGTCTTGGGCCAATCTGAGCCTAGTCTTCATCCACCTTGATGGCAGGCCGCCATTGCAAATCAAGAACAGGGAGCAAGACGTTGAAAAGATACCTTATGCTCAGCACTATACTGAGCCTGTCCATGGCCGGTTCGGCATTCGCCACAACCAACCCCAAAACCGGCGAAGAGCTGTCCGACAATCAGGCCTATACCTACCGGATGCTCGATTCGGTCAAATCTCTTGACCCCCAGCTGATCTCTTCGGTCGAGGACTCGGATGTCGCGCGCGGCATCTTTGAAGGCCTGTACAACGAAGACGGCGACGGCAATCTGGTTCCTGCCGGGGCCTTGTCCTACACGGTTTCCGACGACAAGAAGGTTTACACCTTCAAACTGCGCCCCGAAGTCAAATGGTCCAACGGCGAGCCGGTGACGGCCAAGGATTACGTCTATGGCTGGCAGCGGCTGGTCGACCCGGCGCTGGCGTCGGAATATGCCTATTACATGGAACTGGCGCAGGTCGCCAATGCGTCGGAAATCACCGCCGGCACCAAGCCGATAACCGATCTGGGCGTGAAGGCGGTTGACGACTATACGCTGGAAGTCACCCTGACCAACCCGATCCCGTATTTCCCCAAGATGCTGACCAACTCGTCGACCTTCCCGGCCCCGAAGGCGACCATCGACAAGTTTGGCGCTGACTGGACCAAGCCCGAGAACATCGTCACCAATGGCGCGTATCTGTTGAAAGAGGTCGTCCCCGGCGAGAAATATGTCGAAGTCAAGGACCCGAACTATTGGGACGCGGCCAACGTCATCATGTCGCCGGTCACCGCTCTGGTGATCAACGACGAGGACGCCGCCCTGACCCGCTATCAGGCGGGTGAAGTTGACCGGACCGACGTGCCGACGGGGCAATATCCGACGCTGAAAGAACAATTCCCGGATGAAGCGCGCTCGACCCCCTATGCCTGTTCGTATGACTATGTAATCAATCTGGCCGACGGCAAGGGCAATGAGGCACTGAAGGATGTTCGTGTCCGCAAGGCGCTGTCCTATGCCGTTGACCGCGATGTCATCGTCAACAACATCCTGCAAGGCGGCCAGGAGCCGGCCTATAGCTGGACCCATTGGGCGACAAACGGCTTCACCATGCCGGACATCGACTATTCGCACTGGACCCAGGCCGAGCGCAATGAAAAGGCCAAGGCGCTGATGGTCGAGGCGGGCTATGGTCCGGATCATCCGCTGGCGCTGACGCTGAACTACAACACGTCGGAAGGTCACAAGAAGATCGCGGTGGCCATTCAGCAGATGTGGAAGCAGACGCTGGGTGTCGACATGACCCCCAACAATTACGAGTGGAAGGTCCACACCGACAAGCTGACCGCCGGTGATTTCGAGATGTCGCGCTATGCGTGGTGTGCCGACTACAACGAGGCGTCGACCTTCCTTGATCTTTATGCGTCCTATTCGACCAACAACGACGGTAAGTATTCCAACCCGGACTACGACACGTTGCTGACCGACGCCAAGACGATGGCCGATCCGAACCCGAACTATACCAAGGCCGAAGAGATCCTGGCCAATGACATGCCGATCATCCCGATCTACCACTATGCCAAGGTCGACATGATCAAGCCTGACATCAAGGGTATTCCCGCGCATGACGTGATGCAGTTCTGGTACGCCAAGGACCTGTACCGCGTCGCCAAGTAAGCCCCTGAAATCCTGACCATCAGCCTCCCGCCGATCCGGCGGGGGGCTGTTCGGGCTTTTGATGCGCCGGAGTGCAATTATGCTGTCCTATATCGCCAAGCGGGTCGCGGTAGCGATTCCGACCTTGCTGATCCTCATCGTCATTTCGTTTCTACTGATGCACGCCGCCCCCGGCGGGCCGTTCACCTTTGAAAAGAAACTGTCCGCCGCCGTGCTGGCCAATCTGGATGCCAAATACGGGCTGGATCAGCCGGTGTGGCGCCAGATGCTGACCTATGTCTGGGGCATCATCGCGCATTTCGATTTCGGGCCGTCCTTTGTCTACAAGGACCGCACGGTGAATGAGATCATCGCCCAGGGCTTTCCGATCACCCTCTATTACGGGATGATCGCCTTTGTGATTGCCGTGGTGGTGGGGGTGCTCCTCGGGGTGTTTGCCGCCGTGTTCCAGAATTCGTGGCTCGACTACTGCGCCGTGGGCATTTCCATCGGTGCGCAGGTGCTGCCGAACTTCGTACTGGCGCCGATTCTGGTGCTGGTGTTCACCCTGTGGCTAGGCTGGTTGCCCGGTGGCGGCTGGGAGGGCGGGCAGTGGCAATATCTGGTGATGCCGGTGATTGCGATGGCAACGGCCTATATGGCGTCGATTGCCCGGATCACAAGGTCGTCGATGCTGGAGGTGCTGACGTCGAACCACATCCGCACAGCGCGGTCCAAGGGGCTGCCGACATGGAAGGTGATCACCCGCCATGCGTTGAAACCCTCGCTGATCCCGGTGCTGAGTTACCTTGGGCCCACATTCGTGTCGATGATCACCGGCTCGGTGGTGGTGGACATGTATTTCTCCACCGGCGGCATCGGCAAGGCGTTTGTCGATGCGGCGCTGAACCGGGACTATGCCGTGATGATGGGGGTGACGCTGCTGGTCGGCGCGCTGACCATCGCGTTCAACCTATTGGTCGACGTGCTGTATGCATGGATCGACCCCAAGATCAGGTACTAAGATGACCCTCAGCACCATCGACATGGGCGCGCTGGCCACCCGACTGGCCACATTGGATGAGGTCAAGGGCCGCTCGCCCTGGACCGACGCCCGCATCCGGTTTTCGCGCAACAAGGCCGCCGTGGCCGGGCTGATCATGCTGATCCTGTGTTTCGCCTATGCCTTCTTCGGCCAGCTGATCGCGTCGCACACCTATGATTTCACGGATTTCAACATCATGGGCAACGCGGCCAAGATGGGTCAGCCGTCATGGTCGAACGGCTATTACTTCGGCACCGACGATCTGGGCCGCGACCTGTTCGCCCGCACCGCGATGGGCACAAGGATTTCGCTGTTCGTCGGCGTCATCGGCTCGGTCATCGCCGTCGTTGTCGGCACGCTATACGGCGCCATCGCCGGCTATGTCGGCGGGCGAACTGACGGTGTGATGATGCGGATCGTCGATATCCTGCTGGCGGTACCCTTCATGTTCGTCATCATCCTGCTGCTGGTGATGTTCGGCAAATCGCTGTCGATGCTGTTTCTCGGCATCGGCCTATTGTCCTGGCTTGGCATGTCGCGGATCGTGCGCGGCCAGACCTTGACCCTGAAGAACAAGGAGTTCATCGAGGCCGCCCGCGCCACCGGTGTCCCTGCTTTCACCATCATCATCCGCCACATCGTGCCGAACCTTCTGGGCATCGTCGCGGTCTATGCGACGCTGCTGGTGCCCGAAATGATCCTGACGGAAAGCTTCATCTCCTTTCTCGGCCTGGGCGTGCAGGAACCGCAAACCTCGCTGGGCGAGCTGATCTCCGAAGGCGCGCGCACCATCCGCTATGGCACGCTGTGGCAGCTGGCGTTCCCGCTATTCTTCTTCATCACCACCATGTTCGCCTTCTACTTTGTCGGCGACGGTCTGCGCGACGCGCTCGACCCGAAGGACCGCTAGAATGGCCATGCTGGACGTCAACAACCTCTCTGTCAGCTTTGCCACCAATGACGGCACGGTCAACGCGGTGAACGGGGTCAGCTTCACGCTGGATCGGGGCGAGACCCTGGGCATCGTCGGGGAAAGCGGCTCTGGCAAAAGCCAGCTGGCGTTTTCGATCCTCGGTCTGCTGGCCAAGAACGGCACTGCCAGAGGCTCGGTCAAGTTCGACGGGACCGAGTTGATCGGCGCACCCCTGTCGGTGATGAACGCCATGCGCTCCAACCGGATCGCGATGGTGTTTCAGGACCCGATGACCTCGCTGAACCCCTATATGCGGGTGTCGGACCAGATGATGGAGACGCTGATCCACCACAAGGGCATGGGCAAGGCCGCAGCCTCGGCGGAATGCATCCGGATGCTGGACGCGGTGAAAATCCCCGACGCAAAGGGCCGCATCCGGCTGTTTCCGCACGAGTTTTCCGGCGGTATGCGGCAGCGCGTGATGATCGCGATGAGCCTGTTGTGCAAGCCCGACCTGCTGATCGCGGATGAGCCGACGACGGCACTGGATGTGACCGTTCAAGCCCAGATCATGCGCCTGCTGGCCGATCTGCAACGCGATTTCGGCATGGCGACCATTCTGATCACCCATGACCTGGGCGTCATCGCTGGCTTCTGCCGCGAGGTGGTGGTGCTGTACGGCGGTCAGGTGATGGAACAGGCCCCGGTTGAGCCGTTCTTTGCCGCCCCGACCCATCCCTATTCCCGCGGGTTGCTGCACGCGATTCCGCGTGTCGATCAGGAGGGCGAAGAGTTGAACTCGATCCCCGGCTCGCCACCCAACATGACGCGGGCGCAAAAGGGCTGCCCGTTCCAGCCGCGCTGTGACTATGCGGTTGAGGTCTGCAAGACCTACCTGCCGCCCCTTGCCGAATTCAGCCCTGGCCGCAAGCGCGCCTGCAACCGCCCTGTGGAGGCCGTGATATGACCGCTGTGACCAAAGCCGCCCCGTTGATCGAAGCCCAGGATGTTCGTGTCACCTTCGACATCCGCCGCGAGGGGGATATGCCGTGGACCAAGCCGCGTCAGTTGCACGCGGTGGCCGGGGTGGATTTCAGCCTGAACGCCGGAGAGACCCTGGGCATCGTCGGCGAAAGCGGCTCGGGCAAGTCGACGCTGGCCCGTGCCCTGATCCAGATGCTGCCCGCCAGCGGCAAGGTGATCTGGCAGGGGCAGACCGATCTGTTGGCGCTGACCCAGCACGAGATGCTGACCTACCGTTCTGCAATCCAGATGGTGTTTCAGGACCCATTGGCCAGCCTGAACCCGCGGATGACCGTCGGTCAGATCATCGCCGAGCCCTTGAAAACCCACCACCCCGGCCTGCCGAAGTCCGAGGTCAAGGCGCGGGTGCAGTTGATGATGGACCGCGTCGGCCTGTTGCCCAATCAGGTCAACCGCTATCCGCACGAATTCTCGGGTGGCCAGTGCCAGCGGATCGGCATTGCCCGCGCGCTGATCGTGGAGCCGAAGCTGTTGATCTGCGACGAGCCGGTGTCGGCGCTGGACGTGTCGATCCAGGCCCAAGTGATCAATCTGCTGGCCCGGCTGCAAATCGAGTTGGGAATTGCGATGATTTTCATCGCCCATGACCTGTCGGTGGTGAAGCATGTCTCCGACCGGGTGATGGTGATGTATCTGGGGCGGGTGATGGAGGATGCGCCAAAGCGGGCGCTGTTCGCCAATCCGCAGCATCCCTACACCCAGGCCCTGTTGTCGGCGGTGCCGATCCCCGACCCGGTGGCCGAACGGGCCAAGGTGATGATCCCGCTGGACGGCGATCTGCCGTCACCGATGGCGCCGCCGTCGGGCTGCGTGTTCCGTACCCGGTGTTTCCGGGCGGCAGCGCGCTGTGCGTCCGAAGTGCCGTTGTTGACGGGCGGGGTGGCCTGCCATTATCCGGGGTTGCTGCAGCAGGTCGGCTAGGGTCAGCAGCTCTTGCCGCCCAAGGGTACGGTTATTCTGCGAAGAAGCGAACCGGTTCAGCGGCGCAATATCTGTCCGAACCCCGCCGACAGCGCGAAAATCCCGGCCACGGCGGTGACGATCGACGGTCCGGCCGGGGTGTCCTGCCACAGCGACAGGGCCAGCCCGGCCAGGCTTGCCACCGCACCGAACAGCACCGCCATCGCTGCCATGGCTTCCGGCGTGCGCGACAGGGCGCGGGCTGCGGCGGCGGGGATGATCAGCATCGCGGCGATCAACAGCGCCCCCACCACCTTCAGCGCCACTGCCACCACGACGGCAAGGGCCAGCGTCAGGATCAGCCGCTCACGGTCAGGATTTACCCCGCTGGCATGGGCCAGATCGGCATTCAGGGTCGAGGTCAGCAAGCCCTGCCAACGCCAGACCAGCAGGATCAGAACCAGCAGCGACCCGGCCCAGATGAACCCCAGATCAGCCTTGGTCACCGCCAGAATGTCGCCGAACAGATAGGCCGTCAGGTCGGTGCGCACGCCGTGGACAAAGCTGACCGCGACCAGGCCCAGAGCAAGCGCCGCATGGGCCAGCACCCCCAGCGTCGTATCCATCGCCCAGCCGCGCGCCGCCAGAGTGGCGACGGTCACGGCCATCACCAGGGCGACGGCGAGGGTGCCCAGACCGATTGGCAGGTCAAGGGCGAGCGCGAGAGCCACCCCCAGAATTGCGGCATGGGCGGTGGCGTCGCCGAAATAGGCCATCTTCCGCCAGACCACGAAACTGCCCAACGGACCGGTCGCCAGCGACAGACCGACGCCGGCCAAGGCGGCGCGGACCAGAAAATCATCAAGCATGGTCGTGCTCGTGATGGTCGTAAGCGTGATCGTGGTCGTGGGCGTGATCGTGGTCGCCAACCGTCGCGGGCGCGTGATCATGGTCATGGTCGTGGTGGTGCTGGTACAGCGCGAGCGCCCCCTGGGTGCCCATCCCGAACAACGCGCGGTATTCCGGCGCGTTGGACACCACATGGGGCGCACCTTCGCAGCAGATATGGTGGTTCAGGCAGATCACCCGGTCGGACGCTGCCATCACCACATGCAGGTCATGGCTGACCATCAGCACCCCGGCCCCGGTCTCGGCCCGTACCTCGGCGATCAGGCGGTAGAACGCCGCTTCACCGGGTTGGTCCAGCCCCTGGGTCGGCTCATCCAGCACCAGCAGTTGCGGTGCACCCAACAGGGCGCGGGCCAGCAGCACCCGCTGAAACTGCCCGCCGGACAAGGCCGCCATCTGGCGCGGTCCGATGCCGTCAAGGCCCACGCGCGACAGCGCCGCCGCCGCCGCCGCGTCGGTGGTGCGGTCGGGCAGCGACAGAAAGCGGCGCACGGTGATCGGCAGGCTGCGGTCCACCGACAGCCGTTGCGGCACATAGCCCAGCCGCAGCCCCGGCGCGCGGGTCACTGCCCCACCCGACAGCGGCAGAATGCCGAGGAGCGCGCGCAGCAGCGTCGACTTGCCCGAGCCGTTCGGCCCCAGAATCGTGACAATCTCACCGGCATCCATCTGGAACGAGACATGCGACAACACTTCGGCCCCACCGAGCGTGACGGAAATATCCTGCGCTTCGAGCAGCATCATGCCACCCCATGCGGTGCCGTGCCGACACAGGCCGGGCACAGGCCCAATGCCTCTATCGTGCTGCGTTCGACGGTAAAATGCAGGCTGCGGGCAGCATCTTGCAAGGCGGACGCGACACCGGCAGCGGGGGCTTCGGCCACCATGTGACACTCACGGCAGATCAGAAAGACCGGGGCATGGGCCTCGCCGACATGCAGGCAGGCGGCAAAGGCGTTCAGGCGGCGAATGCGGTGGACCAATCCTTGATCGACCAGAAAATCCAGTGCGCGGTAGGCGACCGGCGGCTGATTGGCGTAGCCATCGGTCACCAGCCGCTCCAGCACCTCATAGGCGCCGAGGGCGCGCGGGCTTTCCAGCAGAATCTCCAGCGTGCGTCGCCGCACAGGTGTCAGGCGCTGACCGGTCTGCCCCAGCCGGTCCTCGGCCTGCGCCATGGCTTCCGTGGCGCAGGCGGCATGGTCGTGCGGGGCGAAATCGGCGTGGTCATGCGGCATGGCTTGATCCTGACGTTACAATATAACAAATAGATTGACATGTTATACTGTAACGAACTACCACCGCGTCAGCCGAAAGAAAAGGGGCATCAAATGCGGTGTTGGGCGATTGTGGCACTGGTTTTGGCGGGGCCCGCCATGGCTGATGTGCCGAAGGTGGTGACGGATTTCGGGCCGATCCAGTCGCTGGTGATGGATGTGATGGGCGATCTGGGCACGCCTGACGCCCTGTTGCCTTCCGGCGGCGACCCGCATGAGTTTCAATTGCGCCCGTCGCAGGCGCAGATGCTGGCCGGGGCTGATCTGGTGTTCTGGGATGGGCCGGAATTGATGCCGGCGCTGGCTGACGCGCTGACCTCGCTGGCCCCGCAGGCCCGAGTGGTGTCTTTGTTGCACGACAGCGGCGGGCGGGTGCGGCTGTTCGCCGATGGCGGCACCGATCCGCATGGCTGGCTCGACCCGGTCAACGGCATCCTGTGGGCCGGCAAGATCGCCGAGGTGCTTGCGGCCCGGGACCCCGTCCATGCGGCGGTCTATGCCGACAACGCCCGCGCCTTGCAGGCATCGATTGCGGCGCTTGATCTGCAGCTGATGGCCGCGATGACCCCGCTGCAGACCAAGCCGTTTGTCGTCTATCATGATGCCTTGGGCTATTTCACCGATCACTACCGTCTGGATGTCGCGGGGGCGATCGAGCTTGGGGACGCCTCCGGCCCGTCTGCCGCGCGGTTGGCCGAGATCCGGGGGCTGATCGCCGGGTCCAGTGCGGTCTGCGTGTTCCCCGAAATCGGCCGGGACCCGAAGTTCATTGCCGCGCTGACCGGGGGCGAGCCGGTGCGGACCGGGCAGCCGCAGGATTTTGAGTTTATCGCGATGGCGCCGGGCAGGGGCCAGTATCAGGCGATGCTACAGGGCGTGGCCGACACGATCACCGAATGTCTGAACCGACCGTAAGCGCCTTGGACCCCTTGACCTGCCCCGCCCCATCGGCCACCACTTGCGCGGCCAATCGGGGGGATGATGATGGTGGGTGTCACAACGTTCGGGACGACGGCGGCGGGGCAAGAGGTGCGGAAGATCACCTTGTCGCGCGGCGATCTGTCGGCGTCGATCCTGACCAGGGGTGCCACCCTGCAATCGGTACGGCTGGCGGGCGTGGCCCATGACCTGACCCTCGGCAGCGACAATCTGGCGGATTATGAGGGCAGGCTGCGCTATCATGGCGCGCTGGTCGCGCCGGTGGTCAACCGCTTCACCGATGCCCGCGCGCCGATTGGTGGCAAGACCTTTCAGTTCGAGCCGAACCAGTCGGGCAAGCACACCCTGCATTTCGGCGCGATGGGCACCCATAGCAAAGTGTGGGAGATTGCCGAGATGTCGGACAGCGCCGTGACGCTGACCGTCACCCTGCCCGCTGGGGAAGGCAACATGCCCGGTAACCGGCCGGTGCGCGCCAGCTTTGCCATCACCGAGCGGGGGCTGCAGCTGGATGTAACGGCGACGACTAACGCGCTGACCCTGTTCAACGTGGCCAACCACAGCTACTGGAACATGGACGGGACAGAGACCTGGGCCGGCCATTCGCTGCAGATCGCTGCGGACCGCTATTTGCCGGTGACCGAGGATTTCTGCCCGAACGGCGAGATTGCCGCAGTCGACGGCACGATCTTTGACCTGCGCCAGATGCGTGAGATCGTCCCGCAAGTTGACAGTTATGATCACAATTTCTGCTTGTCGGACGGGCGGGTCGGGCTGCGCGATGTGCTGTGGCTGAAAGGCGGGTCGGGTGTGACCATGACCATCGCCACCACCGAAGCCGGCGTGCAGGTCTATGACGGACGCAATGGCCCGAGGCCGGGTCGCGGGCTGTATGAGGGGCTGGCCATCGAGCCGCAGGGCTGGCCCGATGCGCCGAACCATGCAGGCTTTCCGTCGATCGAGTTGCGCCCGGGGGAAGCCTATCACCATACCACCCTTTGGCAGTTCAGCCGGTAATTCGCCCCGGGACGGCGTGGAGCCATCTGTAGCAAAGGGTTTACTTGACAGACGCCGGAATATTCAGAAGGTTCAGGCGTTCCCCGGCAGTCGTTTCGGGTTTGGAAAGCATAGCAGCCTGATCCGACGTGCCTATTGAATCCAATGTCTTTGGAGCATTAGATGACGGTCATCACCCTGTTTCCCGGCGACGACACTTACACCGCCAGCACCGCCGGAGACATCATTCGCGGCGTTGGTGGCAATGACACCCTGACCGCCAGTGCCGGCGGAAACCAGCTTGAGGGTGGTGAAGGCGACGATGTCCTGAACGGCGGCGCCGGAAATGACACGCTGTCAGGAGATGACCAGACCAATTACACGTCCCACAACATAATGAAGGGCTTTGGCGGCGACGATGTGATTTCGTCGTTGTCGTGGTACGACCAGATCGACGCCGGGGCGGGCAATGACACCGTGAGCAGCTATGCCCAGACCTCCGGGCAACTGGTCGACGGCGGCAAGGGCGACGACCTGATCAGCATGCAGTCGCTGCGCAACGTCAACGACCCGGTCCACGCGGTCATGGGGTCAACCATGACCTTCACCATCGGCGGTGTGAATGGCGCGATCTATACCAATTTCGAGCGGCTCTATGCCGTGCTGGGCATCGGTGCCAATACCATCGACGGCGGTGACGGCAATGACACGATCTTCACCGCCTATCTGAACGGCACCAATGCCACGACATTTTTTGACGCGGGCTATATCAGATCCGGGGCCGGTGACGATGACGTGGCGTTCAATGGCATCACCGCCGTTGGCAGCGGCATTCAGCGGATGGATGGCGGTCTGGACACCGACCGGCTGTCATGGACTGCAGGCGACGCGACCATCGGCGATCTTGAGATCGACAGCAACAAAGGCACCATGCTGGCCGATGGCCGCAAATTCGCGACGTTTCAAAACTTCGAGACCTTTTCCAGCCGGACCTTCACCGACATCACCGGTACATTCACCTACACCGGCAGTTCCATCATTGATCAGGTCTATGTCGGGGCGGCGGCCTCGATTGTCGCGGGGGGTGGCGGCAACGACAGTCTGGAGATTCAGAACGGCGACGCCACGGTCAGCGGCGGATCGGGCGACGACATTCTGCGGGCGAGCAACCCGAACTTCGGTCATGTGATCTTTGACGGCGACAATGGCAATGACTCGCTGTTTGGCGGCTCGGGCACCGGGGATTTCTATGGCGATGCGGGCAATGATTCGATCAGCGTCTACAACAGTCACAGCCGGATCTACGGCGGCGCGGGCGATGATGACCTGTTTCTGACGCTTGCCAGTTCCTCCACCGGCAGCGGCACGGCTGCAGTCTATGGCGGTGGCGGAGTGGATTGGCTGACGTTGACGCTGTTCCCGGTGACAACCGCGATCGTTCTTGACCTGTCAAAGCCGATGATCACGCTGGATGATGGCACCATCATCGCCGGGGTCGAGGGCATCTATCTGACCAGCGGACAGGGGGCCGACGATCTAATCGCCTCCAACGCGGTGGAGGGCGTTCTGCTGAACAAACTGTCGGGCATGAGCGGCAACGACACTTTGCATGCCGGTTCACACGGCGCGTGGCTGGATGGCGGCTTTGGGTTGGATGTGCTCATGGGCGCGGGTGGCGATGACCTGCTGAATGGCGGCTTCGGGGCCGACAACGATGTTCTGGTCGGCGGCGGTGGCAATGACACCCTGATCGGCCTGATCGGGCGCGACGATCTGACGGGGGGCCATGGGGCGGATGTGTTCACCCTGACCGCCTATTACGAAAGTGGCACCACCGACACCACCCGCGACCTGATCGAGGATTTCTCACGCAAACAGGGCGACAAGGTCGACCTGTCGGGCGTCGATGCGATCAGCGGTGGCCCGGACAATGAGGCGTTCGTCTTTCGCGGCGCGCTGGGCTTTGACCATCACGCCGGACAGCTGATTTTCGAAAAGGTCAATCTGGCGGGCAAGGCTCATGATTATACCCTGATCTCTGGCGACATCACCGGCGATGGACTGGCCAATTTCACCATCGAGGTGAAGGGGCTGATCGCCTTCCACGAGGCCGACTTCGTGCTTTAACTTTCGATCCCGGCATGGCCGGCGGCCAGGTACCATTTCACGATCGCCGCCCGTTCGGCGGGTTCGATGAAACTGAGGTTGGCAGGCGGCATGGCATGGGTGATCCCGGCCTGCAGATAGATCCGCCGCGCCTCGCGGGCGATGTCGGACGGTGTCTCCAGCAGCACGCCTTTCGGGGCCCAATTGATGCCGTCAAAGGAGGGCTCGCGGGCGTGGCACATCGAGCAGCGGCCCTGAATGATGCTGGTGATGTCGTCAAAGCCCGGGGCGGCGGCATAGATCAGGTCGGTGGCGTTCATCGCCGCCTCGGGCGCGCGGTGGCGCATCGGGGCGGTTGAAAGCCAGGCCACGGCGACGAACAGCAATGCCGTGACGAACCACGTCCAGTGCGGGTTCCCTTTGCGGGCATGTTTGGTATTGAACCAGTGCCGGATGGTGACACCCATCAGGAACACCAGCGAGGCAATGACCCAGTTGTATTCGGTGGCAAAGATCAGCGGGTAATGGTTGGACAGCATCAGGAAGATCACCGGCAGCGTCAGGTAGTTGTTATGGGTGCTGCGCTGCTTGGCGATCTTGCCGTATTTGGCGTCTGGCGTGCGGCCCGCGATCAGATCGGCCACCACGATGCGCTGATTGGGTATGATGACGAAGAACACATTGCCGCTCATCACCGTGGCGGTGAAGGCACCGAGAT
>JBDTQR010000130.1:0-13034 GCA_039932095.1 bacterium | reverse complement strand
CTGCGACATGCCTAGCTCCCTGCGCGGATTGAGCCGGAACCCTACCAGAGTACGACAGCCGATGGCCTGCGCTTTACGACATCGACCTTGTCATTCCCGCCGCTGCTCAGGACTTTTCACAGAAAAATCGCCGCTTCTTCGCCGGTGAAATCCTTAAAATCAGGTTACCAAAAAAACCAATTCTATTCAATTTCAATAGTTTATCAGGTCTTTCACACGTGGACAGGTCTCAGGGTCCCGCCTGCTGCAACCGTCCGCCCTGCCGGACCATTTCGATCCGTGTCGCCTTGCCAGTCTTGTCGTCGGTCTCGACATAAACCCCGCTCAACGTCGCCTCCCCCGACGCCGGCTCGAACCGCGCCGAATTCATCCCCGTGATGAAGCGCCGCAAAGGCTCCAGCTTCTCCATCCCGATCACCGAATCATAATCGCCGCACATCCCCGCATCGCTCAGATAGCCGGTCCCCTTGTTCAATATCATCGCATCCCCGGTCGGAACGTGGGTATGGGTCCCCACCACCAGCGAGGCCTGCCCGTCACACCAATGCCCCATGGCCATCTTTTCGCTGGTCGCTTCGGCATGAATCTCCACAATCGTCGCCTGCACCGAACCGCCCAGCGGATGGGTCTTCAACACCCCTTCCACCGCGGAGAACGGGTCATCAAACGGCCGCTTCATGAACACCTGCCCCAAAGCCTGCACCACCAGCACCCGCCTGCCCTGGGTGGCGGCGAACACCTTCGCCCCTCGCCCCGGCGCGACCTTCGAATAGTTCAACGGCCGGATGATCCGTCCCTCGGTTTCGCAATAGGAAATCATGTCCTTCTGATCAAAGGCATGGTCGCCCAAAGTCACGCAATCCGCTCCTGCGGCCAGCAGGATCTTGGCATGCTCGCCGGTCAGTCCCGCGCCCTGGCTGGCATTCTCGCCGTTCACCACGACAAAATCCAACCCCCAGTCCGCCCGCAGCCTTGGCAGCCGTTCCGCCACCCCAGCCCGCCCGGCCCGTCCCATCACATCGCCCAGAAACAATATCTTCATGGCCCCCGCATAATCCCGCGCCCTGCATCCGGCAACCGTAAACCGGCTTAGCTTTTGCCTAAGCGCTGC
Organism: bacterium; assembly: GCA_039932095.1. Lineage (GTDB taxonomy): Bacteria > Pseudomonadota > Alphaproteobacteria > Rhodobacterales > Rhodobacteraceae > Stagnihabitans. The sequence continues at coordinate 11,923 of JBDTQR010000130.1, read as the reverse complement.
ATCCTCACATCCTGCTTTCGTTTGCCGGCCATTTCCCCGATGCTAGGCTGACGCGCATTGATCCCCGCTCCGAAAGCCATCATGACCCAGCACGACCCCACCCTCTCCCCGCTTGACGAGTTGCGCGCCACGGTTGCCCAGCCGTTCGAACGCGCCCGCGCCATGCCGAAATCGGTCTATACCTCGCCAGCCTTCCTCGCGCTGGAGGAGCGTCACATCTTCGCCCGCGAATGGCTCTGCGCCGGCCGCGCCGACAGCTTGCCAAATCCGGGCGACTACCTGACCATGCAGATCACCGGCGAGCCGGTGATCATCCTGCGCGACCGCGAGGGCGTCTTGCGCGGCATGTCCAATGTCTGCCGCCACCGCATGTCGACCCTGCTGGAGGGTCGCGGCCATGTCCGCGCCATCGTCTGCCCTTACCACGCGTGGACCTACAACCTCGACGGCAGCCTGCGCGGTGCCCCCGCGATGGGGGCCAACGCGGCATTCTGCAAGGATGACATCGCCCTGCCCGCCGTTCGGGTCGAAAACTGGCTGGGCTGGATCATGGTCACCCTGAACCCCGACGCCGTCTCGCCGCATAGCCAGTTGGCCGAGGTTGAATCGCTGATCGGCCATCTGAACATGGGCGCCTATCAAGAAACCTTTCGCGAGACGTTTCGTTGGGCGACCAACTGGAAGGTCCTCGCCGAGAATTTCATGGAAAGCTACCACCTGCCCGTCTGCCATTCCGGCACCATTGGCGGGTCGAGCAATCTGATGGAAATGACCTGCCCCGAGGGTTTCCCGGCCTTCAACTACCATTTCATCCTGAAGAACGATCTGGTCCCCCTCGCCCTCGCCCATCCGTCCAACACCACGTTGCAGGGGGACGCGCGTCGGATGACCTGGCTCCTGTCGATTTACCCCTCGCTGATGATCACCCTGACCCCCGGCTATTTCTGGTATCTCAGCCTGACCCCCGACGGCCCCGGCCATGTCAACGTGCTCTACGGTGGCGGGATGAGCCCGGAATGGCTGGCCGATCCCGCCGCCGAGGCCAATCTCGCATCAGTCAAGGCTCTGCTGGATGAGGTGAATATCGAGGACAAGGGTTGCACCGAAAAGGTCTACCGTGGCCTTGTCGCGGGCTTGTCCTCTCCCGGCCCGCTCAGCCATCTTGAACGGCCGAACTTCGAATTCGCCAGCTATCTTGCCTCAAAGATCCCCGACTGAGCCTTTCAGTCTGGCCCACGCCTCCGCTTCGTTGCCCGCATTGCCAAGGAACCCCAATGGCCCATACCCGCCACCGCCCGTTCAACACCCGCGAAACTTATCCCGAACAGAAGCTGGACAATGATCTTGCCCAGGCGGTCGTGGCCCGCGGCACCACGATCTTCCTGCGCGGCCAGTGCCCGCAAGAGATTGAAACCGCGAAGAACATCACCAGCCACGATCCGGTTGAGCAGACCCATAAGGTCATGCAGAACATCCGCCAGCTGATCGAGGAATGCGGCGGCCAGATGGAGCATCTGTGCAAGGTCGTGGTCTATCTGACCGACGTGCGCCACCGCGAAGCCGTCTACCGGACGATGGGCGAGTATATCAAGGGCGTCCACCCGGTCTCGACCGGCGTCGTCGTCACCGCCCTCGCCCGCCCGGAATGGCTGGTGGAGATCGATGCGACCGCCGTGATCCCGGATTGAGCCGGATTGGGGGCTCGCCCCCAAACCCCGAGGATATTTTGGCCAATGTGCCGGGTGGGAGTATAGTTGTCCGCATGATCCCCGCCCTGTCCAGAAAGGCACTGCCATGACCTTCTCGCTGCTCGCCCGCTGCCCCGACACCAACCGCTTCGGCATGGTGATCTCGTCCTCCTCGCCCGCAGTTGCGGCGCGCTGTGCCCATGCACGGGCCAAAGTTGGCGTGGCGGCATCGCAGAATATCACCGATCCGGCACTGGGGCCGCGCCTGCTGGATCTGTTGGCGCAGGGGCTGGGTGCGGAGGCGGCGATGGCGCAGGTGGTGGCGCAGGCGCCGTTCATCGACTACCGGCAATTGATGGTGGTGGACGGTCAGGGCCGGGTGGCCACATATTCCGGCGACCGGATTCTGGGGATCTGGGCCACCGCACAGGGCAACGGCGTGGTGGCGGGCGGCAATATGCTGGCCAACTCCGGCGTCCCACAGGCGATGATCAACGGATTCGGCACCTCAGGCGATCTCGGCGACCGGCTGATTGCCGCTTTGCGCGCCGGGCAGGATGCCGGCGGCGAAGCTGGGCCCATCCACTCTGCCGGGTTGCTGATGGTCGATGCCGAAAGCTGGCCGGTGGCCGACCTGCGCTGTGACTGGACCGAAGAGGGCGACCCCGTCGCCGCCGTCGCCCGGGCCTGGGATGTCTATGGCCCGCAAATGCCAGCCTATATCCAGCGGGCGCATGACCCGCGCGAGGCGCCGAAATACGGTGTGCCGGGGGATCGCTGACCCGGTCACCACGCCGTCCCTGTCCCCGGCGGGAGGCTCTGGTCAACCCCGGCCCTGACAGGCTAATCTGCCGTGCATGACCCTGCGCTTCACCCTTCGTCAGCTGGAATACCTTGTCGCGGTGGCCGATTGCGGCTCGGTTGCACTTGCGGCGGAGCGGGTGAATGTTTCGTCGCCCTCGATCTCGGCGGCGATTGGCCAGCTGGAGGCGACCTTCGGCCTGCAGCTGTTCATACGCCGTCATGCCCAAGGTCTGTCGCTGACCGAGGGCGGCCGGCAGTTTGTCGCCACTGCGCGCGAGGTGCTGACCGCCGCCCGCCGGTTGACCGACAGCGCCGCTGTCATCACCGGCCGTGTCGCCGGTCCATTGACGGTTGGCTGCCTGTTGACCTTTGCCCAGGTCCTGCTGCCGCAACTGCGCCGCAGCTATTCCGACCGCTACCCCGACGCAACTTTCCGCCAGCATGAGGGCGATCAGGCCGAACTGTTCGACGGCCTGCGGATGGCGCGTTTCGACATTGCCCTGACCTATGACCTTGATATCCCGCCCGATCTTGATTTTCTGCCGCTGATCCCGCTGTCGCCCTATGCCCTTCTGCACGAGGGTCACACCCTTGCCAGCCGGCCATCCGTGACCCCTGCCGACCTTGCCCCGCATCCGATGATCCTGTTGGACCTGCCTTACAGCGCCGCCTACTTCCTGTCGTTCTTTGCCAAAGAGGGCCTGCAGCCCGTGATTGCCGAGCGGACCCGCGACATGGGCGTCATGCGGGCGATGGTGGCCAATGGCTTTGGCTATTCGGTCGCCAATATCCGCCTTGGCTCGGACCGGGCACCGGATGGTCGCAAACTGATCTTCGTGCCATTGGAGGGCGGGGTGCGGCCGATGCAGATCGGGCTGCTGTTGCCCAAGGCCCCGGAGCGGCGCCGCACCGTCACCGCCTTCATCGACCATTGCCGCACTGCCGTGACGGCGGCCGCCCTGCCCGGCCTGTACGGCGACAGCGCGTGACCCGCACCGCCCTTGTCATCAGCCACGGTCAGCCGTCGGACCCCGACCCTGCCGAGACCGAGCTCGCCGACCTCACCGCGCGGGTGGCGTTGCTGCTGCCCGGCTGGCAGATCGAGTCCGCCACGCTCGCGGCCCCCCGATCGCTCAGCCGCGCCATCAGCCGACTTGGGCCGCAAGGCCGGGCCTATCCCTTGTTCATGGCGGGCGGCTGGTTCAGCCGGGTTCATCTGCCCGCCAGATTGGCCGAGGCCGGCGGGCCCGGCTGGCAAGTGCTGGAGCCGCTGGGTTGCGATCCCGCGATCCACGACCTTGCCATCCGGATCATCGCCGACATGCGGCCCGCCAGCGTGGTTCTTGCCGCCCATGGATCGTTCCGCAGCCCGGTTCCCGCGGCCATAGCCAACCATGTCGCGGACCGTATCGCCCGCGAGGCCGGTGTCGCGCGGGTGGATGCCGCCTTCATTGATCAGACGCCCCGACTGGCCAGTATCACCGGACACGGGCCAGATGCCGCTTGCCTGCCCTTCTTTGCCGCCTCGGGTGACCATGTGACCGACGATATTCCTGCAGCCCTGACCCAAGCCGGTTTTCAGGGGCGACTGCTGCCCGCGCTCGGGCTGCATGGCGATGTGCCCGGGATCATCGCCCGCGCCATTCAGGCCGGGGTTCCGACCTGTGCGCAGCGCTGCCACTGGCAACAGGCCGACTGATCCGCCGGAGGGCGGGCCGCCGACAGGGATTCACCCTTGCGGTCCCTAAACCGTGTGCAGGTACAGGTCGAGGTCGACATCCGGCACCCGGCGCATCACCCTGGCATATTCCGCCTGCAGCACCGCCGTGAAGGTGCGGTGCATGTCGGTGCCGAGTGCGTCCTGCAGGAAAGCCGATGCTTTGGCCGCCTCGATCGCCGACCGCCAATCGGCGGGCACTGGCGGTGCGTCCGGCGCGTCGGCATAGCCGTTGCCTGTGGTCTCTGGCCCCGGATCGATCCGCCCGGCCCAGCCATGCCGGATCGCGGCCAGCACTGTCGCCGCCACCAGATAGGGGTTGGCATCCACGCCAGCAGGGCGATGCTCGATCCGCCGGGCGTTGATATCGCCCGCCGGAATGCGCAGCGCGACCGAGCGGTTGTTGACCCCCCAGGTCGGGCTGACCGGAGCATAGGACTGGCTGGCGAAACGCCGCCACGAATTGGCATGCGGGGCAAAGACCAGCATCGCCTCACCCATCGTCGCCCTGAGCCCGCCGATAGCGTGCAGAATGGCCGCGTTGTATTGCCCGTCGACATCCTCGACAAAGATATTGCGGCCGGTGCGGTCCATCACCGACACATGGAAATGCATCCCCGAGCCTGCAAAATCCTCATGCGGTTTCGGCATGAAACAGGCGGTCACGCCATGCGCCCGGGCCTGCGCCCGGACAATCCGCTTCAGCCGCAGCAGGTCATCCGCCGCCTGCAGGACATTGTCGCGGTAGTGCAGCGTCAGCTCATACTGTCCCGGCCCGTATTCCGAAATCAGCGTCTCAGCCGTAATTCCCGCCAACCGCGCGCCCGCGTAGATGTCATTGAACAGCGGTAACATGCCATGCAACTGATCCACCGAATAGACCGCCGTCTTGGTGCCGCCGCGCCCGTCGAGCACATCCCGCGCAGGGACGACGCGGCCATCCGGCCCGCGCTCATTCTCTAGCAGATAGAACTCCAGTTCAAACGCTCCGGCTGCGGCCAGGCCCTCGGCGGCCAACGCGTCCACCTGTCGTTGCAATGCATGGCGCGGGTCCGAGGTCAACGGTCTGCCGTCCAGTTCATAGACGCTGAGCAGCACTTCGCCCCGCGCAGGCACAGTTCCGTGCAACGCGACCAAAGTGCCGGGGATCGGCCAACCCCGGCGGTCTGCATCACCCTGATCCCAGATCAGCCCGGTCTCATCGACATCTTCACCACAGATATCCAGACCGAGGATGGAAATCGGCAAATGGCGGCCGTTCTTGTAAATCGACAACAACTCGTGGCGTCGGATGACCTTACCCCGGCCAATTCCGTTCGAATCGTGCAAGACGAGATCAAAAGCTTCAACCTCCGGATGAGCGGCAAGGAAGGCCTCGGCCTCGGCGATCCTGGAACCGGAGGGGCTGGTCTGGGTCATGGCGGTCATGCGAACAATTCGGTCAGCACTTCGTCAAAGGCCGCAATCAGCCGGTCGACCTGACGCTTCTTGGTCGCCGGGCTGATCAGCATCATGTTGTGGAATGGCGCAATCAGACAGCCCCGGTTCAACAGCGCGACATGGACCGCCGCCTCAACTGCCGGCATATGGGCCAAGGCCGCCTCGGCCCCATCGTGCAATGGCCCCGGCGCACAGATGAACTCGACACGGGCACCAACGCGGACGACATGCCACGGTGCCCCCTGCGCCGCAACCGACGCCGCCAGACCTGACGCCAGCCGGGCGGCACGGCTTTCCATCCTTGCATAGGCCTTTTTGGTCATCACCTTGGACAGAGTGGCGCGCAGGCAGGCGAACTGCATCGGATTGGCGGACAGGGTGGTGCCCATGCCGGAATGACCCGACGCCCGTCCGGCATTCACCGCCAGATAACGTTCGGCTACCGCATCGCTCAGCCCCCAGACCGCAGTCGGTATGCCGCCAGCCACACATTTGCCGACAACAAAAATATCCGGCTGCAAACCATGCAACCGCGTATAGCCGCCAAGACCCGACGATATCGTATGGGTTTCGTCAATCATCAACAGCGCACCATACTGCGTTGCCAACGCCCTGAGCCCGGCGTGAAAACCGTCGTCCGGCAATACCATGCAGGAATTGGTCAGCACCGGCTCGGTCAGGATCGCTGCAACATCACCCTTGGCCAAGGCCGCTTCAACCCTTGCCAAGTCATTGAATTCGCAGCACACCGCCCCCAACGTCAGATCTGCGACCTGACCCAGCAAACCGGGCCTGGTGATTGTCGCGCCATCCTGCAGCGTGACGAATGTCTCATCCACCGTGCCATGATAGCAGCCATTGAACACCAGCACCTTGGGCTTGCCAGTCACCGCCCGCGCCACCCGCAGGGCAAAACGGTTGGCGTCGGTGGCAGTGGTGGCTATCTGCCAGCGAAACGCGCCAAACCGCCTGGTCAGCAACTCTCCCGCCGCCAGGGCATCTTCGGTCGGCAACATGTAGGTCAGCCCACGCGACGCCTGCCGTCGTATCGCCTTGGCAACCGGTGCCGGCGAATGACCGAACATCGAACCAGTGTCGCCCAAACAGAAATCGTCGATTTCATACCCGTCAACGTCGGTGATCTTGGCTTTCTTGGCGCGCGCCACCACCGGCAGATGCGGCATCGGCCAGTCCTTCATCCAATGCAGCGGCACCCCGTCCAGATAGGCTGCCGCCCCCGCCTGCAACGCCGCCTTGCTGGCCGGTCGGGTCGCTGCAAACCGCCGTGCCTCGCGGTCGGCGAACCGCTGCAGGCGGACGGCGTCAATTCCGGCAATGATGGTCATGGCAGTCCTCATCCTTGGCCGAAGGGCCTTGCCGCCTTATGCCCGATAATTTGATCAAATGGAAGTGTGCTGGCCATGGAACGGAAGCGGCGGCCCCTTAACGGTGTCAGAGGATCACCGGGGCCGCCTTACCGAGCAACATTCCATGGAGCGGCTTTCACCCTGTCCGGTCGTCGAAGGGGCCCGGGATCACCCCGGTCGTGCCGCGCCTCGCCGTCCGACGGGATCAGGACAACTACAAGGCATTGTTGGTGTGAATCCGGCGGCCTGTCAAAGGCCAAATCTCATTCGGCTGATAATGGAAACAATGGTGGGTACTTAAGGCACTAGTCGCTCATTCGGAAACAATTCGCGGCGGTTTGTGACGCAATGGCACCACAAATGACAAGGGCCGACCCTTGGGTCAGCCCTTTCAACCTGGTACGATTCGGCGATCAGTCTAGCGCGCGGCGATCGCCGATGCTTTGGCGGGGACCACAGACTTCATCGCCGCCGGACGGCTGCGGGTCTGACGCTGCCACGGCAGGCTCGGCTGCGGTTCGGCCGAAGTGGCAATGGCGGTCTTCAGCCAGCGACGTTCTTTCTTCATGATCATCCCCTTCGACATGCCGAGTCCTGTCGGCGTTAGATCGAATTTGACCAAGCTTTGCGGCAGTCATTGGGCCATGATGCGGGCATTGCGCGAATTCATTAAGGCGGATCGTGCCCAGTTTCGCCACAATTCGGGGCGGGCTACAGCCGGATGACCGAGATCAGGCGGCCATAATCGGCCTCGCCTAGATGAGCGGTGCGGCGATAGGAATAGAACCGCTCCGGGTCGCTATAGGTGCAATGCCGGATCCATTCGGCATGGCCCACCCCGGCCCGTCGCAGGGCATGCAGGCCAAATGATGGCAGGTCGAATTGCATTCGGTCCTCGGTGCCTTGCGCGAAGAACCGGCTGTTCATCGGATCTTCGTTGGTGAAAGCCTCGAAAAACTCGGGGCCAACTTCATAGGCCCGCTGACTGATACTAGGCCCGATCACTGCATTTATGCCTTCGCGCCGCGCCCCCAAAGCCACCATCGCATCAACCGTGGCAGCCAGAACCCCGTCCCGCGCCCCGCGCCAGCCGGCATGAGCGGCACCGATCACCCCGGCATCGGCGTCGGCGAACAGCACCGGTTGGCAATCGGCGGTCAGAATGCCCAGACCGATGCCCGGGACCTTGGTCACCATGCCATCCGCCGTGATCCGCCCCTCCGGCGGTTCGGTCAGCGTGACAATCGTGGCCGAATGGATCTGGTTCAGGCTGATCAGGGCTGTCGACGGCAAGTCCATGGCGTCGGCCACCCGCGCACGGTTGATTTTCACGATATCGGACTGATCGCTGGACCCCGGCCCGCAATTCAGTCCGGCGAAAATGCCGGACGAGGCCCCTCCCTTGCGGGTAAAGAAGCCATGCCGCGGGGCAATCGCCTCAGAGGTCAGAATTTCCAGCATCAGAACAGTCCCGGCGGGGGAGGGCTGGCCAATGGATAGAGCGCCAGCACTTTAAACAAGCTTCCCATTTCCGCATCGTCGGTCAAGCGCCGCGTCGCTGCAAGGTGCGATTGCAAGGCCGGCCCGGTCAGTCCTGCCGCCAATCGCGCCGACCGCGCCGCAATGCCCAACCGCTGCAGGAACGCGCCCTGCGTCCTGTAGGCATGTGCAACACCTGTCACGGCGAGGGCGGCAAAATCGACATGCGCGGTCAGATCGGCCTGCCCCGGCGCATCAAACACTCCGGTGTAAGCGTTGGATTTCACGGCCTGAACCGTGTCGCCATGCCCGTGCCAGTCGCCATAGTCGACGATTACCGCCACGCCACCCTGCGCCGCGATCCGCTGCGCGACTTCCTCGGCAATCCCTGCAGCCGCCGGACAAATCTCGACAATCTCACCCCCAGGGACATCTGCCAATCGACCGTCCAGCCCGGGCATGCGCGCCACCGGGGCCAGACCCAGCGACAGACCCCCAGCCACCAGACCCACCATCCGTTCGGCCCAACCAGTGCCCACCCGCTGAAACTGCCGAATCGGCAAGGCATCAAAGAACTCGTTGGCGATCAGGAACAGGGGATCCAACGGCAGATCCTGCACGCGGTCACACCAGGTCACCTCCACCCCGGCCAAAGCCTGGGCCTGACGGGCACGCAAGACTGGCGAGGCCTCGACCAGACACAGCCGCATGGCAGCGTGAAACCCCGGCACGGCTTTGCTCGCCCGCAGCACATCTGCCATCAAGGTCCCCCTGCCCGGCCCCAGTTCTGCCAGCACAAACGGCGACAGCGACCCCTGATCCAGCCAAGCCTGCGCCAGGCAGAGGCCCACCAACTCACCAAACATCTGGCTGATCTCCGGTGCCGTGGTGAAATCCCCGGTCACCCCGAACGGATCGCGTGTGGTATAGTAGCCGTGCTTTGGGTGCAGCAGACATTCCGCCATATAGTCGGCCAGAGTGATCGGCCCGGTGGCAGCAATCCGCGCCATCAGCAGATCGCCCAGGGCCGTCATGCCTTGGCACGCCAGAGAAAGAACAGCCCCACGGCTATCATCGGCACCGATAAAGCCTGACCCTGCGTCAAACCCCAGCCGCCGACCTGCCAGGCCAACCCCAACGGATTGCCGTCACTGACAAATTGCGCGTCCGGCTGGCGGACAAACTCGACGGCAAACCGCGCCAGACCGTAACCTGCGACGAACAATCCCATCACCCGGCCCGGCCATGCCAGCCAGCCCGCCCGCCAAACCGCCAACATCACCAGCGTGCCAAGCAGAATGCCCTCCAGCAGCGCCTCGTAAATCTGGCTGGGGTGCCGGGCACAGACCCCAAGGACACCGGGGCAGAACTGCGCCGCATCACCCGGAAACGCGACGCCCCACGGCATATCGGTCGGCCGCCCCCACAACTCGCCATTGATGAAATTGGCAATCCGGCCGAGGAACAGCCCGATCGGCGCCACCATCGCCATCAGATCGCCGGTCGACAGCATCGAAATCCGCTCTTTGCGGCAAAAGATCACCCCGGCAATCACAACCCCAAGAAACCCGCCGTGAAACGACATGCCGCCCTGCCAGACCTGCAGGATCTGCCACGGGTTCTGCAGGTACAATTCCGGCTGGTAGAACAGCACATAGCCGATCCGCCCACCCAGAATGACCCCGGCTATAACCCAGGTCAGCAATTGCTCCACCTGCGGCTCGGTCATCGGCGGCCCGGAAGCCCACAGCCGGGTTGTGCGGATCGCCCGCCGGACTAACCACCATCCGGCAATCAGCCCGGCGATATAGGCCAGTGCATACCACCGCAGCGCCAGATGAAAGCCCCCAACATCGACCGCAAAAATCTCCGGTGACAGGGGCGGAAACGGGATGTAGGACATGCTGACCTCGCTGCACTCTGCCCGCGGGTTTAGGGGGCTGGACCCAGCGAAGTCAACCAAGCGCCGCGACAAACGCTCTCTTGTACGGCGGCGCCGAGCGTCCCATATAGGGTCAAACTACAGGAGACAGCGCCATGGAACCCGGCAACAAATTCTTCGACGACATGTCGAAACTGATGACCAACGCCATGGGCGTGGCCCAGGGTGCCAAGTCAGAGGCGGAAACCGCGCTGAAGGGTCTGGTCGACCGCTGGATGGCTGACCGCAACTTTGTCACCCGGGAAGAGTTTGACGCCGTCCGCGCAATGGCGCAGAAGGCGCGTGAGGAAAACATCGCGCTGGAAGAACGTGTCGCCGCGCTTGAAACCCGACAGAAGCCCTGATCTGCCAAAGTCAGGTCCGCACCAGCCCCCGCGGCACCTGAACACCCCCACCGTGGACTGAGCCGATTTGTCGGTTGCGCGGGGAACTGGACTTTTCCGTTGTGGGCTGGCAGAGTTGACGCCGAGATAAGGTGTCAACGCAGAGCGAAAGTATCCCACCTTGGCCAGCTTTTCCGCCGTGTATGCCACAGACATGCACCATTTGATTGGCGGCAGCAAATTGGCGCATCTGTTGTCCCTGCCGATGCCGTTGCAGGCCGACCGTGAATTCGATTGCATCTCCGGTTCCATCGAGTTCGACGTTCTGAGCGTCTATCCAACTTTGTTCGGCTACGACATGGGCGTGCTTGTCAGCGGAACAATCCGAAGCATCTCGGCCAAACCCGGCGGTTCGACGCATTACACCATGTCGTTTGACGGTATGGATGTTGCCTCTCTGGTGGCTGATCCCTCACTTTTAACGATGCCGAAAGTGTTGATCGGAAATGATCGGATCAACGGATCAGGTCTTGATGACCGGCTCGACGGCTATCGCGGCAATGACACGATCGTCGGCGGCGACGGCGTCGACCGGATCATTGGCGGCAAGGGTCAGGACCTACTGGTAGGCGACTATGCGTCCGGCATTGGCGCAGCGGCCGACCGCTTCATCTTCCTCAAAGTCAGCGACAGTCGTCCCGGCGAATTGCGCGACACGATCGCCGACTTTCACGCCGAACAGGGCGACCGGATCGACCTGCACCGGATCGACGCAGACACCAGGGCTGGCCATTCCGGCAACCAGGATTTCGTCTATATCGGCAGCATGAGTTTCGCCGACTATCAAGCGGCGCATGCGGATGTCGTCGGGATGGTGCGGTTCGAACCGGTGAAGCATCTGCTTCAGGGCAATGTGGACGCGCTATTGTCGGCGGATTTTGCCATCACGCTCAGCGCGGTCACATTTCTGGAGTCGGGCAATCTGGTCCTGTGAGCCTGCCTCGGCGGCTTCACTTCCGGTGGCGTCGGGATCTCTGGTGGAATTGAGGGCTTACAACGCAAACCGCCCCTGCGTTTATGCTGGGGCGGTTTGTGTTCTGTGATCGTGCAGAGGGATTATTTGCTTTTCACTAGGTTTGGCGGTGACCTACTCTCCCACGTCT
>JBDTQR010000129.1:0-13167 GCA_039932095.1 bacterium | reverse complement strand
TTAAGTCTGTCCCGATAATTGGCGGGCCGTATTTCATAAGGTCCGGTATCAGCCATGCAGCACCTCAAAGCCATTCATGCAACCAACTTCATTTATCCAGAACTCTGGGCATTTGGTGGCAGCCAGTCTCTTCGCATAGAAGGATCGTTGATCTTCCAGAGTTTCGCAAAAGTTCGCCAGAGCCGAATAGTAACTGCCGGCCACAGCCGCAAGCTTGGTCAACCTTGCGGGATCCTTTGCGTCATACAGACAACTTCTTTCGGTGTGAGGATTCCGTAGCACCACTTTAGTCAAGTTCCGGGGAAGCGGTTCCTTGGTCAAATGAAGGAAGTTACCAAAGTATGCCGCTTCCCCGACTCTTGTGGCTTCTGCTTTCACGCTGTCCAATAGTTCAGTTGGGAGAAGGGAGAACGCCGCGTCATGCTTTCTATATCTGGCAATCAGATCTGCGTAATGATTCGAGAAGCCCGGCACGAGGAACCGGTCATGCGAAATCAGGTCTCTCAGGACATCCCCATAGATTGACAAACCGACGTAATCGGAGATCGACAGATGAGAAAGCGCAATGCCATGGAAGAATTCCACAAGTGACTCAAGATCAGCAGATCCGTAAACCAGATTTATTATGGTTCCATGCGCGATTGACATGTATTCTTGAGAATAGGAGTGAAATGGCTCATGCCAGACCGAAAGATTTGGATTCGACACGACATTGCCCTCCATGGAGACATGGCGAAGGCACAGCTCGACATCGTCGCCACGCAGGAAAAAGGCAACTGGCAAGCCCAGCTCGACGAGCCTGCAATAGGGCATCGACAGGAAAATGAACGTGCAATATTCCACCTCGTTGAGCCGGGCCATTTCATACAGATTTTCTGCGCCTCGGAATTCTCGATTATGTCCGACCAAACGCGGCACCGGGAACGTCCGGGTATTGTCGCTTTTTCCTCCAATGAAGCGACCCCAGAAGGCTCCATCCTCCCATAGTCGTCTGGGTCGGGATTTCATGAGCACCGGGGACGAGTGAAATGAGTGATCCGTGCGAAAAAGGGATAGGCTCCAATTTCGGATGATGGATTCCAGAGAAACGGCAAGGTCATCGTCGAGTAGAAGCAACTCGTCGATTTCAATATTGGCAGCGGAAATCGCTTTGCTCAACCCAAGCAGTTCTAAACTCATATTGCCACCGCCACCCAAGTTCGGTCCGGAGAAGACAAATGCATTGATTTTGCTCAGGTCCGCGATGCAATCGTACTCGTCTCCGGTCAGTTCGGCGCTCGAATCATAGATCAGAAAGAAGATATTTCGCAGTATGCGCCCGTGGTCACCATGACCGGATTGGGATTCGAAAGAGCGGAGCAACTTGAGAACGTCGGGTGTTCGTCCGTAAGTGCGTATTACCACAGCCATTCGTCCCGACGCAGTCCTTGGCGCTACCGTCTCCCAGGAAATATCGAACAGTTCAGCATCATCATCGTCAGCCCTGACTATCCAGCTTAGACGCGACCCATTCGCAAGTTCGGAAAGTGCGCCCAACGCAAAACGCTGAATCGAGCGCCCTGCTGAGGCAACGGAAACTTCGGTTATCACGCTGACTTTTTCGTCTGGATCGGTGACAAGGATCTTCAAAAGGAATGAACCCTGAAATTCTACCTTCAGGTTCATCTCTGTCGCTTTAGAGTGTGACGCAAAAATCTGCGGAAAGAATGTATTTCTTAATGTGGAGGAATCGAGTGTCTCTTGGTTGAGAAATTTGAGCCTCTGACCGTGAGTCGGGCAGAATCCGGAAACGGAGTCCTTGAAAAACAGATCTGATAGCCCTGTCAATGTATTTGAACGATCAATTCCATGCAGGCGGACATTTTCGCCTTTTTCAATAGTCAGGCTTTGCCGGGCCCAATTGGTTAACTTTTTTGCCAGCGAGTCGCACACGGTTTTGAAGTGCATTGCTTCCATGTGGTACTGGCCTTCTTCCCTAAGCGTGTCGTGCGATGTGTGCGATTGCAGCGTGCAATCGATTTTGACATTTTAGCTGGATTCTCGCGCTTCGCAACTCCAAGATGTATTGAGCTAGTGGTTTTCTGCTCTAACTGCAGTGGCGAGGGCGAATCTCGTCGAGGTCCGCAGTGTGGATCGTAGAGCCAAATGGTTAATTTCGGTGTCCATGCGGCTTGACTCGATGGTCCACTTTCCAGGAAATGTTTGGCTGCGACCCGTTGGATACATGTTCGCGCGGGCCACGGGTCGTCGGGCGACCTATTTCACAATCAACAGCAAAGGCGCGCGCAGCGAGCGAACCAGATCACGCGTCCTCGGACCAAGCAGCTTTTCGTCATCCTGTCGCAGCATTGCGCCAAGGACGATCAGATCGAAGCGCCCACTGTCGGCCAATCGCCGGATGACGCGATGAGGATGTGGATTGACCACCTGCAGCGGTACAGCGGTGATGCCGTGACGGCGGGCATGGACGTCGGCATGAGTGAGGATCGAACTGATGCGGCCGGGTGCCGACCTGCGCAAGATGTTGCTTTCCTCAGCCAGTTCAATGACATGCAGGACGGTAAGGCGACCGCCGGTTACCCGGGCCAATGCCACCGCAATCTCGGTTGCCAGACTTCCGCTTTGCGTGCCATCCGCTGCCACAAGAATGTTGCGAGGCAAGTTGTCTGCAGGCTGCTGCGATCCGTTGAGGCTGATCATTGCAGGAAAGTCGGCTGACCGGAAAAGCCGGTCCACATCGTCGGCAAAATGGCTGCCGTCCTGGTTGAACGGTTTGCGGTAACCGACAAACAGCAGGTTGTAGCCCTTGGCGATTTCGGCTTCGCCCGCAGCCAGATCATCCAGCGCCTTGCTGCGGATCAGGTCGCTGATCGGGATCGGCGAAGTCGCATCGCCCGGATTCTCATCAGCAGGCTTGGCGTCCGTCGACAATTTTGCCATTGCCACTTCGGCCGTTGATTTCACGAGGTCAATTCCGGCCGCCGGGACGGTCTCTTCGCCAACAGCAGCTTTTCCGTCTTCAGAAGCAGCGGTCTTCATCATGATGGTGGTCAGAATGTTCTGTGCCGCTGCGAAGGCACCGGCAAGCCGCAGCGCCTGCTTGGCATTGGCGCTGTCGTCTACAACGACGAGAACTCTTTCCATGTTCGGAAGGTGATCTTTCTCGTCGGCTTCTTCCTTTTCCAGCCGAGCCTGTTCGTCCGGACGGGTTGGCACGCGCGCCAAGGCCCATCTTAGCGTCGGCGGCATGATCATGGTCGTAATCATCGCCATCGCGACGATAAGTGTGTAAAGTTCGGTGTTCAGCACGCCCATCGTCATGCCGATCGTGGCGATGATCACTTCTGTCGAGCCTCTGGCATTCAAACCGCTCGCAAGCGCAATGGATTCCCAGCCGGTCAATCCGGCGAGCCGGCCACCAATCGTCGCGCCCAGCGACTTGCCGACCGACGCCACCAGAACAAAGGCCAGTGCGAAGAGCAGCATATTGGGTTCGGCGAGCGTTGTCAGATCCATGCCAAGCCCTGCGACCGCGAAGAATACCGGACTGAAGAACGCCAGGATCAGGCCGCGAAGTTCTTGTTCTATATGACCTTTCAGAATTGGTGACTGCCCGATCAGCACCCCGGCCACGAAGGCACCAAGGGCGGTGTGAACGCCGATCAGGTCGGTGACCAATGCCAGGGACAGGGTGACGATCAGGACGGCGGTGACCACCGGAAATTCGATGGTGAGGGTATCGTTGCTCCAGCGAATCAAACGGGCCACAAGATGGCGCCCGAAAACGAAGCTCAGTCCAAGGAAAAGCACGACACCCGCGACACTGAACCCGATCTGGCCGACACTGATGCTACCCTCTGCCGCGATACCGGAGATGATCGCGACCAAAATCCAGGCGATGGTGTCATCCAGGATGGCCGTGGCCAGGATCAGCTGCCCCAGATCGCGGCGGATGAAGCCAACTTCCATCAGTACGATCGCGACGATCTTGACGGACGAAATCGACAGCGCCGTGCCGATGAACAACGCAGTGACCAGTTTGCGCCCCTCATCCGGCACCAGATCGGCGGGCAGCAGAAACCCGAGCGCCAACCCGCAGGCGAATGGGAGCGCTATACCGGTCAGGGAGGTCGCCACGACGACGCCAAACCTGCGCCGAACCAGGTCCAGGTTGGTTTCCATTCCGGTCAGCAACAACAGCAGCAGGATACCGACCTGCGATATGGCGTCGATCATGGTCTTCAGGTCGGGCGAGTCGGGAAATACGGTCTTGTGCCATTCAGGCAAGAGCGCGCCAAACAGGGACGGCCCAAGCACCACGCCCGCCAGAAGTTGCCCAAAAATCGCTGGCTGCCCGATGCGGGACATCGCCTCGCCCAACAGACGTCCGACCAAAAGCAGAACGATCAGTTGGGTTAGGAAGATGAGCAGCAGGTGGGAGTGATCCATGGGCGTCCTTTGGTTTGGCAAGACAGATGCCCGGCCCGCAGCAAAACATGAGGGCCGAGGGTGTTGCCCATTTCCCTCTCATCCACCAGTGTTCTCACTCTAACTCACCCGCGGTTGCTTGCGTTCCAGTTGAGTGCAGTTTTCGGCCCGATGGCATTTGGACTTCACTCTCGTGCTGCGCAACCGTCTGTCGCAGGTCATTGGGTTTGCGACCTGGCCGGCACCGGATTGCCCGATTGAACCACTTCGCGCAAATCGTCTCAACCCCGATAAGCTTTCGTGCCATGGTCACGGAACCTGTTGTGGCATCGCAACGTTAAATCTCATCCGCCCAGCGATGCCGGACACCGAGCCGGAACAGATTGCAAAGCCGAAAGGACAGAAAATGACAATCGCCAAGAACACGATCTGCCTGTGGTACGACAGGGACGCCGAAGCCGCCGCTAGATTCTACGCCGAGACTTTCCCCGACAGTCAGGTCAAATCCGTGAATTACGCGCCCAGCGACTTCCCGTCCGGCAAGGCGGGCGATGTGCTGACCGTCGAATTCACAGTATTCGGGATTCCATGTCTTGGCCTCAACGGGGGGCCGGTGTTCAAGCCGGACGAGGCTTTCTCGTTCCAAATCGCCACCGATGACCAGCAGGAGACCGACCGCTACTGGAACGCCATCGTCGGTAATGGCGGTCAGGAAAGCGTCTGCGGTTGGTGCAGGGACCGGTGGGGCATCTCATGGCAAATCACACCGCGCGTGCTGAGCGAAGCGATGGCTGCTGGCGGAGACGAAGCAAAACGCGCGTTTGAAGCGATGATGGAGATGACCAGGATTGACGTAGCTGCCATTGAGGCAGCCCGGCGCGGTTGACGCTTCGCGGGGCCTAACTTTTGAAATTACCGAGTCAGGACAGTGACCAGGGCCATAGAAATGCCGCACGCCATGGCGGATATGTTGAAACAGAAGACCTGCGGACGGGGTAAAAGCTCGACTACCGTTGCGTTGGTCAGGGCGGGAAATCAGAAAAACCGCTCTGTTCCTTGTGCCGTCACGTCTGATTGACACGCAGGCCCTCTGCTTCACCTTTTCAACGCTGCGACAAAGAAAATGTTCCGCCAGTTCAATCCTTCAGATTTTCAGATCGGAGCGAATCGGAAAACCCGAAGGCAGTTCCGCCACGCACGCCGGAATGAAGGGGGGTCAAGTCCAGACGGACAATGGCAAGCCCGGAGCTGCCGCGTCGAACGGCAGATCAAGGTGGTCTTACGATCCGGCGTGCAATCCAGCTTCCCTACGATGACCCCCTAGAGAACCCAGGAGCCCGGCACGCCTTGTGAAGCGAGGAGCAGATCAACCGTTGGAGGAGGCAATTTCTGTACTGCGGGATAGGGTCGATGCCGCCTTCGGAGACGGGGCGACCGCAGATCATATTACCCTATTTATCTGATAATATAAATTGACACACGCATGACCGATAGGCCATCAGTGACCTTGGGGCGGGCTGAACCAGGCTTCTGGTCGATGCCAAAACCCTAAGAAAAAACGCGGGAACCGCGTGGGGACTGGCGTGAACTGATCAACAGATGGTCACAAGGGAGGACTGCGAATGATGAAAATAATTGTGGGCGCGATGGCGCTTCTGGCGTTTACGGGGATGGCTTCTGCCCAATCGGGAAGTATCGGCAAGGCGGTCGGGGGCTACAGCTTCGATGACGCCGCCAAGGAAGCGGACGGCACCAAGAACTTTCACTCCAACGACGGCGTGCTGACTTTCGCCCTCGTCACCCATACGGCAGGCAACGGGTTTTTTGATCCGGTCTATGTCGGCGCGACGGTTGCCGGAAACTTGATCGGGGCAAAGATCCTGCTGCTCGGCTCGGAATCGCCCACCGATGATCCGGCGCGCGAGATCGAGATCCTGAACCAGATCGTCAACGACCCGACCATCGACGGCATCATCATGACCACGCCGCAGGTCGGCGCGTATGATGATATCGTCAAGACCGCCGAGGCCAATGGAATACCGGTGGCGACCACCAACTCGTTCGACCCCGGCATCCTGCACCGCAACGCGATCAGCCATACCGGTCAAGCCGCGTCGGCCGCAGCAATTGCCGGTGACGCGCTGGTGCAATGTCTGATCGACCGCGGCATCACCGGTGGCTCGATCATTCTGCCCAACGACACTGCAATGGGCAACGTCGAGGTCAACAACCGCGTCACTGCAGCCTTCGAGGCGATTGTCAGTGGACTGACCAAGGCTGGTATGCTCGACAAATTCAAGATCGATGCTGGCCCCGAGAATGTCGGCGTATCGGCGGACATGAACGACCCGGCCAACTCCATCATCTCGCTGATCGAGTCGCGCGGCGATGTGGTTGGGGCCTTTGCCGGCAACAACGTCTTCACACCGGCGCTGGCTTCGGCTGTGGCCCAGACCGGCAATACCGGCAAGATGTGTGCCTATGGTTTTGACCTTGGGCCGGCCCAGCAAGAAGCGCTGAAGGCTGGCAACCTGACCGGGGCGCTGGGGCAGCAGCCCTTCCTGCAAGGCTTCTGGCCGGTCATGCAGCTCTACCTGCAGATCGACCGTGGCATTTCGGGCGCAAATCTTGATACCCGTGCCCAACTTGTCACCGGTGACAATGTCGGCTCTGTCGGAAAGCGGTTCGAGAACTGATCCAGCGATCTATACTCTCTGGCGTCCGGCGCAGAACGATTGCACGTCTGCGCCGGACGTTTCCTTGCCTGACGCCAAGATGGAGCCTAGGAAGAGCGATGACAACAGAACGGCAATCATCTCTGCCACTGCAGTTGTTTGGCGGCTGGGAAGCGGGCCTTCTGGCACTGATGGCGTTGCTTTATCTCGGCGGTGCGGCGCTGAACCCGGCGTTTTTCGGCACCAGCGATGCCTTTGCCGCACTGCTGCGCGATTCCGCCCGGTTTGGGGTGATGGCAGTCGGCATGACCTTTGTCATCGCCAATCGCGACCTTGACCTGTCGGTCGGATCAACGCTGGGCCTGATCGGCGTGATCTTTTCCAAGGTGTTTGACACCGCCAGCTATGACCTTGGCGTGGTGCCTGCGATCCTCGCCTGCCTTGCGGCGGGCACCGCGATCGGCATCGTGAACGGAGTGTTGGTCACCCTGCTGCGTGTCCCCGCCTTCATCGCCACCCTGACGGTGCTGCTGATCGGCCGCGGCATGGTGCTGGGGCTGACCGGCGGGCGGTCGGTCAATTATCCTCTGAAAGCCAACCAGTATCACTGGTTTTTCCAGATGGGGGAAAACAACGGCTGGGGCTTCAACAACCAGATCATCATTGTGCTGATCATGGTGGCCATCGGTGCCGTGGTGCTGGCCAAGACCCGTTGGGGTTATGAGACGTTGGCCACCGGCGGCAACGAACAGGCCGCGAAATATGCCGGGATTCCCACCAATTGGGTGCGGATCCGCGCCTATATCCTGTCGTCGCTGTGCGCGACCTTGGCCGGGCTGATGACGGTGGCGCAGGACAAGGGCATCACCAGCCAGGCCGGGCTGTTGACCGAGTTGATCGTGATTGCGGCAGTGATCATCGGCGGCGCCTCGATCCTTGGCGGGCGTGGCCGGGTGCTGGGCAGTTATGTCGGCGCGCTGCTGGTGGCGCTGCTGCACAAGGTTCTGCGCGAAGGCGTGCCGATCACCCGCGAGGTCAAGGTCGGCGATACCGTGATGCAGGTTCAGGCGACTTCGACCCTGCCGGCTGGGGCGATCCCGGCGTTTATCGGTGCCTTGCTCATCCTGGCGGTGCTGATCGAGCCTTACATCATCCGGCGCAAGGTGCCACAGCGCCTGTTTGCCCGGCTGCTCGGCCGGCCCTTGCCGCGCATCGTGGAAACCGGCGGCGTCGCCATCGAAGGGGCGCAGACCCGTGGCAGCGTCGTGGCCGACCGTGCGGTTACAGCGCGCGGCTTTGGCAAGTTTCTCGCCCGCCGCGACGCGCTGGCGATCATCCTGATGGTGGCGCTGTGGTTCGCCGGGCTTGCGCTGCGCCCGGACTATTGGGCGGGCTTGCCCAACACCTTTGCCATCCTGCTGAACTATACCGAGGTTGCCTTGCTGACCATCGGTCTGACCTATGTGATTGCCTGCGGTGACATCGACCTGTCGGTGGGGGCGGTGCTGGCCTTGGCGGGCAGTGCGGCGGCCTACGGGTTGAAGGTGATGGGGCTCGACCCGGCCAGCGCCATGATGCTGGGTCTGTTTGCCGGGCTTCTGGCCGGGGCGGTCAATGCGCTGGTGACGGTGGGCCTTGGTCTGCCCGCCTTCATCGCCACGCTGGGGATGTTCTACATGGCGCGCGGCGTCGCTTCGTGGATCACGGCGGGCAAACAGCTGACCGGCTGGAACGAAAGCTACAACATGATCGGGCGTAAGGTCGGCGACATTTTCGAATATGTCGGGATCGGCCCGGTCAAGGGCACGCTGGGCGCAGTGCTGAATGTGGTCAGCGTCCAAAGCCTCGTGGTGGCGGTGATTGCGTTGCTGGCGGCGGTTGTGCTGGCGCGTACCCCCTTCGGCCATATGGTCTATGCCACGGGCGGCAATCGTCGCGCGGCGGGCTATGCCGGTATCCGCACCAACAAGGTGCGGCTCCAGGCATTGATGTTTTCTGCGGGGTGTGCTGCACTGGCGGGCATCATCAACATCGCCTATTTCCGCAGCTTCAACCCGGTTGCAGGCCAGTTCCGCGAACTGGATGCCATCGCCGCCGTCATCATCGGAGGCGGTTCGATCTTTGGGGGCTTTGGCACCATCGTCGGCGCGCTGGCCGGGGCTGCGGTAATCACGCTGATCCGGGCGCTGATGCAGCTTAACATCGTCACGGCGTCGGGGGCGACCTACAGTTTGCCGCAACATTGGGTGAACGCCTTTGTCGGCGGCATCCTGATCATCGCCGTTCTGATCGACATCTGGGTAAGGCAGGGCGGGTTGTTCAACCGACTGCGCCGTAGTCGAAAACCCGCCGCTGGAAGGACCAAACATGCCTGATACAACTGGCACCCCGCTTGTCGACATGAAGGGCATCACCAAGTCTTTTGGTGCCGTCAACGCCCTGGTCGATGTCAATTTGCGGATCATGCCCGGGGAGATCCTCGGTCTGGTCGGTGACAATTCGGCGGGCAAATCAACGCTGATGAAGATCCTGACCGGGGCCTATCACCGAGATCAGGGAGACGTGCTGATCGAAGGCCGCGCCACCAATTTCCGCACACCGCATGAAAGCCGCGATGCCGGAATCGAGATGATTTATCAGGATTTTGCGCTGTGCGGCAATCTGGATGTGGCGCAGAATATCTTTCTGGGCCGCTGGCCGCGCCGGGGCCTGTTTGTCGACCGCCGCCGGATGTATGCCGAAGCCAGCGAAGTGATGCAACGGCTGAAGGTCGATGTGAATTCGGTCTATCAGAAGGTCGAAAGCCTGTCGGGGGGCCGCCAGCAATCGGTGGCCATTGCGCGGGCGATATCGTTCAGGCCCAAGCTGATAGTGCTGGACGAGCCGACCGCCAACCTGTCGGTGACCTCGACCAACCGGCTGTTGGAAACCATGGCGGAGTTGAAGGCGCAAGGCGTGGCGCAGATCATCATCTCACACCGGTTGACCGATATATTTGAGGTCGGCGATCGGGTGTTGGTGCTCAAGCGCGGCCAAAATGTCGGCGAATGCCAGATCAGCTCGTCAACCGAGCAAGACGTGCTGGAACTGATGATCGCCGGTGTTCCGGAACGTGCCGGGGCCGATGACCGTCCGACGTAATGACCGTCGCACGCTGCGGCCCGGACAGATCATCCCCGGCGGAAAATCAGACGCTACTGGCGCGTTCTGCGGACCCAGATGTCAATCATCGCGTCGGAGTTGTCGAGAAGTTTGTGCACCGCCTGCCGCGCCGATTTGGGCCGTTTGAGCGCGATGGCCCGCTCGATATTGTTGTGCAGACTTTGGGCGTATTGGATGTCGCCGGCCTCCCGAGTGATCAACAGGAAAAGGTTCTTCAGCGCTGAATCGATCAGCCCGCCAAGCGGCACCAGCAGTTCGTTCCCCGAAGCTTTCAGGATGCACAAATGAAAGCGCATATCAGCAAAAGTCCGCTCCGCCAGTGCTTTCGCCGTCGCCATGTCATGACACGCCGCCGAGATAGCCGCCATTTCCGCCTGGCTGCGCCGCTCGGCCGCAAGCGCTGCGGCCTCTGGCTCGAAGATCCGTCGAAATTGCTGCAAGGTCCGCAACACATTTTCCCCGTCGGGATTGGCTGTCCACCAGGTCAAGACGTCGCGGTCGAGCAGGTTCCAACGCTCCCTCGGCTCAACCCGGCTGCCGACTTTGGGTCGCGAGGTCAACAGACCCTTTGACATCAGGACTTTGATCGCTTCACGGATCACCGAACGGCCGACATTGAAATCGGCAGACCACCGCGCTTCATTCGGCAAAACAGTCCCGGGCGGATAGTCCCCGCGCACGATGCGCGAGCCGATGACCTCGGCAACAGCGGCATGGGCGTTGACACCGGGCGACCGGTCAATGACCTGACGATCCCCGGTTGCCCTCAGCAAGAGGCCCACGGCCAGACCTGCGGGTGGCGTCGATTCATGGCTTTGAGACACGGCTTCTCCCTGATCGCCAGAAAGGTTCGCATTGGAGAACGCTTCGGCAAGGCACGCACAAGCTAGGCATGCCCTCGACGTTGGTCAACGATTGTGTTGGACAAATCAATACGATGTCGGGCGCCGCCGCGTTCATTCTGCAAGACGAGGAGAACTTCTATGCACAACGCGACATGCCCGATATGGTCGGGTCAAGTAGGGCCACGGGTTCGATGAAACCCGGGCGGTTCATACGGAGACCAAACTGAACTCTCGGACGCGGGCCGCGCATGCCGGAATGGAACAGAAACTGAACCCACGCCAGTTGGCGGCAAGAGGCTGGAAACAGGCCTCGCGGACAATGCGTTGGAAGGGTCACTTCAGTTGAACGGGCACAAGCGGCGAAAAATCACCATCTACGACATTGCAATGGAGATCGGCATCTCGCCGACCTCAGTCAGCTTTGTCCTCAACGGGCTGGCCAAGCAACATCGGATCAGCGACGAAACTGCAGCGAAAGTGATCAGCACGGCGCATCGCCTGGGTTATGCCGTCAACCTAAAGGCACGTGGGCTTCGCCTGTCTCGATCCGGACTGGCCGGGATGATCTTGCCGCATTATCGCAATCGTTTCTTTGCGGGGCTTGCGGAAGCATTCGAAACCGAAGCCCGCGCGCACGGGCTTTGCCCGGTGGTTGTCAGCACCCAGCGGGACGGGGCGATTGAGGCCAGCGTCATCGAGACCTTGCTGGCCCAGCAGGTTGAGTTTCTGTTCATCGCCGGTGTGCACGATCCGGACCCGCTGAATGTGATGTGCCGCAAGGCCGGGGTTGCCAGCGTCAACCTGGATCTGCCGGGACGCGAGGCGCCCTCGGTCGTCTCGGACAATTACGGCGGCGCCCATGCGCTGACCGAGCATGTGGCCCGCAAACTGCGCGATCGCGGCGATCCGGTTGCGGACATCTTCTTTTTCGGCGGCCTGACCGAGGACGACGCGACCGCCAAACGGTTTCAGGGCTTCAGGGATGTGCTGCTGACCTACGGCATCACGCTGACGGACGATATGGTCGATTATTGTGGCTATCCACCGGAAATGGCCGCGCAGTCCATCGCGCGCCGGTATTCCCAGTTGGGCCGGTTGCCTCGTGGATTGTTCGTGAATGGCGTGACATCGCTGGAGGGGCTGCTGCAATTTGCAGTGACGCTTCCCGCGCACGCGTTGGACGACATTGCGGTTGGCAGTTTCGACTGGGACCCGTTCGCGGCGCACCTGTCTTTCGAAGTCACCATGGTGCGCCAGAACGTCGAAAACATGATTGCCGAGGCATTCAAGCTTCTGGAAATCCCTGCACAGGGCGAAAACCCTGTTGTTGTGGTTCCGACCAGTTTTGGACGGGCCGGGCGAGGTGATGGCGCGGGTGAAGACTGGCGGCTGAACCCGGTCATTGCGATGTCCGCGCCGGACTGAGCCACGCGGCCTGAACATGGCTAGTCGCATAAAATTCAATGCTAAATCTATTTAGCGCGTTGACTAAAGCCGGAAGCCGAGTCTTACTTCGGCTCAGCTAGGCACAAAATGCGGATCAATATCCCGATGAACTCCGGTCGCGATCAATGTGGTCATGGCCTGCGGGACAAGTTCAGAAATGCAACTGTGCCGAGCGGAGGAAGGCCAATAGCCAATGCGAAAAGGAGGGCGGCATCTCTGTTCGTGCCTCAACGTTTTCGCGCGAACTTTTTTCTCTGGGAGGAGACAATCATGCTGAGAAAGACGGGTTCTATCATTGCCCTGAGCGCGATGCTTGCGCTTGGCTCGACTGTCGGCGCGTTTGCCGAAAACACCAAGCTTGGTGTCGTCGTCAAGATCGGCGGGATTCCGTGGTTCAATGCGATGGAAACCGGCATTCTCGCAAAGGGCAAAGAGCTTGGCGACGACGCTTCGATGATCGGGCCGACCAGTGCCGATCCGGCGCTGCAGGTGAGGGCGATCGAGGATCTGATCGCTCAGGGCGTCAACGCGATTGGTGTCGTGCCAAACGACGCCAACGTTCTGGAGCCGGTGCTGAAGAAAGCCCGCGAAGCCGGGATCAAGGTGATCAC
>JBDTQR010000128.1:0-13233 GCA_039932095.1 bacterium | reverse complement strand
CGACCGGATCGTCGATTTCAACGTCGGCAATGATACGGTCCAACTTGGCCGGGCCGTCATGTCTGCACTCGGTTCAGTTGGCGCGCTTGCGGCGCAGGCGTATTTCCGCAGCACTGACGGCAATGCTCACGATGGCAGCGACCGGATCATCTACAGCACCGACAGCGGCGCACTCTTCTACGATGACGACGGAAATGGCAGCGACGCAGCCATACAGATTGCCGTTTTGTCGGTGGGCCTGGATCTGACTGCAGGAAATTTCTGGGTAATATGAAGCTTTGAAACGGCGGGCCGCCGCATCTGGGCGGCCCGACATACACCAGTATTGCGGTAGCCTTTGAAAGGTGCACTACGCGCCCCGCAGGGACCCGGTTTCAGGCAATTTATAGAACCCGATCAGCCAGTTGACCAAGCCAAGCATTCCGGGCCTTCGCGCCTTGCTCGGTGGATAAACGATACAATACGGATGTCCGAGCGCAATGCCCGCATCAGACAGGGCGATCAACCTGCCCTCGGAGATATCGTCTTGCGCCATCATGCGTTGGCCCAGAGCCACACCTATTCCATCCCGGGCCATATCCAGCACCAGGCCCGAAGTTCCGATTTGAAAGCCCTTTGTCTTGTTTGGCTCTGGCAGTCCGGATTTTGTGTACCAGACCGCCCATGTCGGATGCGACAGAAATTCCGGACCCCAACTCGTGTGAATGAGGTCATCTTCTGGCACCGCCTTCAACCCATCCATCCTGGCTTTGGGAACCCGCTCCAGATAGGCCGGGCTGCATAAGGGGAGCACCTCGTCCCGCACCAGTTCGACGACATTCATTCCTGGATAATGACCGGCACCATAACAAATCCGCAGGTCGATGTTGTGGCGCGCAAAATCCACAGGATCGGACTCGACCCGCAAATCGAACCTGACCTTGGGATTTATCAGGGCATATCGCGCAAGTTTGGCCTCAAGCCAGCGTTCGGCGACCGATGAAATCGTGGAGATCACCAGCCGCGATCTTGATCGATCCGACATGATCTGCTCGGTGAATTCCGATATAGACTGCAGGGCATCTGCCGCGCCCGCATAAACGGCGCTGCCCGCATCCGTCAGCACAACCCGGTTATTGGCCCGCATGAAAAGTTGCTTGCCGAGGAAATCTTCCAGCTTCTTGACGTGCTGACTTATCGCTGCCGGAGAGACATTCAGTTCCTCAGCCGCCGCGACATAGCTGCCATTCCGCGCCGCCGCCTCGAAGGCACGCAAGGAGTTCAGCGGGGGAAGCGTCAGGGGCATGGCAGATGACTTAGTTTTTCTATCCATGGCTAACATTTTCGCGGATTGAGAAATAGCGGGATTCGTCCGAGCCTCGTGCAATGGGTCATATTTTCTGCCACCACGTGCAAAAGCCGGACCGCCGTGGTGGATTGCTCCACCGCAGCCGGAAAATCAGGCCGGCTTTTGCTGGAATCCGGCAATGAACGGGACACGGCAGGGCCGCCGCAAAAGTGTGGCAGGGCAAGGCATCGACCAACGTCCCTGGTCTCAGCCGAAGTTGACGCTGGAGCCGTCTCGGATCCTGTCGGATGACCATATCGAGGCCATTCACAGCAAGTCTTTGCAGGTGCTGCAGGATATCGGGATGGATATCCTGAACCCCGAGGCGCGCGAGATTCTGGCCCGAGCCGGAGCGCTGGTTTCGGACCTCAGAGTGCGGATTGGTCAGGATATCGTTGAAGAGGCCCTGAAAACCCCGCCGGCCGAATTCACCCTTCATGCCCGCAATCCGGATCATTCAATCCGCATCGGCGGCAAATGGATAGCCTTCTCGCCAGTTGGAGGGCCGCCAAACTGCGCGGATCTTGACCGAGGCAGGCGGCCCGGTACCTTGCAGGACAACGGCGATTTCGTCAGGCTGAGCCAATTTTTCAACTGCATCCACAGTTCGGGTGACGGTGCGGTGGACGCGCTGGATCGTCACGCCTCGGTGCGCCACCTTCATGTCATGCGCAACAAGATGCTGTTGTCGGACAAGGCACCCTTTGTCTCCTCGACGAGCGTTCATGTGCTGCAGGACAGCCTTGAGATTGTCCGATTGGCGCGGGGGATCACTGAGGCGCAGATGCTGCGGGAACCGTCGGCCTATACGGTGATCAACACCAACTCGCCGCTGAAACTCGACAATCCGATGGGGATGGGCGTCATCGAGATGGCACGCCGGGGCCAGATGTGCGTGGTGACACCTTTCACCCTCGCGGGGGCAATGGCGCCGGTCACCCTCGCCGGGGCTTTGGTCGAACAGAATGCCGAAGTGCTGGCCTGTCTGGCACTGTCCCAATTGGCCAGGCCGGGCGCGCCCTTTGTCTACGGCAGTTTTACCTCCAACGTCGACATGAGGTCCGGTGCTCCGGCCTTTGGCACGCCGGAATATATGAAGGCCTGCATTGCCGGAGGCCAGATGGCGCGGCGCTATGGTCTGCCCTACCGCACATCCAGCGCCAATGCCGCCAATGCGCTGGATGCCCAAGCGGCCTATGAAACGATGTTTTCGCTTTGGGCGGCCATCATGGCCGGCGGCAACCTTGTCATCCATTCGGCTGGGTGGATGGAGGGCGGTCTGGTCGCCTCGTTCGAAAAGTTCGCGCTGGATGTCGAGTTGCTGCAGATGGTCGAAGCCTTTCTCGAACCCATCATCGTCGACGAGGACAGCATGGCGCTGGATGCGATGTTGGAAGTCGGCCCCGGCGGGCATTTCTTTGGCGCCGCGCATACGATGTCGCGCTATTCCACTGCCTTTCACCAGCCGTTGATTTCGGATTGGCGGAACTATCATCAATGGGTCGAGGCGGGCTCGCCCGAGGCACCTGAAAAGGCCAATGCATTGTGGAAAAAGGCCGTTGCCGAATATCGAGAGCCACCTGTGGAGCCCAGGATCGCATGCGAGATCGATGCCTTTGTCGAGCGGCGGTTGGCCGAGGGCGGGCAGCCGACCGACTTTTGACCCATTGTCCGGTCGCGGTCTGCTACTCCAACTTAGAATATCTATCTCAGCTTTAGTTTTTGTGACCTTGCCCAAACCCATGTCCACGCTCAGCATCAACCAGACAAAACGGGAGTTCCCATGCGCGACATTCTTGATCTTGACCGCTATCCACTCGACAAGCCCGGCGCTCCGGCATGGGCGAAGCTTGTGGCGCGGTGCAAGGCTGATTTGGCGAAAGACGGCATGTTCAACCTCGAAGGCCTGATGCGCCCGTCGGCCATCACCAAGGCCATGGCCGAAGTGGACCCGATCATGGAGCGGCTGTCGTTTCTGCACAAACGCAACCACAACATCTATTTCCGCAAGGAGGTTCCCGGCCTCGCCCCCGATCACCCGGCGCTGAAAACGGTCGACACCATCAACCACACGGTCTGCGGAGATCAGCTGGAGCAAACGGTGATCGACTGGATTTACTCTTGGCCCCAGATGGCGGTGTTTCTGGCCGAATGCATGGACAAGACCAGCCTGTTCACCATGGCTGACCCGTTGGCGCGGATGAACATCATGCGCTACGGCGATGGCGAGGCGTTGAACTGGCACTTTGACCGTTCGGAATTCACCACCACTCTGTTGTTGCAGGAACCGTCAGGCGGCGGCGAATTCCTTTACCGGACGGATTTGCGCACCGACAGCGACGCCAATTACGATGGTGTGGCGGCGGTGCTTGAAGGGCGGGACAATTCAGTCAAATCGCATGTCTTGAAGGCTGGAACTCTGAACGTCTTCAAGGGCAAGAATACCTTGCACAAGGTGACAACATGCAGCGGGCCGAAGTCGCGGTTCATCGCGGTCTTTTCTTACTACGAGCGCCCCGGCGTGCGGTTCAGCAAGGAAGAGCAAGTCGGATTCTATGGGCGCGCGGCCTGATCCAAAAGGGAAACAGATGGCAGACACTTCCCGTCGACGGCTGGGCACGGCGCTGCAGCAAAGCGAGGTCGCTGACCCCGATCAGGCATGGTCAATGCCAAAGGCCTACTACACCGATCCCGAGGTTCTGACGCTGGAGCGCGAAAAGCTGTTCGGCACCGAATGGATCTGCCTTGGCCGGGCGGACGAACTGCCGAAGCCCGGCGATTTCATCACATTTCAACTGTGCGACGAACCGGTGGTGGCGATCCGTGGCGACGACGGCAAGATCCGGGTGCTGTCCAATGTCTGCCGCCACCGTGGTTCGATCATCGCGTCCGGGACTGGCCAAGCCCAGCGTCTGGTCTGCCCCTATCACCATTGGTCCTATGACCGGACCGGTGCGCTCGCCGCCGCCCCGAAGATGGAGCCGCACAAAGGCTTTGACCAGAAATCCTGCCGCTTGCCACAGTTTGCCTGCGAAGAGTGGCACGGCTTTGTCTTCGCCAATCTCAGTGCCAATCCGCCGCCACTTGGCCCGCGCCTTCAGGGGTTGGAGGCGCTGATCGGCAATTATCACATGGCAGATATGGTTACCCGCTATGTGGTGGAGGACGTCTGGGCGGTGAACTGGAAATGCTTCATAGAAAATTTCATGGAGGCCTACCACCTGTCGCCGCTACACAAGACGACGCTGCATCCAATGAACCCGACGAAGCTGTGCAGTCATATCCCGGCAGGGGACGGCTGGTTCGCCTATAATGCCGGCTTTTCGCCAGAGCTGCCGCGCAGCTACAAGGGTCATCCTGACCTTACGGACGCCGAGGCGATGAATTGCGTGATGATGGCCATTCCACCCGGCCTGGTATCCGGCTGCAGCGGTGATTACTCGTCCTTCATCTGCATCCAACCGGAGGCGGTGGACCGCGTTCGGGTCAAGATGGGACTGATCTTTTACGGGCCGACCTGGGCGCAGGCCGATGTCGATTATGCGGTGGACCTGTTTCATCAGTACATGGCAGAGGACAAGGCGGTATTGACTGCCATGGTGCGCGGCTTGAACTCCGCCCATTATGACCGTGGCCCACTGGCGCGGCCCGATTTCGAAGGCGCGGCACTTGACCTAGCCCGCTATTACAGCCGCCGGATGAGCGGCGTGCTGTCAGGGGCCGAGGCATGATCCGGGCAAAGGCCAAAGTCCGATGCTTGCTAGCTTTCTTGAACGCTTCCAGCCTAAAGGAGGCGGCCTTGGCTGACAGGTTTACCGAGATGACAGCTTCCTTCGTGACCATACCGAGCGACCAACCCGGCCAATATCGCGGATGAAGCCCAGCTATCCTCAAGAATCCTTGACAGACCGGGACGGGCGTAGGTCGAATGGAAATAATCTGGACGCCGAACAATCGGCGCATTCCCCCAACAGGAGAGACCGCATGACACTCAATTACAAGCTGCTAGACATCTTGCGCCGTGGTCGCAGTCCGCACGAAAACCATCTGATTGACGGCCTGGTGCGCGGAGCAGTCAGCCGCCGCGAGTTTTTGCGCTATGGCTCGGTGTTGGGCCTGTCGGCGCCTGTGCTGGGCGGCGTGACCAGCGCATTGGGTTTTGGCCTGATGCCGGGCCCGGCCCGGGCAGGCACGCCTGGCGGCACCTTGCGCTATGGCCAGATCGTGCCGGCGGCAGCGATCAATCCAGTGACGATTGCCGATGGCGGCGGCGTCACCATGCTGTCGCAGTTTGGCGAAACACTGGTCCTGTCAGCTCCTGACCTTTCCGCGCAACCGCTGCTGGCCGAAAGCTGGTCCCCCAATGCCGACGGCACGGTCTGGACCTTCAAATTGCGGCAGAATGTCAAGTTCCACAACGGTCAGGCGTTGACAGCCGACGATGTGGTGGCCACTTTCGACCGGCTGTCGGACCCGGCAAACGGTTCGAACGCGCTGTCGGTCTTTACCGGGATGCTGTCGAAAGGCAACACCAAGAAGGTTGACGATTATACCGTGGAATTCCATCTGGATGCCGCGAACGGCAATTTCCCCTATGCCGTGTCGACCGACAATTACAACGCCATCATCGTCCCCGCCGACTTCCCCGAGGATTATGAGGCCACCATGATCGGCACCGGGCCGTTCAAGCTGGAGAAATACACGCCGAAAGTGGGTGCATCGTTCGTGCGCAACCCCGACTACTGGGGGGCCGCAGCGCTGCCCGACCGGGTAGAGGTGGTGTTTTACGACGACTATCAGCCGCAGATCCTTGCCCTGCAAGGCGGTGAGATCGACGTGATCCAGCAGGTTCCGGTGCTGCAGGTGGTCGGACTGCTGTCGGATCCGAGCGTCAATATCATCTCGATCCCGTCCTCTGCGCATTCGCAGGTCCATATGCGGACTGATATGGACCCCTTCAAGGACAAGCGCGTCCGCCAGGCAGTTGCGCTGACACTGGACCGTCCCAAGATCGTGGCTGGCCTGATGCGCGGCAAGGCGCAGATCGGCAACGACAGTCCGTTCATGCCGGCCTATCCGTCGACCGATCCCAGCGTTCCGCAGCGCCAGCAAGACATCGCGCAAGCCAAACAGTTGATGGAAGCTGCAGGCGCTGGTGCCGGGTTCCAAACCACACTGACCACCGAAAAGTATCTGGAGATCCCGGATTACTCGGTGCTGATCCAGAACGCCGTCAAGGAAATCGGCATCGACCTGCAACTGAACATCATGGATCAGGGCGCTTATTACGGCGACGCCGTTCCCGGCAAATCGCCCTGGCTCGACAGTTCGATGGGCATCACCGACTACGGCCATCGTGGCGTGCCCAACGTGTTCCTGCAGGCCCCGCTGATGAGCACGGGCACTTGGAACTCGGCGCATTTCAACAATCCTGAATATGATGCGCTGGTGACAAGTTTCGTCGCGGCGCTTGATCTGGAAGCACAACGCGCGACGGCAGGCAAGATCCAGACCCTGCTGCTGGACGAAACGCCATTGTTGCAAACCTATTTCTACGATTTCATCACAGTGACCAAGTCAGGGATGGAGGGTGTGGTCTCGACTGCGATGGGCCATCTGATGCTGGGGCAGGCCAGCCTCTGAACCATCATTCCGGGGCCTTCCCATGGGGCGGCCCCGGAGCCAGAATGCCTGAAGGGGAATCGCGATTTCCAGATTTGTGCTTCGGCGCCTTTTCCTGGCGCTGCTGACCCTGTGGTTGCTTAGCGTCCTGATCTTTGCCGGCGGGCATCTTTTGCCCGGCAATGTGGGCCGCGCCATGCTTGGCCCCTTTGCAGACCCGGCGGCGGTTGCAGTTCTGAACCATCAGATGGGCACCGACCGCCCGGTCCTTGTCCAATACGCTTCATGGATGCTGGGTTTTGTGACCGGTGATATGGGTGAAAGCTACGCCTACCGCTCGCCCGTCGCGCCATTTCTGATGACCGCACTCCTGAATTCGGCCAAACTCGCTGTCGTTGCCTTTGTGTTGGTGGTGCCGCTCGGGATTCTGGGCGGCGTGGTGGCCGCACTTTACCGCGGACGGGCCGCCGACCGGATATTGTCAGTTGTGGGTCTGTCGGCAACTGTGGTGCCCGAGTTCGTCTCGGGCATTGTCCTGATCCTGATTTTCGGCGTCTGGCTCAGATGGTTTCCGATTTCGGCCACTTGGCGCGATGACGCCGGGCCGTTCGACCAGCTTTACCACCTGATCTTGCCGTCCATCCCGCTGGTCCTGATCCTGTTCGGCTATATCGCCCGTATGGCGCGCGCCGGAATGATCGAGGCGTTGGATGCCGATTATACCCGCACCGCCGTGCTGAAAGGGCTGACCTATCCACAGGTCATTTGGCGTCATGTGCTGCGCAACGCCCTGCTGCCGACGATTTCTGTCATCGCCACACAGACAGTCTACCTGATCGGCGGGCTGGTCGTGATCGAGATTCTGTTTCACTATCAAGGGATTGGTAGTCTGATCTATACGGCCGCCAAGAAGAAGGATTTCCCGATGCTGCAAGCGGGTGTCATGGCGATTGGTGCCCTGTTCGCCCTGACCACGCTGCTGGCCGATCTGCTGTACGCCCGTCTGAATCCCCGCATCCGCTATGGGGGCCGCGAATGACTGATACCGCCGCCGCAGAGACCGCCGCCGAAGAGACCGCCCGAGATCAGACCTGGCGCGACGACCTGCGTCGGCTGGCCCGGTCTGTCACCTTCGACATCGGTGCCGTGATTGTTCTGTTCTGGGTCGGCTGTGCGATTTTCGGCCCCAGTCTGGTGCCACTTGACCCTTTTGCCGACGACTTGCTGAATTCGCTGCTGCCGCCGTCATCCGAACATTGGTTCGGCACCGATCAACTGGGCCGCGACGTGTTTTCCCGCGTCATCGTCGGGGCCCGCGATATCCTGACCGTGGCCCCGATTGCCACCTTGCTGAGCACCGTTCTTGGCACCGCCCTCGGCCTGACCATGGGCTATTTCGGGGGGATGGTGGATGAGGTGCTCAGCCGTTTGGTGGATGCCGTGCTGGCCCTGCCCACCGTCATCGTGGCCCTGTTGGCCCTGACCGCACTTGGCACATCGACCGTTACGGTGCTGTTCGTCATTGCGTTCAGCTTTGCCCCGATCATTGCCCGCACTGTCCGGTCTGCAGTGCTGACCGAAGTGGGTCTCGACTATGTCGCGGCCGCTGAATTGCGCCGCGAAAACACACTTTATATTCTGTTTGTCGAGATACTTCCGAATGTCCTGCCGCCCATCCTTGTCGAAACCACGGTGCGGTTGGGGTATGCAATCTTCACGGTCGCCACCCTCAGTTTCATCGGATTTGGGATTCAGCCGCCCTCACCGGACTGGGGACTGTCGATTTCAGCCAATTACGGGATGATCGGCGGCGGGTTCTGGTGGACGGTGCTGTTCGACAGTCTGGCAATCGCCAGTCTGGTCGTTGGGATCAATCTGGTGGCGGATGGCATCGAGAGCACGCTGAATGACTGATGCGCCAAACTCCAACCCTGCAACCAGGGAAGCGCTTTGCTTTGAAAACCTTGGCGTCGCCTACCGTGTCAAGGGCCAGCAGCGGCAGGTACTGGAGGGGGTGTCGCTGACCATTGCCAAAGGCGAGGCCTACGGTCTGGTCGGAGAAAGCGGCTGCGGCAAATCTACTGCCGCCTTTGCCGCCTTGCGCTATCTGCCGCGCAATGGCACCGTCAACAAGGGCCGCATCCTGATTGACGGCCAGGATATCGGACAACTTTCCGGACCTGACCTGCGGAAATTGCGGCAATTCTCGGTTTCGATGGTTTATCAGGATCCCGGCCGCTCGCTCAATCCCTCGCTCCCGGTCGGTGTGCAGGTGGCCGAGGTGTTCGAACTGGCTGGCGTGCCACGTGCGGACTGGCCTGCCAAGGTCGAGGATATTTTGGCCAGGGTCCAGATCAGCGACCCGCGTTTGGTGATGCAGCGCTATCCGCATCAGCTTTCGGGCGGAATGCAACAGCGGGTGGCGATTGCCATGGCGATTGCCTCCAACCCCACCCTTCTGGTGCTGGACGAACCGACGACCGGCCTTGATGCGACCGTCGAGGCCGAGGTGCTGGACTTGATCCAGCACCTGCGCCATGAACTCTCCACCGCCATTCTGTTCATCAGCCACAACCTGGCCGTCATCGCCCGGATGTGCGACCGGGTCGGCGTTCTGTATGCCGGACGACTGGTGGAAGAGGCTCGGACGGATCAGATATTCGCCACCCCGCGCCACCCTTACACGGCGGGTCTCTTGCGTTGTCTGCCGCAAGCTGGCCGCAGCAAGGACAAGGCGATGCTTGCCACCATTCCGGGCTTTCTGCCAAGCCCCGGCAGCCGGATCACCGGTTGCATCTTTGCGCCCCGATGCGCGTTGGCCGATGACACCTGCCGCAGCCAGGACCCGGCATTCGTGCGCACCGATGGTCGCGCCAGCAAATGTCACTATCCGGACCGGGTTGGCGAATTGCAGGACCTGTCGAGCCCGCCCATCGCCTCCCTCGCCGACCGCAGCGGCACCTCCATTCTGCAGGTCGAGGCATTGTCCAAGAGTTTCGGCAGGGGGGCAGAGCGGCAGCGGGTGCTGCGCGACGTGGCCCTGCATTTGCGGGCCGGCGAAACTCTTGGGCTGGTCGGCGAATCCGGCAGCGGCAAGACCACACTGGCGCGCTGTATCCTTGGCCTTTTGCAGCCGGACACCGGCAGCAGCATCCAGTTCAACGGCCAGTCCATGGCCGGAACCACGTCAGAACGGACGCGAGAGCAGGTCAAATCGATACAGATCGTCTTTCAGAACCCGGATTCCGCGCTGAACCGGGCCCATTCGGTCTACCGGATGTTGTCGCGGACCATCGGTCTGCTTGTCGGGTTGCAGGGATCTGCCCGGGATATGCGGGTCAAAGAGATCGCATCGTCGGTACGGCTGACCGAGCGGCACCTGTCGGCCGTGCCACGACAGCTGTCCGGCGGGTTGAAGCAACGTGTCGCAATTGCCCGCGCTTTTGCCAGCGATCCCAAGGTTCTGATCTGTGATGAGCCGACTTCGGCCCTGGATGTTTCGGTTCAAGCCGCGATCCTCAACCTTCTGGCCGAATTGCAGGCCACCAAAGGGGTCAGCTATATTCTGATTTCGCATGATCTGGGCGTCGTGCGTTACCTCTCGGACCGGATTGCCGTGATGTATCTTGGTCAGATGCTGGAAACCGGTCCGGCGGAGGCGGTCTTTTCCGGTCCGCATCACCCCTATACAGCCGCACTTCTGTCTTCGGCGCCCAATTTGACCGGTACGCCGGCCGGGCGTGTCAAATTGACCGGAATCTTGCCCAGCTCAGCCAATCTTCCCACTGGCTGTGTGTTTCACACTCGCTGTCCGCATGTGATTGCCGGTCTGTGCAACAAGGTGATACCTCCGACCATAGACCTGTCCACAGGCCATGTCCTTGCCTGTCATCTTCGGCCGGACCAACTTCCCCAATCCGCCCGGCGCGATGCCCTGGCGTCTGGATAACATTGCAAGAGCGCGGTCCAATGAGTGGCTGGACCAGCAATGCCTCAGAATGCGATGGTTGGAGCGAAGCCCTTTGAGGAGAGGCTAAAATGTCCGACCTGCGCGACACCCGAGACTTTACCGATCCGCGAACGATTGAGATCGAAACAGAACGGGTGCTGCGCCGGAAACAGTTACACTACGGAGTGATCGATATCGGATCGAATTCAATTCGTCTTGTTGTCTATGACGACCTGAGCCGCGCACCGTTTCCAAGGTTCAATGAGAAATCCATGGTTGCGCTTGGCGCGGGTCTGGGTGCGGACGGGCGCATTTCCGAAGAAGTGATTTCCAGCGCCCTGGACGCCGTCATGCGGTTGGCTGCCATCGCCAAGGCAATGCAGGTGGACCGCGTCGATGTTCTGGCGACCGAGGCGACACGACGGGCCCTGAATGGCAGCGATCTGATTGAGGCGATCCGCAAGAACACCGGACTGGAACCAAGAATTCTGACGGGCGAGGAAGAAGCCCATTTCACTGCGTATGGGGTAATTTCGGGCTTCTTTCAGCCAAAGGGCATGATCGGCGATATCGGTGGTGGCAGCCTTGAAGTGGCAGAAGTGCTGGTTGACCGGGTGGGCGAGCGAATGACGAGCATGCCGTTGGGCGCCTTTCCGGTCACCGAGAAGTTGAAAGACGGCTATGGCGACGCAAAGGCCTGGATCGACGGCATTCTTGAGGAAAGCCTGCCCCCAATGCTGACTGACCCGGTTTTCTATGCCATCGGTGGTGGCTGGCGGGCTTTGGCGCGCATTCACATTGCGATGAACAACATGCCGGTCAGCGTCGTGCACGGCTATGATGTCCCAACTGACGCGCTTCGCACCCTGGCCAAGAACATCGCCAAAATGTCGCCGGATGAGATTGCTGAACTTCCCGACGTGCCGAGCCGCCGGATCGAAACCTTGCCGGCCTCGGCCCTGGTACTGTCACGGGTGTTGCGTAAACTGGCACCGGAACGTGTCATATTTTCCGAATATGGGCTGCGCGAAGGTTGGCTCTACCGGCAACTTGACGCGGAAGAACAATACCGCGACCCACTGCTGGAGGGCGCGCAGGCCATCGGTTTGCCTATGGCGCGCGTGCCGGCCTTCAGCGCGGCCCTGGGCCGCTGGACCGACAACCTCTTTCCTGGCGAAACCCAGAGTGACCGGCGTTTGCGTCTGACGGTCTGCACGTTGACCGACATCGCCTGGCGGGAACACACCAAGGTTCGCGCCACCGACAGCTTTCTGCGCCTGCTGGTTTTTCCGTTCATCGGGCTGTCGCATTCCGAACGGGCCTTCATTTCGACCGCGATCTATGCTCGCTATGGTGGGAAAGTGGACACAATGGTCAAAGAAGCGACCGAAAACCTGCTGACCGCGAGCGAGATGCGGCGCGCCGATATTCTCGGGCGAACGCTGCTATTGGCCCACCGGTTTTCGGCCTGCGTCCCCGAAATCCTGCAGCATTCCCGCCTGAGGATCGAGGCTGATGCCGTGCGGCTGGAGATTTTGGACACGCATGACATGCCCGACAGCGATGCCGTGCAAAGCCGCTTGCGGCAGCTGGCAAAGGCGATCGGTGTCGAAGAGGTTGTGACGGCCATCGTCGACAAGTAGGCAGGTGAGTTCTAGCGCCGCATCTGGCTGGGCGTCTACGCGTCAAACGTGACTTGTCCGGCGCGCAGATGGGTTCGCAGCAGGTATTGGAAAGCGAGGCTGTCGCGCTTTTCGATTGCACCTAAAATGGCCCGGTGTTCCTGAAACGTCTGCCCTTCGATCGTGCGCTTGGTTTTGCCGCGTTGCATGATGCTCAAAATCACCGGCGTCATGATCTGATAGATGTCGAGGATCGACTTGTTCCCGATGACCGAGACCAGATGCGTGTGAAGTCTGAGGTCAAACTGAGACGCCGCCAGAACATCTGGTGCCTCTACCATCGCCCGGTTCATGCCGTGCATTTCGGTCAGATCGGCCTGCGTGACCAAATCGAAAATATGCAGGACCGACCCGATTTCGATCAGTTCGCGAAACCCTTGGATGTCGTCGAAAGTCTGGCGCGAGATTTCGTTGACATTGAACGAGAACAAATCAATGGCGCGGCTCATTCGCTGATCAATCAGCGTGGCACCTACCTTGGGGCGGACCTCGACAACGCCGTAAGCTTTCAGCATCCGCATGGCTTCGCGCACGGTATTGCGGCTGGCTGAAAATCGCAGGCAAAGTTCGTGCTCGGTCGGCAGCTTGTCACCGACGGTCAGGTTTCCCGCGGAAATCATCTGGCGAATTTCGTGCAGAACCTGATCAACTGC
>JBDTQR010000127.1:0-13302 GCA_039932095.1 bacterium | reverse complement strand
AAGGCGAACGCCGCCGCCAGCCGGTCGCGGGTCTCATGGGCCTGTGCCAGTGCCAAGGGCGAGCCTCGGGTGCCGATCTTCAAGGGTGAGGCGGGGGAGGGCAGGGTCAATGTCATGACCAAGGCTTACCTGCGGCGGAATGGCCTGACAACTCCCCCCGTCTTGACAAGCCGTCGCAGGCGGGCAAGGCAGGTCGGCAAGGAGCCTCCGATGTCCAAACTGATCCTGCGCGCCCTGAAGGGCGAGATCCTGCCGACCCCGCCGATCTGGATGATGCGCCAGGCCGGACGTTACCTGCCCGAATACCGCGCCACCCGGGCGAGGGCCGGCGACTTCCTGTCCCTGTGTTACAACTCCGAACTGGCAGCCGAGGTCACGCTGCAGCCGATCAACCGCTTCGGCTTTGACGCCGCCATCCTGTTTGCCGACATCCTGCTGCTGCCCCAGGCCCTCGGTGCCGAACTGTGGTTCGAGACGGGCGAGGGTCCCCGCCTGTCCACCACCACCACCCTGCCACAGGTCCATGCGCTGAACCCCGCTGACAGCATCCACGACCACCTTGCGCCGATCTATGAAACCCTGCGCCTGCTGACCCGCGAATTGCCGGTTGAAACCACGCTGATCGGCTTTGCCGGTGCGCCGTGGACCGTCGCCACCTACATGATCGCCGGACGCGGCACCCCTGATCAGGCCCCGGCCCATGCGCTGAAATCCCTTGACCGCCCGACCTTTCAAGCCCTGATCGACCGCATCACCGACGCAACTGTGGAATACCTGTCGATGCAGGTTCAGGCCGGGGCCGAGGTGGTCAAGCTGTTCGACAGTTGGGCAGGCTCTCTCAAGGGTCAGGATTTCACCGATTTCGTCGTCACCCCCACAGCCCGCATCATCGCCACCCTGAAACACCGCCACCCCGGCCTGCCGAT
Source organism: bacterium (assembly GCA_039932095.1). Taxonomy (GTDB): domain Bacteria; phylum Pseudomonadota; class Alphaproteobacteria; order Rhodobacterales; family Rhodobacteraceae; genus Stagnihabitans. Next base: position 12,376 of record JBDTQR010000127.1, on the reverse strand, counting down.
CATCGCCTTCCCGCGGGAGGCGGGCGAGCATTACATCGGTTTCGCCAAGGCCACCGGTGCCGATTGCGTCGCCCTCGACAACTCCGTCACCCCCGAATGGGCCGCCGCAAAGGTGCAAAGCGATGGCTGCGTGCAAGGCAACCTCGCGCCGCACCACATGGTCACCGGCGGCCAGGGCCTGATCGACGCCACCCGCCACATCGTCCAGAGTTTCCGCCACGGCCCCCACATCTTCAACCTCGGCCACGGCATCACACCCGACGCCAATCCTGACAACGTGGCGCTGATGATCGACACTGTAAGATCACTTTAGGTCACAACCATTGACATAAATTCTCCACCTCAGCACTCTGCGCCGAAACGGAGGACGTCATGGATTGGACACAGATTCTCGCCACCCGCACGACGCGGATGAAAGCCTCCGAAATCCGTGAGTTGCTGAAACTGCTGGACCAGCCCGACATCATCTCTTTTGCCGGTGGCATCCCCGACCCTGCGCTGTTCCCGAAAGACGCCTTCCAGACCGCCTTTGCCCAGGCGCTTCAGGACCCCAACGCCCTGCAATACTCGGTTTCCGAAGGCTACCGGCCGCTGCGCGACTGGATCGTCAGCCAGATGGCCGACCTCGGCATTGCCTGCACCGCCGACAACATCCTGATCACGTCCGGCTCTCAGCAGGGGCTCGACTATCTTGGCAAACTCATGATCTCGCCCGGCGATACCGTGCTGGTCGGCTGGCCAACCTATCTGGGAGCGCTCGGTGCCTTCAACGCCTATGAGCCCAATTACGACCGGCTCGACCCGCAAGCCAACCGACCCGCCGCCGATTTCGCGGCCCGGGCCGCAGCGGCCGGCGGCAAGGTCAAATTCGCCTATCTTTCGGTGGACTTCGCCAACCCGACCGGCGAAACCCTGAACCTCGCGGCCCGCGAAAGCGTCCTCGACCTTGCCGACAGCCTCGACATTGCCGTGGTGGAGGATGCCGCCTACCAGACCCTGCGCTATGACGGTGAAGCGATCCCGCCGATCCTCGCGCTCGAAATAGCGCGCAAGGGCAGCATCGAAAACTGCCGCACCCTCTATTGCGGCTCGTTCTCCAAATCCCTCGCCCCCGGCCTGCGGGTTGGCTGGGTCTGCGGCGCGGCAGAGGTGATCTCCCGCCTTGTGCTGATGAAACAGGCCGCCGACCTGCACTCTGCTACCATCAACCAGATCGCCACCAACCACGTCGCCCGCGCGCTGTTCGCCCCGCATGTCGCCACCCTGCGCCAGAGCTACGGCGCGCGCCGTGACCACATGCTTGCCGCCCTCGCCCGCGAAATGCCCGCCACCGTCACATGGACCCGCCCGGAAGGCGGCATGTTCATCTGGCTGACCCTGCCGCCGCAGATCGACGCCGCCGACCTGCTCGCCCGATCGCTGAAGACCGAGCGTGTCGCCTTCGTGCCTGGCCGCGCCTTCTTTGCCGACGGCTCCAATGGCAACACCCTGCGCCTCAGCTTTTCCTGCGCCAACGAGGACCAGATCGACGAAGGTATCCGCCGTCTGGGCCGCCTGATCCGCGCCAGCTAAGCCCGGGTATCAGGTCAGATAGCCGCGACGCAGGGTCAGAACCGCGCCGGGACCATTGGCCGCCGCAAACAACAACCCGGCCGCAAACGGAAAGTGGCTGACAAAGGCACCAAACCCCAGACCCTGCGGGTCTGTCCAGGTGCTGGGGCCATGAAACGCAAAGCCCAGAAAGATCACATAGGCGGCCGCCAGCAGCGCCGCCTCGCGGAACCACGCGCCTGTCAGGAAACTCAGCACCAGCGCCAGTTCGAACAGCGCCGCCAACCAGGCCAGCACCGTCGCAATCGGAAAGCCCGCCGCAGCGATATAGCCCGCCGTCGCCCCGATATCGGCAAACTTGAACACCATGCCCAAGGCGAACATGGCCGCCATGACAAGCCGCCCCGCCAAAACTGCCGCGGTTTTCCACCCTTGCGATAGCACGACCTGCTCCAAAGCGATCTCCTTTACTTAGCTAAATTACTAACTCTTGGATAGCTAGTCGAAACCGTGGATGCCGTCAATAGTCTTGGCCACAGCCGCCCGGCTTCGTCCCACATCGTGAAAAAGGGGCCCGGTTGCCCGGACCCCGCCTTGCCAAGAACAGCTTCAATCACTTTCTCAAATTCACTGCACCGGAAACGGCCCGATATAGCCGACATAGGCGTTGGCCTCGTCCGCGGTCTTCAGCTTGTCCTGATCAGTCTCGCCGTAGGGATGCTGCACCACCGCCATCAGATAGCCATGGCCGCCGACATTGGGATACCAGTCGACAGAGGTCGCCTCGGCACCGTAAGGCGTCGACAGGATGCGGGTCATCGCGCCCGAAGCCAGATCGACGGCCCAGACCACGTCATTCTGATGGCCCTCGCCGCTGTCCTCACCGATCAGCAGGGTGTTCTGCCCGGTGATGAAGCTGACGTTGTCCGGGCTGGCGATGCCGTTCACGTCACAGGCGTTGCCCATCTCCGGCGCGTCCGCCGCATAGTCCGCCGGCATCCCCACCACGACCGCCTTGATGTCGGTCCCGACGTAGCCCGCATCCAGCTGCATCTCATAGACCGCGCCGCAGCCGTTCTTCGCCAGCCGCACGTCGTTGCGCCCCGGCAGGTCGGCCTTGGCATCCGCGTCGGTCATGCCCTTGGCGATCTCGGTGATCGCCACATAGGCCCGGTTGGTCGCCAGGTCATAGGTCAGCCCTTCCATCTTGCGGAACTCGGTCGAGGCGCCCATCATGCTGGCATAGCGCGTGGTTTCCAGCCGCGAGGCCAGCATCTCCATCCCCGGCCTGACCTTCAGACATTCCAGCCGCCCCTCGGCGTTCGACGCCATGAAGCCTTCCGGGCAGGCGCCATCCGTCATGTCGGCGGTTTCGAACAGGTCAGAGAACTTGACCCCCGCGTCGACCGCCACCTTCACCGCCGCATCATCGGCATGGCCAAGGTCGATCCACTCCACCGTGGCCGCCCCACCGTTGTCAGCACTGGTCTGCAGCCATTTCAGCGCGTAAAGCTGCCCCGCCGACAGATCGCCTGCCGTGTCGGCAACAAAGCGGTACAGCGCGACATTCGTGCCATCATTGGTCACATAGGCGGTCTTCTGATCCGGCATCACATAGGCCAGTTCCATCGAAATCCGCCCCATGCCGTAATGCTTGACCACCGTGGCCTCACCCGCCCCGGTCACCGTGATTTCGGTGGCATGGCCATAGCGATAGGGGTTGAACACCGCCTTGAAGGCGTCAACCGTCATCGTCGCCGGGTCCAGCCCGTAGTAGCGCGCAAACGGCGTCGCATCCTCGCCCAGATCGGCCAGCTCCTTGGCGGTCTCGAACCCGCGCGCGTCATCGGGATATTCCTCCGACCCCAGATGCGTGCCCCACGGCGTCACCGAACCCGCGCAGGGGTCCCAGATACCCCCGACATCCGACAGATCGACCGCCTTGGTCGAAACGGCGGTCAGATTGCCCGCCGCGTCCTGCGCCAGTTCGGTCAGATACAGCGCGGCCGGGTTGTTCTCAAAATGGCTCAGCGAGAACAGCTTGTCACCCACCGGCAGCAATGAGGTGAAATCGGGGTTGCTCGACACGTCGCCAATCGGCTTGCCATCCTTGCCCAGCAAGGCACCGAACACCTGATCGCCCAGCGTGTCGCCAGTCCGCAGGATGGTGTGATAGGCCAACGGCACCTCGGCCCCGTTCATCGTGGCCGAAGCCGTGCCCAGCACGGCGCGCTTGGCCGCATCGTCAGCGGCAAACGGCACGGCGGCAAAGCTCAGCGCGTCGGCATGGGCCGCTGTGGTCAGACTGGTCAGGGCGGTCGCCGCCAGCAGCAAGGTGCGTAGGGTCATGATATCCTCATTTCGTCAGAAAACAGGACTGCGGGATACCAGCGGCAGTTAAAGTCCGCGTGACCCTTTGATGACAGATTTGTTACCCCTTGGCCCAGACCCAGACCGCCACCAGAACCAGCGCCACCGCCAAACCGCGGCTGACCCAGAGCAGCCGGCCCGCATCCGCCAACCAGCGCTGCGCCGTGCCCGCAGCCAGAACCAGCGTCAGATGCACGGCCGTCGCCACTGCCACATAGATCACCGTCAGCATCACCGTGGCCGACAACCCGTCGCCGGGCCGCAGAAATTCCGGCAACACCGTGACATAGAAAATCGCCGCCTTGGGATTCAACAGGTTGGTGATCAGGCCGCGCCGGAAATACCGCGTCAGGCTCGAGCCCAGTGGCGCATGTTCGCTGCTCCCGGTCCCGGCCGACGACCAGCCATCCCACGCCAGATACAACAGATAGAATATGCCCGCCCAACGCAGCGCCTGATAGGCCAGCGGCTCACCGGTGATCAGCAGACCCAGCCCGAAGGCTACCGCCACCCCCATCGAGGCCAGCCCGGTCGCAACCCCTGCCACCGCCGCCAATCCAGCCCGCCGCCCCTCGGTTGCGGCGATCAGCGCCAGATAGGCCATGTTCGGCCCCGGCGTCATCTCGATCAGAACCGAGGTCAGCGCAAAGGCCGCAGCGTTGCTCAATTGCAGGCTACCGCCACCAACCCGATGTAAAAGCCGATCTCGCTGCATTGCTGCACCGCGCCCAGACAGTCGCCGGTATAGCCGCCAAGCCGGCTCTCAAACCGCCGCCGCATCGCGTAATGCCCGGCCGCCAACCCCAGCAGCCCGACCAACACCGCCAGCACCGGCAGCACGAACAGCAAGGGCAGCACCGCCAGCCCCGCCGTCGCAAACCCGGTCACCACCGCCCGCTGATCAAGGCCCGAAGCCACGCCAGACGCCGCCCCCTCTGGCCGGACATAGTCGCTTGAGGCCATCACCCACAGCATCGACGCCCGGCTGACGGCATGACCCGCAATCAGCACGAACGGCACTGCCAGACCCGGCAGCACCGTCAACGCCGCCACTCTGGTCGCCAGCATCATCCCCAGCCCGAGCACACCGTAGGTGCCGATTCGGCTGTCACGCATGATCTCCAGCACCCGCTCTTTGGGTCGTACACCGCCCAGCCCGTCACAGGCATCGGCAAAGCCGTCCTCATGCAGTCCGCCCGTCACGATCAGCCCCACCGCCATGGCCACCAGCACCGCCAGCACCGGCGGAACCAGCAGCGCCGCACCCCAGTAGATCACCCCGGTGATCAACCCGACGACCAGCCCGACACCAGCATACCAACGCGGACTGGCGGCCTGCGCCGCGGGCGTGAAGTCAACCTCCATGGGCACCCTCAGCCGGGTCAGAAACTGCAACGCCAGCAGAAATGGCGGCAATTCGGCTTTCAGATAGATTTTCAGGTCCATTTCGCCACCGGGGGCAGGCTCATCAATACTGCAGCCGGATCATGCCCACTCTCCAGCCCGAATTTGGTGCCGCGATCGTAAACCAGGTTGTATTCGGCATAAAGCCCCCGGTGGATCAGCTGCACCTCGCGGTCCGCCTCGGTCCACGCGGTCGCCATCCGCTTCTGCGTCAAGGGCAGAAACGCCGGCAAGAAGGCCCGTCCGACATCCTGAGTAAAGGCGAAATCCGCCTGCCAATCACCGGTCGCCAGATCGTCATAGAATATCCCGCCAACCCCGCGTGCCCGGCCACGATGCGGGATAAAGAAATACCGGTCCGCCCACGCCTTGAACTGCGCGTAATAGCCGATGTCATGCGCATCACAGGCCGCCCGCAATGCCGCATGGAAATGCGCGGTATCCTCGGCATATTCGATGCAGGGGTTCAGATCCGACCCGCCTCCGAACCAGCAGGCCTGCGGCGTCCAGAACATCCGGGTGTTCATATGCACCGCCGGACAATGCGGGTTGGTCATATGCGCCACCAGCGAAATCCCCGATGCCCAGAACGAACCATCCGCCTCCATCCCCGGCACCCCGCGCGCCGTCATCGCCGCCCGTGCCTTGTCGCCCAAGGTGCCATGCACCTCCGACACATTCACCCCGACCTTTTCGAACACCGCCCCACCGCGCAGCACCGACATCACCCCGCCGCCGCCATCCGCGCGCACCGTCGGCGTCACCGCAAACCGCACCGAACTGCCCTGCCCCTGCTCCAGCCCCTCAAAGGCCGTCACAATTTCATCCCGCAACCTGCGGAACCAGTCAGCCGCGCGGGCCTTGCGGTCGGTAAAGTCGTCAGCCATGACGTCCCTTTCGGCAATAATCCGCCCTGCTTAACAGCGACTGCCCAAACAGCCAACGCCAAGCTGATTGAAATCCACCCGACCACGGCTATGTTCAACTCAACAGGGGGTGATCATGCAACGTTATCTGGCCACGGCCGCACTTCTGACCCTCGCTGCCTGCGGCACCCCGCAGCAGCAATGCATCGCCATCGTCACCCGTGACCTGCAGACCGTCGACAAGCTGATCGCCGAAACCCAGGCCAATCTCGACCGCGGTTACACCTATGTCAACGTCACCGGCACCATGCCGCAATTCGTCGATTGTACCCCGAATGCGACCGACAAGCACCCGCATCCGCGCCCGCGCAACTGCCTGGTGGATGTCGCCCACACCTACAGCCGCGCCGCCGCGATTGATCTGAACGCCGAGGCCGCCAAACTCGCCAGCCTCAAGGCCAAGCGCGTCCAACTCGACGCCGCCGCGCCGCCCGCCATTGCAGGGTGCCAGCGGCAATATCCGGAATAGCCTGCGGCCCGGCGTCTCAGGGCTTGGGTTTGATGAACTTCGCCCCGCCCGTCGTGCCGCCCGACAGAATGCGCACCGTGCCGATATTTCCGCGCCCGACTGAACCTGCGTCCAGTTCCGCCATCAGCTTGACCAGCGGGATCTGCAGCGAACTGCCCAGCGAAACCTGAACCCCATCCACTTCGGCCTTGGCCGAGATCACCGAGACAATCTTCGGCACCCCGTTCACTTCCATGAACACCGGCGCGCCCGACGAGCCGAAATCGACATTGCAGGTCATCACCAGAACGCCCGTCCCACGGTCCATCACCGTGCAGGATTGCTGCAACGACGGCATGTCGGCGCGGTCCTGCGCATAGGACACCACACCCACCGTGCCGCCCTTTTCCGGCGCATCCGTCACGTCGAACGGATGGACCGAGGGCAGCAGGATCGGCTGATCCAGCTCCATCACCGCCACATCAAATGCCACCCGGTCCAGCTGATCCGCCCCGCCATAGACATAATCGGGATGCGCCACGGCCTGCCGCACACCACGGTAGGCCTCGGCCCGGCCATTGCGCCACCCGGCCAGAAACTTGATCTGCCCGGGATCGATCCGCGCCCCGGTCTCCTTGTCGAACAGGCAATGTGCCGCCGTCAGCACCAGTTGCGGCGAGATCAGCGCCCCGGTGCAAAACCCCCGGTCGCCCAGCACCAGCTTGCCCACCGCCGTCCAGCCCCGGCTGTCATCCAGCGTCATCAGTTTGACCAGCGGCGTAGTCTCCGCCGCCAGCGGGCCGGCTATCAGGCACAGCAAGGCAAGTATGAAACGCATCAGATACCCCCCGGACTTCCGCTCCAGAGCTACCGCGTCACAAGGGCGGATTTGCGGCGGCCATTTGTCGTAAATTGCGCGGAACCGGTCCGCCGGTCGCCCAGTCGAGCAATTCGACCGTATGCACCACCGGCACGCCCGTAGCCTGCCCGATCTGCATCATGCAGCCAATGTTGCCGGCACTGATGATGTCGGGCGTCTTCGCCTCCAAAGTGGCCACTTTACGATCCCGCAACTGGGCCGAAATCTCCGGCTGCATCAGGTTGTAGGTGCCGGCCGAGCCACAGCACAAATGGCTGTCCCTTGGCTCCACCACCGTAAACCCGACCCGCTTCAGCAGGTCTTTCGGCAGCGCCACGATCTTCTGGCCATGCTGCAGCGAACAGGCCGCATGATAGGCCACCCGCAGCCCCTTCGGCGCCCCCTCAGGCAGGCCCAACCTGGTCAGGACCTCCGACACATCCATCGCCAGCCCGGCCACCTGGCGCGCGGCCTCGGTTCCCAGCAGATGGCCATAATCCTTTATCGTCGTGCCACAGCCCGAGGTGTTGATGATGATCCCGTCCAGCCCGCCACTGTCCTTTTCCGCCATGAAAGCCCGGACGTTCAGCATGGCAAAGCGCTCCGCCTCCGCCGCGCGTCCCATGTGGTGCACCAGCGCCCCGCAACACCCCATGTGGCGCGGCACCACCACCTCGCAGCCCAGACGCCGCAGCAGCCGGATCGTGGCGTCGTTGATGTCGGTATCCAGCGCCTTCTGCGCACATCCCGTCATCAGCGCCACACGCATCCGCCGCACGCCTTCAGCCGCAAAGACCTGCGGATCGTCGTTGCGGCTGACGGGCGGCAAGCGGTCCGGCGCCATGGCAATCATCGCGCGCAGCCGTTTCTCGGGCAACCACCTCGCCCAGGGCCGCACCAACCGCGCGCCGAACAGCGCCAGCCGGAACCGCCCCGGATAGGGAATGATCCGCGCCAGCACGCCGCGCAACACACGGTCGGTGAAAGGCCGCCGGTAGGTCTTTTCGATATAGGCCCGCGCCTGATCAATCAGATGCATGTAATCGACGCCCGACGGGCAGGTCGTCACACAGGCCAGACATGACAGACAGCGGTCGATATGCTTGACGGTCCTTGCATCGGCTGGACGCCCGGTCTCCAGCATTTCCTTGATCAGATAGATCCGGCCGCGCGGGCTGTCATTTTCATCGCCCAGCACCTGATAGGTCGGGCAGGTCGCCGTGCAGAACCCGCAATGCACGCAGGTCCGCAGGATCTTGTTGGCCTCGGCCAGCTTCGGCTCGGCCAGTTGGGCATCGGTGAAAAATGTCTGCATCAGCCCAAAACTCCCGGCCCAAGAATTCCCTTCGGATCAAACTTCGCCTTGATCCCCCGCGCCAGCGCCGCCACGCCCGGCGCCTCTGGCTGAAACACCGGCACGCCCGCCATGCCGGCCGCCGACCGAACCAGCGTCGCATGTCCGCGTCCCGCTAGCCGTTCCCTTACCGGCAGATCGGCAGCGGCCAACAGCCAGATCAACCCGCCGCCCCAGTCAAACACCGCCTCGGCGTCCAGCCCCTCGACCACCGCCTCGGCGTCGGTTGGGCGAATCGACACCCGCCACACCGCGCCGTCCCGCCCGGCAAACGCCGCCACATCGCGCACCCGGACCCAACGCGCCGCACTTGCAGCACCATCGATCAGCTCCCAGTCGCCGCCCAACCGCGCCCGCAACGCCGCGGCCCGGTAGGCCACCGACCCCGCCATCCCCTCGACCCGGATCAACGCTGCGCCACCCTCATAGGCCGCCCCGGTCACGTCAAACGGCGAGCCCAATGCCCGCCGCAACGCCGCCAGCCCCTCGGCCAGCCCACGGGTGCCCACCAAGGTCACCTCCGCCTCCGGCACCGCCTGCACCCGGAACGCCACCTCGGTGATCACCCCCAGCGCGCCATGCGAGCCGACCATCAGCTTGGCCAGATCCAGCCCGGTCACATTCTTCATCACCCGCCCGCCGGTCTTCACCACCACCCCGGCCCCCGAGACATAGCGCAGCCCCAGCACATGATCGCGGCACGACCCGACCTGCACCCGTCGGGGCCCCGCCGCCCCCGAGGCGACCACCCCGCCCATCGTCGATGCACCATTCCGCCCCAGCAACCCGCGCATGTCCGGCACCTCAAACGCCAGCCGCTGCCGCTCTGCCGCCAGCACCGCCACGACGTCATCCAAGGGCGTCCCCGCTCCCGCAACCAGCGTCAGCGCCCCTGGCTCATAAATCCGTACCCCGGCCATTGCCGAGCTGTCCACCGCATCGCCGTCCACCACGCCCAGCCGCCGCGTGCCCCCGCCCAGCACATGCACCGGCCCGTCCCGCAACCGCAGAAACTTCGACAACTCCATCTCATCCACTGGCCGCATCTTCGACTTTCATCTGTCCGGAAATATCCTCGGGGCAGAGCGCGCCCGCGCTCTGATGGGGGCAGACAGCCCCCGGCTAGCCCATCCGCCTGCTCGCGGTGACAGCAAGGGGAAACACCTTCGCCGGGTTCAAGAGCCAGTTCGGATCAAACACATCCTTGACCTTCAGCTGCGCCTCCAGATCCTCATCGGTGAACTGTACCTTCATCAGATCGCGCTTTTCCACCCCCACACCATGCTCGCCGGTCAGACAGCCGCCCACCTCGACACACAGCCGCAGGATGTCGGCCCCCAGGGTCTCGCACAGCTCCAGATCGCCCGGCTTGTTGGCATCATACAGGATCAAGGGATGCAGATTGCCGTCGCCGGCATGGAACACATTGGCCACCGCCAGCCCGACCTCCGCACTCATCTCGCCAATCCGACGCAAGACGAACGGCAGTTCGGAAACCGGGATCGCCCCGTCCAGACACATGTAATCCGCGATATTCCCCATCGCGCCAAAGGCCGACTTGCGCCCCAGCCAGATCCGCCGGCTCTCTTCCTCCGACCCGCTTTCGCGGTAATCCACCGGGTCATGGCGGAAGGCGATCTCCTTGATCCGCGCCAGTTGCTCGTCAATCTCGGCCGGGCTGCCCTCCACCTCGACGATCAACAGGCTCTCGCAGTCGGGATAGCCTGCATGGGCAAACGCCTCGGTCGCCTCGATGCAGGGCCGGTCCATGAACTCGATCGCCACCGGCAACAGCCCCGCCTTGATGATGTCGGCCACACAGGCCCCCGCCACCTCGTTGGAGTTGTAGGCGATCAATACCGGCCGCGCCCCCTCCGGCTTCGGCAATATCCGCAAGGTGGCCTCCGTCACCACTCCCAACTGACCCTCCGACCCGCAGATCACCCCCAGCAGGTCCATCCCCGCCGGATCCAGCCACGGCCCACCGATCTCGACCACCGTGCCGTCCATCTGCACCAGGGTCACCCCCAGCAGATTGTTGGTCGTCACCCCGTATTTCAGACAATGCGCCCCGCCCGAGTTCATCGCGATATTGCCGCCAATCGCACAGGCGAGCTGGCTCGACGGGTCCGGTGCATAGAAGAACCCGTCCGCCTCGATCGCCCCGGTCACCGACAGATTGGTCCGCCCGGCCTGTACACGGATAAACCGGTTCTCATGATCGGTCTCCAGAACCCCGTTCATCCGGCTGATCCCCAGCACCACGCAATCCTCGGTCGGCAACGCCCCGCCCGCCAGCGACGTCCCCGAGCCGCGCGGCACCACCGCCACGCCCATCGCGTGACACAGCGCCAGCACCGCCGACACCTCCCCCGTCGTGCTCGGCAACACGACGGCCAAAGGACTGCAGCGATAGGCGGTCAACGCGTCGCATTCATAGGCCCGTGTCTCGGCCTTGTCGTCGATCACCCCGTCCGGCACGGTTGCCCGCAGCTTGGCAACGATGCTGTCACGCGCCGCCATTACCTTGGCATCGGGCTTTGGCATATCCATGGCGGTCCCCTTTTCCCCGGTTTTAGGCCCTGCGTTTGCCACTGGCAAGCATCGGGGTCCGCCTGTAGGCTTTCGCGATGATCCTGTGGCCCGTCCTCCTCGCCGCCTTCACGCCTGCCGACGCCGTGGCCTTTGTCCTGTTGGCCATAGCTTGGGCGCTGACCGGCTTTGTGGCCGAGCATCCCCCGGCCTCGCGCCCCTCGGTCAGCCAGCTGATGACCGATTACCGCTACCGCTGGATGCACGAATTCCTGACCCGCGCCCCGCGAATCTTCGACGCCGCCCTGATCGACAGCCTGCGGCAAGGCACCGCCTTCTTCGCCTCTGCCTCGATGATCGCCATCGGTGGTGGTGTCGCCATGATCGGCAACGCCGCCACCCTGCAGGGCCTGGCCCAAGACCTCACCCTCGGCCTCGACGCCTCGCAACTGCGCATCAAGCTGATCGTCGTTCTGGCGCTCCTGGCCAATGCCTTGCTGAAGTTCGTCTGGTCGCACCGCCTGTTCGGCTATTGCGCGATCATGATGGCCGCCGTGCCCAACGACCACACGCACCCCTTGGCCGAGCACCGCGCCCGCCAGGCCGCCGAGATCAACATCACCGCCGCCCGCAGCTTCAACCGTGGCCTGAACGCGATCTACTTCGCCCTCGCCGCCCTCGGCTGGCTGATCGGCCCCTACGTCCTGATCCTGTCCACCCTCCTCACCGCCGGCGTGCTGCTGCGCCGCGAATTCGCCTCGCAATCGCGCCAGGTCATGCTGGAAGACCTGCGCGACCCCGATAGCCACGCGCTGTAAAACCCCCACTCCCCACAACGCGCCACCCCGCCCCGCGCAGGCAGGGGCCTCGGGTCTCTTTCTTCTCATGGGCCGGTCGTGCGGTAGAGCCAACGTCCGGTTGGAGCCCTTGGC
>JBDTQR010000126.1:0-13477 GCA_039932095.1 bacterium | reverse complement strand
ACTACGTGCTGCCCACAACCGTGACCGGCAATGGTGCGATTACGCAGGCGACGCTCACTGGTTCAATCATCGGTACACCGACCAAAGTCTATGACGGTACGACCGCCGCAACCTTGACTGCCGCAAATTACCTGCTGACCGGCTTTGTCACCGGCGAAGGCGCGACGATCAGCCAAACCTCGGGAACCTATGCCTCCGCCAATGCTTCGGCGACCGATGCGGTAACCGTCACGCTAGCCGCCGGCGACTTTGTGAGAACCGGGACGACCAATCTGGCCAACTACGTGCTGCCCACAACCGTGACCGGCAATGGTGCGATTACGCAGGCGACGCTCACTGGTTCAATCATCGGTACACCGACCAAAGTCTATGACGGTACGACCGCCGCAACCTTGACTGCCGCAAATTACCTGCTGACCGGCTTTGTCACCGGCGAAGGCGCGACGATCAGCCAAACCTCGGGAACCTATGCCTCCGCCAATGCTTCGGCGACCGATGCGGTAACCGTCACGCTAGCCGCCGGCGACTTTGTGAGAACCGGGACGACCAATCTGGCCAACTACGTGCTGCCCACGACCGTGACCGGCAACGGTGCGATCAACCGGGCCCTGCTGACCGCAGCCATCGTCGGCCTTCCGACCAAAGCGTTTGACGGCACCACGCTGGCAGACCTGACCTCTGCCAATTTCAACCTGATCGGCTTTGTCATCGGCGAAGGCGCGACGGTCACGCAGACTCAGGGCAGCTATGCCTCAGCGAATGTCGGGACCAGCACCGTCACGGCGCAACTGGCGGCGTCTGACTTCGCCGCGAATTCAGGAACCAGTCTTGCCAACTATGTCCTGCCCACCACGGCCACGGGTCTGGGTCAGATCGGCAATGCACCGCCACCACCGCCGCCGCCGCTGCTTCCCGAAACCCGCGGTCTGGACGGTTTCACCACCACACCTCTGGGTGAGCCTACCGGGCCTGCGGCAGGGCTGGAACTGATCTCTACCGAGACGACACAGCGCATTCTGGATGAGATTCGGGCTGGCTCGGCGTTCTGCAAGGCCTTGGTCCATCAGGAATATGTCATCGACTGCCTGAGCGACCGCCTGCAATCGGTTGCAGATGGCCTTTCTGCGGTTGGTGAGTATTCCGAGGTGCGGGCAGCGCTGGAGGATGCGGCGCAGGAACTTCACGCCCTCGCCCTGGCCAACGCCTCGACGGAACTGGCGCGGTCGATCGTGCGGGCTTCGGGCAACCGCCGTTCCTCGCGTCCCTTGACGGCGGTGTCGGCGGACCGGCTTGGCGCGGTGAATGCGCAGGCCGCCGCGATCATCAACAATGCGGAACTGGTGCTTCTGCGGTCCAGTTCGGGTTCGGCGCGGCGCAGCGTCGCATTCTCGCAAGTGGCGCAGGTCGTCAATTCGACCAAGGTACTGTTGCGGTCATCCTGATATTGCCCAAGGGCCACGATCGGGCCATCTGGACCTTGGCGCTCTATTGCCCAAGGCCCATTGCCCTTGGGTCGGACTTCATGCCATTCACTTTCCCGAACCCTCGTGTTGCATCGGACCTCTGACAGATCATGGTGACGCTCAAGCAAATTGCGACCTCGGTCGGCGTGTCGTCGGCCACCGTGTCGCGGGTGCTGAACTTTGACACCACCTTGTCCGTCACGCCGCAAACCCGTCAGTCGATCATAGAAACGGCGGAGGCGTTGAATTACGCAACGCCAAGGAACCGCAACCGCAGTTCGGCCCAGGCGTTGTCGGCAACCAAAGTGGCGCTCCTCCATTTCCTGCGACCTGATCAGGAGCTGGCCGACCCCTATTACGTCAGCCTGCGTCTGGGCATTGAAAGCCGCTGTGCCGCGCTGAAGATCGAGACGGTCAAGATCTATCATGGCGAGACCCTGCCAGACCCCAAGCTCTTGAAGGCCTCTTCCGGTGTCATTGCGATTGGCCTTCAGGACGAGCCGGTCTTGGCCTGGTTGAAAAGCCACTGTCGCGCTTTGGTCTGTGCCGATTTCACCCCACCGGATGATGAGGTTGATTCCGTGGCCAGCGACCGCGCCCTCGCGATGCGCAAACTTATGCGTGCCCTGGACGCAATGGACTATCGCCGGATCGGATTCATTGGCTGGTGGGATCACGCCAACGCCGGCCAGTCGACGGAATGGGAAGAGCGCGGGCTGGCCTATGTCACCTGGATGCGCGATGCAGGACGGTTTGACCCCAACCTGTGCCGCCTGGAGAACAACACCGAGCAAAGCGGCTACACGCTGACCAAATCGATCATGGCCGAGCCGATTCGGCCCGATGTGATCGTTGCTGGCAACGACAACATGGCAGTGGGGGCCTACCGGGCGATCCATGAGCTGGGTCTGCGAATTCCCGAAGATATTGCCATCGCCAGCTTCAACGACATCTCGGTTGCCCAGTTTCTCAGTCCGCCGCTGTCCACTGTTCGGCTGCCGTCCGAGGAGATTGGCGAAAGCGCGGTCGACATGCTGCTGGAGCGTATTTCAGGCCGCAAAACCGCCAAACGCACCACGCTGGCGGCCAAGATCATCTGGCGCGGCAGCACCCGGCAACCCAGGGGCGATTAGGGGCAATTCGCTGCGCGCGCATGCAGCGATAAATTTTTACTAAAAAAAATTGCGCAACGATTTTTCCTGCGCTAGCGTTGTTGTGATGAGGCTGAAGAAACCGCCTCACATTCTGGGAGGAATACACAATGATGCATGCCATGAAGTGGCACCGTTCTCTGTTGGCGGCGGCGGGGATCAACATGCTCTTGGCCACCACGGCCTTGGCAACCGACGTGACAGTGTGGTGCTGGGACCCGCAATTCAACGGCGCGGCGATGAACGAAGCCATTTCGCGCTATACCGCAACCCATGCGGATGTGAACATCAAGGTTGTCGACTTTGCCAAGGCCGACCTTGAGCAAAAGCTGCAGACCCAGCTGGCGTCCGGCCAGACCGACGGACTGCCCGACATTGTCCTTATCGAAGACTACGGCGCCCAGAAGTACCTGTTGTCGTTCCCCGGCGCGTTCGAGCCGCTGACTGACAAGATCGACTACACCAAATTCGCCGACTACAAGGTCTCGCTGGCGACGGTGGACGGCCAAACCTATTCGCTGCCGTTCGACTCGGGCGTCTCGGGGCTGTTCTACCGCTCGGACCTGCTGGCCGAGGCTGGCTACAAGGCGGACGATCTCAAGGACATCACCTGGGATCAGTTGATCGACATTGGCAAGGCCGTCAAGGACAAGACCGGCAAGCCGCTGCTGTCGATCGACCAGAATGATGCGGGCCCGATCCGGATCATGTTGCAATCGGCCGGCTCGTGGTATTTCAACGCCGATGGCACCGCGAACATCAAGGACAATCCGGTATTCAAATCGGCCCTGACCACCTGGGTCAAGATGCTGCAGACGCCAGAGCTTTACAAACCTGTCTCGGGTTGGGGGGACTATACCGGTGCGTTCAACAGCGGCGACGTCGCCGGGGTGTTCACCGGTGTCTGGATGACCGGCGGCATCAAGGGTGACGGCATGTCCGGCAAATGGGCCGTGGCCCCCACGCCGCGTCTGGACCTGGAAGGCTCGACCCATTATTCCAACCTCGGCGGGTCCAGCTGGTATGTGCTGGCTTCGGCTCCGGGCAAGGACGCCGCCATCGACTTCCTGAAAACCGTCTGGGCGGGCGATGTCGACTTCTATCAGACCATTCTGGTCGGGCAGGGCGCGTTCTCGTCCTACCTGCCGGCGCGGGACGGTGCAGCCTATACCGCCAAGGACGATTACTTTGGCGGGCAAGCGGTTTGGGCCGACTTCTCGGATTGGCAAGCCAAGATCCCGGGCGTGAACTATGGCATCTTCACCAATGAAGCGGACGCTGCCGTGGTGGCGCAATTGCCGGGTCTGGTGAAGGGTGGCTCGATTGACGACGCCATCGCCGCCATCGACGCACAAGTCGAGCAGCAAATCCAGTAACTCCCTGCGATCTGGATATCACACCAACGGACATCGCGACCTCTCAAACGGGGTCGCGATGTTGTCTGATCACCGCGGTGGCTGGTCGAACAGAAGGACACGACATGGCAAGAAGCATGGACGCGCGGAGAAACTGGGCAGGATGGGGCTTTGTCGCGCCCGCCTTGGTGCTGATCGGCCTGTTCATGATCTATCCCATCATCTGGTCGCTGTGGATGAGCTTTCAGACCGGCAAAGGCATGAACCACCATTTCGGCGGCTTTGCCAATGTGGTCCGCCTGACGAAGGACCCGGTGCTTCAACATGCCTTGAGCAACACGCTGATCTTTCTGGTGGTTCAAGTGCCCATCATGATCGTGCTGGCGCTGATCTTCGCGGTGACCCTGAACAATCCGAAATTGCGCGGCCGCGCCATCCTGCGCACGGCGATTTTCCTGCCCTGCGTCACGTCGCTGGTCGCCTATTCCGTGCTGTTCAAATCGATGTTCGCGGTGGACGGCGTGGTCAACGACACCTTGTTGGCCCTGCACATCATTTCCACCCCGATCGGCTGGTTGATCGAGCCGTTCTGGGCCAAGGTCCTGATCATCATGGCCATCACCTGGCGGTGGACCGGCTACAACATGGTGTTCTATCTGGCCGCCTTGCAGAACATCGACCCCTCGATCTATGAGGCCGCCCGGATCGACGGTGTGCCGACATGGGCCCGGTTCACCCGCATCACCATACCAATGTTGAAGCCGGTCATCCTGTTCACCACTGTCCTGTCGACCATCGGAACCTTGCAGCTGTTTGATGAGGTCAACAACATCACGGCCAGCGGTGGCAATGGCGGCGCACCTGCCGACTCGACCCTGACCCTGTCGCTTTACATCTACAATCTGGTGTTCAAATTCATGCCGACCTATGGCTATGCCGCGACGGTGTCGTGGTTGATCGTGATCATGGTCGGCATCCTGTCTTGGGTCCAGTTCCAGGTCGCGAAGGAGCGCTAGGATGAAAAACCCGCTCTCGATGATCGTCAACGGCATTGCGCAGGCGGGCCTGTGGATAGCGGCCTTCATCTCAGTGTTCCCATTCTATTGGATGATCGCCGGCTCGACCAACACCGCCAACGAAATCACCAGCGGCAAGACCACCTTTGGCCTGCACCTGTTTGAGAACATAGGAAAATTCTTCAGTCTGGTCGACGTGCCGCGGATCTTTGGCAATTCGTTCTTCGTGGCGATCACCGGCACGGTCCTGACATTGATCGTCACGTCGCTGGCCGGCTATGGTTTCGAGATCTTCCGCAGCCGCACCCGCGACCGGGTCTTTGCCGGTCTGTTGCTGTTGTTGTCGGTGCCCTTTGCCGCGATGATGATCCCGCTGTTCGTGATGTTCTCCAAGGCCGGGCTGACCAACACCTATATCGCCGTCATGTTGCCCGGCATTTCGGCGATCTTCATGATTTTCTACTTCCGCCAAAACACCAAGGCCTTCCCGCATGAATTGCGCGACGCCGCCCGGATCGACGGCCTCAAGGAATGGCAGATCTTCCTCTACATCTACATCCCGGTCATGCGTTCCACCTACGCCGCCGCGATGATCATCGTGTTCATGACCAGCTGGAACAGCTATCTGTGGCCGCTTATCGTATTGCAAACCAATGAGATGAAGACGATCACCCTCGTCGTCGCCTCACTGGCCTCTGCTTATACCCCAGACTACGGCCTGATCATGGTGGCCAATGTGCTGGCCACTCTGCCGACCGTTCTGGTCTTCTTCCTCCTCCAGCGCCGCTTCGTCGAAGGTATGCTGGGTTCTGTCAAATAAGGTTTCCCTGAATGCGTATGACTGACTTCAACGACAACTGGCTGTTCGAAGGCAGAGACATGGTGCGCCTGCCGCATACGGCTGTCGAATTGCCGTTTTCCTATTTCGATGAAAAGGTTTACCAGCGGACCTTCACCTATGAGAAAGGCTTCGATGCCGATCCGGATTGGGCCGGGAAAGAGGTTTCCGTGGTGTTCGACGGTGCCATGGCCAACGCCCAGGTCAGTCTGAACGGCGCTTTGTTGACCCGCCACAAGGACGGCTATACCCCATTCGAGGCGCGGCTGACCGGGCTGCTCAAACCGTCAGGCAACCGGCTGACGGTGGTGATCGATGGCACGGAAAACCCGGAAATTCCGCCCTTTGGCGGGGCCATCGACTATCTGACCTATGCCGGCATCTACCGCGAGGTCTGGCTGAAGGTCACAGCACCCCTGTCGATCGGTCTGACCAAGATTGAAACGCCGGATGTCTTGAAAGAGACCAAGTCCGTCACCGTCGTCACAACGCTCAACAATCCGCAATCGGTACCGCTGACCGGCACGCTGACCGCCGTACTGCGCGACAGTGCCGGGGAGAAGGTTGCTGACGCCGCAGTTCAGGTCACGGCGACAACCGTCAATCTGACCTTGGCCGATCTGAGAGGCATCACGCTGTGGGACACCAGGACACCCGCGCTCTACACCCTCGACCTGACCCTCGAAACCCCGGCGGGCACCGATACCACCACCACCCGTTTCGGTTTCCGGGAAGTCGGGTTCACCGCCGAGGGATTCCGCCTCAACGGCCAGCCACTGAAGATCCTCGGTCTGAACCGCCACCAGTCGTTCCCCTATGCCGGCTATGCCCTGGGACGCGCTGCGCAGGAACGTGACGCTGAAATTCTGAAATACGAGTTGCGGGTCAACCTCGTCCGCACGTCGCACTACCCGCAGTCGAGCCATTTCCTTAACCGCTGCGACGAGCTGGGCCTGATGGTGTTTGAAGAGCTTCCGGGCTGGCAGCACATCGGTGGTGCGGCATGGAAGCAGGAGTCGGTTGAAAACGTCCGCCGGATGATACGCCGCGACTGGAACCACCCTTCGATCATCATCTGGGGCGTCAGGATCAACGAAAGCCAGGATGACCATGACTTCTACCTGCAAACCAATGCCGCCGCCCACGCGCTTGACACCACCCGCCCGACCGGCGGCGTCCGCTACATCACCGACAGCGAATTGCTGGAAGATGTCTACACCATGAACGACTTCGTGCTGGGCAACGAGGAAATGGGCGGCAACCGCCCGCGTACCCCGTTGCGGCCGCAGCTGGAGGTGACTGGTCTGAAACATGCCGTGCCCTATCTGATCACCGAGTTTGGCGGCCATATGTTCCCGACCAAAAGCCACGATCAGGAACAGCGTCAGGCCGAACACGTCATCCGTCATCTAGACGTGCTGAACGCCATGTACGGCGATCCGCAGATTGCCGGTTGCATCGGCTGGTGTGCCTTCGATTACAACACCCACAAGGATTTCGGCTCCGGTGACCGGCTGTGTCACCATGGCGTGATGGACATGTTCCGCGAACCGAAATTTGCGGCTTACGGCTATGCCAGCCAATCCGATCCGGCACAGGGTGTGGTCCTGAAGCCCGTCACGTTCTGGGCGCGGGGCGAGCGCAACATCGGCGGCGTGCTGCCGCTGATCGTCCTGACCAATTGCGATGAGGTGGAATTGCGCTATGGCAATCATCCACCCAAGCGGGTGCAACCGGACCGGGCCCGCTTCCCGCATCTGCCGCATCCACCTGCCATTCTCGACCGCCGTCATTTCACCGACAACGAACTCGGTCTCTGGGGGATGATGTGGGAGGACGGCGAGGTGACGGGCTATATCGGTGGCAAACCTGTCGCGACGGTTCGCTTTGTCGCGGATCAGATCGCAACGACGCTGCAGATTGCCCCTGACGCCATCAGCCTCGCCGTCCACCAATCCACCCGCGTGATCGTGCGCGCCCTCGATCAGATCGGCAACAAACTGCCGTTCTTCTCCGAGCCGGTGGCGATTGCGGTGTCCGGGGCAGGGCGGTTGGTCGGGCCATCCCTGGTGCCGTTGCGCGCAGGATCGACCGGCTTTTGGGTTCAGGCGACCGGCTCCGGGAACGTCGACGTGACGGTCAGCAGTGATCGGCTTGGCACGCAGTCGTTGCAATTGCAGGCGGAATGAAAGGGTTACCATGAGCAGCTTGTCCCTACGCGGTGTTCGCAAGGCCTTTGGCTCGGTCGAGGTGATCAAAGGCGTTGACCTTGAGATCGAACAGGGCGAATTCGTCGTCTTCGTCGGGCCGTCCGGCTGCGGCAAGTCCACCCTGCTCAGAATGATCGCCGGGCTGGAAAATATCAGTTCGGGCAAGCTGACCATCGGGGACCGGGTGGTCAATGATGTCGATCCCTCGCAACGCGGCATCGCGATGGTGTTCCAGTCCTACGCGCTCTATCCCCACATGACTGTTCGCGAAAACATGGGCTTTGCCTTGCGCTTTGCTGGCAGGTCCAAGGCCGAGATTGCGGTACAGGTTGACGAAGCCGCGCGCATTCTCGAACTCGGCACCCTGCTGGACCGCAAACCCAGCGCCTTGTCGGGAGGTCAGCGCCAGCGTGTCGCCATCGGCCGCGCCATCGTGCGCCATCCCGAGGTCTTCCTGTTCGACGAGCCGCTGTCCAACCTTGACGCCGAACTCAGGGTCCATATGCGCATCGAGATCGCCCGTCTGCACCGGGAACTGGCTGCCACGATCATCTACGTCACCCATGATCAGGTTGAGGCGATGACCCTTGCCGACAAGATCGTCGTCCTGCGCAATGGCGCGGTCGAACAGACCGGGCCGCCGCTGACGCTTTATGACGACCCGGACAATATCTTTGTTGCGGGCTTCATCGGTTCGCCCAAGATGAACTTTCTGCAGGGTCGCGTCAAAGCCGGCAGGATCGTCCTGCCCGAATTCGGTGATCAGGAAATTCCGCTCGGCAAACTGTCTCTGCCGCCCGAAGACGGCACTGAGGTCACAGTCGGGATCCGTCCCGAGGCATTCAAACATGGCGGCGACGCCTCGCTGTCGCTGGTGGTGGAAATCGCCGAGCATCTTGGCGACGAAACCTATGCCTATGCCCGACAGGACGGTGGTCAGGTCGTCACCGTGGCCATCAGTGGTGGACGGGACCTGCGTCCGGGCCAAACCATCGCAGCGCAATTTGATGCTGGGCGTGTCCTGATTTTCGACAAATCCGGTCGTCGTCTGCGCTGACACCCCCAACAGCCCTAAACGCCTGCGGTCAAAGAGTTTTGTCAAAGATTTCGGGGCAGCTCGACTGGCTTTGCCTAAATCTCGACACAATTTTGGCGCAATCAGCAGAGTGAGGCAAATCCGGGCGCAGATCCGGTCAATACGAACGGGCATAAAAGTTGGTCACACTTACCGGCGGCAGCGGGAACGATACCCTTACGGGTGGGACGGCCGCGGATTCCATCTACGGCAATGCCGGCAATGACTTGCTGTATGGCGGCAGCGGCAGCGACCGTCTTTATGGCGGCGACGGCAATGACACGCTGATCGGCGGGTCCGGCAGCGACTCCCTTGATGGCGGGGCGGGTGCAGATACTGCCGACTATTCCACCTCGACGGCTGCGGTAACAGTCAACCTGACGACTGGAGTGAACGCCGGGGGACATGCCGCTGGGGATACCCTGGTCGGGATCGAAAACCTCGTCGGCTCCAACTACAACGACTCCCTGACAGGCGATGCCAACGATAACGCCCTTTACGGCGGTGCGGGCAACGACACTTTGACCGGCGGGGCCGGGGCCGATTATCTGAGCGGCGGCACGGGCACGGATTACGCGTCCTACGCCACCTCTTCCAGCGGGGTGTCGGTCAATCTGGCAACCGGCCTCGGCAATGGCGGCGATGCCGAGGGCGACACGCTGGTCACCATATCGGGGCTGTTTGGCTCGGATTACGATGACACGCTGATCGGCAGTTCCAGCGCCAATACCTTGTACGGCGGGGCCGGTAACGACGTTCTGATCGGCGGCGGTGGGGCGGACAGTCTGGTCGGTGGCACCGGGATCGATACGGCCGACTATTCGTCGTCAACGGCGGCGGTATCGGTCAACTTGCAAACTGGCCTCGGGTCCGGTGGCGATGCCGCAGGCGACACGCTCAGCGGGATCGAGAATGTCATCGGCACCGGCCTGGCCGACACGCTGACGGGTGACGGCAACGCCAATGACCTCTATGGCGGCGCGGGCAATGACCTGCTCTATGGCGGTGCCGGGAATGACGAGCTTTACGGCAGCACCGGCAATGACGTGCTGTCAGGCGGCACGGGCGCCGACCTTCTGGACGGTGGCATCGGGACAGACACTGCCGATTATTCCGCATCGTCCGCGGGCGTCAGTGTCAGTCTTGAAACCGGCCTCGGCTCAGCCGGCGACGCCGCTGGCGACACGCTTGTTGGCATCGAGAACCTGACCGGCTCGGCCTTCAGTGACAGCCTGATCGGCGACAGCGGTGCCAACCTGTTGTCTGGCGGCAGTGGCAATGACAGCCTGGTCGGTGGGGCCGGGGCCGATTATCTCGACGGCGGCGCGGGTACGGATACCGCGGATTATGGCACTTCGGGCGCGGGTGTTTCGGTCAGCTTGACCAGCGGACTTGGCTCCGGCGGCGACGCACAGGGCGACACGCTGACCGGGATCGAGAACCTGACCGGCTCGGCCTACAATGACAGTCTGATCGGCGACGCGGCCGGCAACGTGCTGACGGGCGGCGCGGGCAATGATGTGCTGTCCGGTCTGGCTGGCAACGACACGCTCTATGGCGGCGACGGCAATGATACACTGCTCGGTGGGGCAGGGTCCGACCGGCTGGACGGCGGCGCGGGCATCGACACGGCCGACTATACTAGCGCCACGGGTGCCGTGAATGTCAACCTGGCGACTGGTTCGGGCACTGGCAACGACGCCGCGGGCGATACCCTGACCGGGATCGAGAACCTGATCGGCACCGGCTACAACGATACCCTGACCGGTGACGCCGGCGACAACTATCTGTGGGGCGGTGCCGGCAACGACTCGCTGTTCGGCGGCGACGGCGACGACACCTTGGCTGGCGGCGCTGGAGCGGATACGCTCAACGGCGGTCAGGGTATGGATTACCTCGACTATTCAGCCTCAAACGCCGCCGTCAACGTCAACCTTGGCACCTGGACCGCGCTTTATGGCGACGCGCAGGGCGACGTGCTGTCCGGCGTCGACGGGATATTCGGCTCCAACTACAACGACACCCTGATCGGCTTCAACGACCAGGGTGTGACAGGCGATGTCTACACCAACATCTTCTACGGTGGCCTTGGCAACGACTATCTCGACGGCGCGGGATCGAACGACATTCTCTATGGCGGCTCCGACAATGACACCGTGATCGGCGGCGACGGCGACGATTCGATCTTTGGTGACGACGGCAACGACAGCATGACCGGCGGCGACGGCAACGATCTGGTCGATGGTGGCGCGGGCAACGACAGCATGACCGGCGACGCCGGGGCCGACACGATGTATGGCGGCGACGGCAACGACACGGCGGACGGCGGTGCCGACAACGATCTGATGGACGGCGGTGCGGGCAATGACAGCCTGCTCGGCGGCCTTGGCAACGACACAGTCTTCGGCGGAACCGGCAACGACAGCCTGTACGGCGGCGACGGCAATGACGTCCTCGATGGCGGTGCCGACAATGACTACCTTGATGGCGGCGCGGGCAATGACAATCTGAGCGGTGGTCTAGGCAACGACAATGTCCTGGGTGGTGCGGGCAATGACACGCTGTCTGGCGGCGACGGCAACGACACGCTTGACGGCGGCGCGGACAATGACTCGCTGGATGGCGGGGTGGGCAACGACAGCCTGATCGGCGGCCTTGGCAACGACACCATGTTGGGTGGGACTGGCAACGACAGTCTGTATGGCGGCGATGGCAACGACGTCCTGGACGGCGGCGACAACAACGATCTGGTCGATGGCGGCAACGGAAACGACAGCCTGCTTGGCGGCCTCGGCAACGACAGCCTGTTCGGGGGGGCGGGCAACGACACGCTTGATGGCGGCGCCGATGCAGATTCGCTGGATGGCGGTATCGGGAGCGACAGTCTGCTTGGCGGCGCGGGCAATGATACGTTGCTGGGCGGAGTGGGCAATGACTCGCTCTTCGGCGGCGCAGACAATGACGTGCTGGATGGCGGGGCCGACAATGACCTGCTCGACGGCGGTGACGGCAGCGATACCCTGTCGGGCGGCGTCGGGAATGACAGTCTGTTCGGCGGCGCAGGCAACGACAGTTTGTCTGGTGGCGATGGTAATGACAGTCTGTCGGGCGGTGAGGATGCGGATCTGCTCGACGGTGGCGACGGCAACGACAGTCTGTCGGGCGACGCCGGGAATGACCAGCTGTTCGGCGGCTTGGGAGAGGACCGTCTTTACGGCGGTGACGGCGACGACACCCTTTACGGTGGCGCCGGCGACGATCTGATCGCCGGCGGGGCTGGTGCGGATTTTCTGAGTGGCGGCGACGGATCGGATACCTTTCAGGGCGGCATCGGTGACACCATCGACGGCAATGAAAGCGGTGACGAAACCGATGTGCTGGACCTTAGCGGCAGCGCACCGTTCAAGATCATCCGCGACCCGCTGAACCCGGAAAACGGCATCGTCAACTTTCTCGACAACGATGGCAATATTCTTGGCCATCTGACCTTCTACAACATCGAGACCATCGTCAGTTGCTTCACCCCCGGCGTGCGGATCGCCACCCTGACCGGCCCGCGCGGCATCGAGACGTTGCGGGCGGGCGATCTGGTGATGACGCGGGATCATGGGGCGCAGCCGATCCGCTGGATCGGGCAGCGCACGATTGGTGGGGCAGAGTTGGCGGCGGATCCGGCGCTGCAGCCGATCCTGATCCGGCAGGGCGCGTTGGGGCTGGGCTTGCCTGAGCGGGACATGATGGTATCGCGGCAACATCGGATGCTGTTCACGGGGATCCGGGCCGAGTTGCTGTTCGGGTCGGATGAGGTTCTGGTCCGGGCGCAGCATCTGACCAGCTTGCCGGGGATTGCTGCCGTGAAGGTTCCGGAGGTGAGTTATCTTCACATGATGTTCGACCGGCACGAGGTGGTGCTGGCTGACGGGGCGTGGAGTGAAAGTTTCCAACCTGGCGAGCGGTCTTTGGGCGGGCTGGATCAGGATGAGCGCTGCGAGTTGTTCAAGATCTTTCCCGAACTGGCCGGGCAGTCCATTCCGGGACAATTTCAGGCCGCCCGGGTGACCTTGAAAGCGTTCGAGGCCAAGGTTCTGCTGGCGGCCTGACCGGGCGTTTCTGGATTGGCCTGAAAGAGTTTTCACACGTGGACAAGATTGATAATCTACTATTATCAACAGCTTGGCCGGGCGTGTTAACTGAATTTCAATCCCAATGCGAGCGGTTCGCAACTGAAGGCCGGGTTGTGCAAGCGCATTTGCAGTGAATGATCGATGCGGTTTTGCGTTGTCGTGGCGGCGACAGGCTGCAATAATCGGGCTTAGCCACGGGGAAGGTTCAAGAGTTCGCCGGCCGCCTCAGCGGCGACGACTGCGCG
>JBDTQR010000125.1:0-13479 GCA_039932095.1 bacterium | reverse complement strand
ACTGTTCGACCTCGGCGGGTTGGCGGCCAACAACGGGCTGACGGCGGCACAAGAGGCTCATGTGCTGGCCCGCTATTTCGGGCGCAAACCGGACGGGTTCCGCTGGCGGGCCTACCGGGCGATGAAGGCTGCCGCGGCGCTGCGCGAGACGCTGTGGTCCATGGTGTCCGAACTGCATTCCGAGATCGATTTCGACTATGCCGCCTATACGGCGGGCAACCTTGCCACCTACCGCGCGTCTTATGACGCCTTCCAGCAAAGCTGAGGCCCCCATGAACGACCTACCTTCCACTGCCCGCGCCATTGTCATCGGCGGTGGCATCATCGGCAGTTCCGTGGCCTATCATCTGGGCAAGTTGGGCTGGACCGACACCGTGCTGCTGGAGCGCAAGAAGCTGACCTCTGGCACCACGTTCCATGCGGCGGGTCTGGTCGGGCAGCTGCGCACCTCGGCCAACATCACCCAGTTGCTGGGCTATTCGGTGGATCTGTACAAGAAGCTGGAGGCCGAGACCGGGTTGCAGACCGGCTGGAAGATGAACGGCGGCCTCAGGTTGGCGTGTAACGAGGAGCGCTGGATCGAGGTCAAGCGGCAGGCGACCACGGCGCATAGTTTCGGGCTGGAGATGCATCTGTTGACCCCGCAGGAGGCGCAGGACCTGTGGCCGCTGATGACGATCGACGATCTGGTCGGCGCGGCGTTTCTGCCGACCGACGGTCAAGCCAACCCGTCCGACATCACCCAAAGCCTTGCGCGCGGCGCACGGATGGCGGGGGTGAAGATATTCGAAGATACGCCGGTCACGCGGGTAATTATCGAGGATGGCCGGATCAAGGGCGTGGAGACGCCTGCCGGGGTGATCGAATGTGAAAAGGTGATCTGCTGCGCCGGGCAGTGGACGCGGACTTTGGCCGCCACAGTGGGGGTGAATGTGCCGCTGGTCTCGGTCGAGCATCAATACATGATTACCGAAAAGATCCCCGGCGTTACGCCGAACCTGCCGACCCTGCGCGACCCGGACCGGCTGACCTATTGGAAAGAGGATGTCGGCGGCCTGGTCTGGGGAGGTTATGAGCCGAATCCCAAGCCTTGGGCGGTGGACGGCATCCCCGAGGGCTTTCATTTCGGCCTGCTGACGTCGGACTATGACCACTATGGCCAGTTCATGGAGAACGCGATTGCCCGGGTGCCGGCCCTGGCACATGCCGGGGTGAAGCAGCTGTTGAACGGGCCGGAAAGCTTTACGCCGGATGGCAATTTCATTCTCGGTGAAGCGCCGGAACTCAGGAATTTCTATGTCGGTGCCGGGTTCAACGCGTTTGGCATTGCTTCTGGTGGCGGCGCGGGGATGGCGCTCGCGGAATGGGTGGTGAAGGGTGAGGCGCCCTATGACCTGTGGCCGGTCGACATCCGCCGCTTCGGTCAGGTCCACCGCTCGGTCGACTGGGTGCGTATGCGGACGGTGGAGGCCTATGGCAAGCACTACACCATCGCCTTTCCGTCCGAGGAAATGCAGTCCGCCCGTCCCACCCGACGCTCGCCTTTATATGGTCATCTGAAAGCGGCGGGGGCGTGTTTTGGCGAGAAGCTGGGCTGGGAGCGGCCGAACTGGTTTGCGGCTGCAGGGGAGGTGCCGGTCGACCGCTATTCCTACCGGCGACCGGGTTGGTTTGACGCCGTGGCGCGGGAACACCGGGCGGCGCGGGAGGGGGCGGTGGTGATCGACCAGACCTCGTTCGCCAAGTTCCGGCTCAAGGGGCGGGATGCGGTGCAGGCGCTGTCGTGGATTGCGGCGGGGCGGGTGGACCGGCCGGTCGGGACGCTGACCTACACCCAGCTGTTGAACGCACGCGGCGGGATCGAGGCGGATGTGACGGTGGCGCGGGTGGCGGAGGATGAGTTCTACATCGTCACCGGGACCGGGTTTGCGACGCATGACTTTGACTGGATCAGCCGCAATCTGAGCGGTGACTGCGCCTTGACGGACGTGACCTCGGCCAATGCCGTGCTGTCCTTGATGGGGCCGCTGGCGCGCGAGGTTTTGGCGCGGCTTTGTCCGGATGATCTGACCAATGCAGGCTTCCCGTTCGGGACGGCGCGGTGGATTTCCGTGGCGCGCTGTCCCGTGTTGGCGTTGCGGGTGACTTATGTGGGGGAGCTCGGCTGGGAGCTGCACATGCCGGTGGAGGTGGCGGTGACCGTGTACGACGCGCTGGTGGCCGAGGGAGTGGTGAATTCGGGATACCGGGCGATTGAGACCTTGCGGCTGGAGAAAGGGTACAGGGCCTGGGGGTCGGATATCGGGCCGGATCATACGCCGGTGGAGGCGGGGATGTTGTGGGCTTGCAAGATGAAGTCGAACCAGGCGTTTCTTGGGCGGGAGGCTTTGGAGCGGCAGGTTTCGGGCGGAGTGAAGAAGCGGCTGGCGACGTTCACGGTGGAGGATCCTACGGTGATCTTGTTGGGGCGCGAGACGATTTACCGCGACGGGGTGCGGGTTGGGTGGCTGTCTTCGGGCGGGTTTGGGCATACTTTGGGCAAGCCCATCGGGATGGGATATGTGCGGGCCGAGGCTGTGGATGAAGGGTTCTTGACCTCAGGGACCTATGAACTGGAGGTCGCCTCGGAGCGGCTGCCCGCGCGGCTGCATCTGGGGGCGCTGTACGATCCCTCAGGGGCGCGAGTGAAGGCTTGAGCCGTCCAGATCTGGACAGGTTGTAATATTGTGGAGAAACCCGTCAGGCTGACCCATGGCATTCGCAAGTGATCTGACGAGACCAGAAAATTCAACCTCGGTTGGGGGAAGCAAGGTCTTTGTCAAGGTAAAGGCCAGATGCGGAGATTTCGCATCCTGACAATCTGCTTCACCAGCCCCACCGGCGGAACCGCCTTGCAGAGGTCGGCGAGCATTTTCGCGTCGGCTTTGAGGCCGGTCCAGAGGCCGTATTTCCGGGACTTCAACGGAGAGATGACGCCGGGCCAGCGGACTACGGCGATTCTTGCGTTTTGTTGCAGGATCAGGGCGTTGAGGAAAACTTCGAAGCCGAATTTGGGGAGGGTTTGCAGGGCGGTCGCCTGGCCCTGCAGCAAGCTCTTTTTCAAAACGCGTTCGCCGGAAATGTAGTCGAGGCCGATCCAGCGCCAAAGGAAAGGAGCGTTGTCGCGGAGGGAGATTGAAACGTCGGCGCGGCCGGAGGTGACGGGCTCGATCAGGTCGGTCAGGTGGGCGGGGGAGAGGCCCAGAAGGTCGGCGTCTACCAGCAGGATGTACGCCCCTTTGGCCTCGGTCAGGCCACGCGCGAGGGCGGCGGTCTTGCCGGCGTTGGGGGTGAGGGTGATCAGGCGGGCAGCGGGGTGGCGGCGGACGACCTCGGAGGTGGCGTCGGTGGAACCGTCGTCGATCACCAGCACCTCATCGATCAGCGGATGGCCAAGGACAGCCTGCAGGACGGCAGAGATACGCGCCGCTTCATTATAGGCGGGGATCAGGCAGGTCAGGGTCATGTCTTGCGTGCGCGGAGGTAGAGATAGATGGCAAGGCCGAGGACGGCGACCAGAAGGATCAAAGAAATCCGGTAGATATAGGTGTCGATCGAGGCATAGGCGTGGCCGAGGAAGTAGCCGAGCGCGACAAACAGCAGGGTTTTCGGGATGGTGCCCAAGAGGTTGTACGCCATGTAGGCCGTGAAATTCATGCGGCCCATGCCAGAGGCGATCATGATCGGCAGGCCGGCGGAATGGGTCCATTTGCCGAACAGCAGCGTACGGCCGCCCTTGTCGGCAAAATGCTCGGTCAGAGTAAGTTTGCGGGCGTTGGTCATGCCGAGGCGGTTTTGCCAACGCTCGGACAGGATCCGCGGACCAAAGCGGCCGAGGCTGTAATAGAAGGCGTCGCCGATCAGGTCGCCGAGGATGCAGACCAGATAGACGCCGACGATCGGCATGTAGCCCAGACGGGCGAGATAGGCACCGATGACGGTGACGATGGGGCCTTCGAGCACGGCGAAAGGGGCGAGGAGCCAGAGCCCATGCGCCTGGATCAGTTGCAGCGCACTGTCTAGGGTGAACAAAGGGTCAGGCTCCGTGAATTGGGGTCTCGGCGTCGGGGTCGTCCGGGATGTCGTGGTCCCGGTCGTGGCCGGAAACGTCCTGGGTCGTCATCACATTGCCGCGCCATTCGAAGCTGCTGGAAGCCCATGAGGCGACCCACAGCGCCGGAAGCAAGGCATCGCGCAGGATCCAGGCGACAAGGTCGGCAGGGCTGCGGGGCCAGTCGCCGGTGCGCGCCAGCAGGTACTCCGCCCCATACCACAGCACGAGCAGGGCGGGAATGGCCCAGGGGGTGAGGCCGTTTGCCACAAGGATCAGGGTGGCGAGGAGCGGGAAGGCGGCTCCGGCCAGAAATTCGGGCAGAAAGTAGATGAGAAAGCCGAGGCGGCGGACCCGGGCCCAGCGGACTTGCCTTGTCCAGACCGCGCCATAGCTGCGGCGGCCGATGGGTTGGGCGAAGAAGCGACCGGGCAGGCGGACGTGGAGGCCAGCGGCGCGGACGACCTTGGTGGAGGCGACGTCTTCAGCCATTTCGCGCCCCAGCACTGCGATCCCGCCGGCGTTTTCAAGGACGTCGCGTTGCCAGAACAGCATTTTGCCTTGGGCAAAGCCGTTGCCGATGCGGGCGGACGCAAGCTGCCAGCGGGCCTGAAAGCTGTTGAGAAAGGCGCATTCGAGATGGGCCCAGAAACCGTCAGGCTGGGTGCCGATCGGGGGGGACGTGACGAGGCCGGTGCCCGGGGTCCATTGTGCCACGAGGCGGGTCAGATAGTCGGGTGGCAACAGGACGTTGCTGTCGGAAAGCAGAATGTAGTCAAATTTCGCCGCCCGCCAGCCCTTGACGCAGTTGTTCAGCTTGGGGTTGCCGCTGATCTTGTCGTCGCCGATCAGCAGGCGGGCGTTGACGTTGGGGTGGGCGGCGATCAGGCGGCGGACCAGCGGGATGGCGGGGTCACTTTCGGACGCGACACAGAACAGCAGCTCGAACGTCGGGTAATCGGCAAGGAAGGTGGTGGTCAATGTCGCTTCCAGCAGGTTTTCCAACCCGCAGAACGGTCTGATCACCGTGATGCCGGGACAGTCGCGTCGGGCATTGGCGGGGGAGCGGCGGGTGATGGCAGATATTGCCAGACCGATCCCGCCAAGATGCAGGGCCAGACAGAAGAGTACGAAAGCTGCAAGCCAAACCGGGGCTGCCGTCATGTCAGATGCCTTTGGCCGTCGCCCCATAGCCCGTGTGGGCGCCAGTGACGGCAGTTTCCCGTCCGTGACGGCTCCAGTCAAGCAGCAGCAACCGGCCAGAGGCGGTTTCCGCCAAGGCTGTGCCGTTTTCCACCCAATCGCCGCAATTGGCATAGGCCACACCGTGCTCGGAATGCAGGTCAGGTTTGTGGAAATGGCCGCAGATCACGCCATCGACGCCATGGGCGCGGGCCAGGTCGGACAGGCGGAGGTCAAAATTATCAAGACCGCGGATCACGTCGTTGACCCATTTGACCGCACGTTCGGCCACTGTCCAATCGGCCCAGCCCCGGCGGCGGCGCAGGCGGTTGGCCAGACCGATCAGGCCGCGAAACTTGACATCGAGCTGGGCACCAAGCAGGGCGAGCAGGGGATATTTCTCGCCGAACTCGTCTGCGCTGTCGCCGTGGATCACCAGATACCGGGTACCATCACCGGAAGTATGGGTGATGTGTTCGACGACCTCGATCCCGGCGATATGCTGGCCGCAGTATTTGCGGAAGAATGCGTCGTGGTTGCCGGGGGTATAGACCATCCGCGTGCCCGTCCGGGCGCGGTCCAGCAGCAAGGACAAGATGGCGTGCTGGGTGTCGGTCCAGTGGCTGCCGACAGCGGTCCAGGTGTCGATGATATCGCCGACCAGATAGATCGTGTCGGCGGTATGGGCGGTCAGAAAGGCGTGCAAGGCGTCCTCGCGGCAGGCGCGCGAGCCGAGATGCATGTCCGAAAGAAACAGCACTGGAAAATGGCGGGTCGGGCTGGTGCGTTGCACCGGGCGGGCCGCCGCTAGATCGAACAGCGTGTGGTCTGCGACGAAGGCGGTGATGGCTGGCGTCATGATGTCCTGTCTCAACCGTTTGGACGGTTCGCCCGTGCTGCTGACCTACTTTACGTCAAATTCCATGGTCATTCTACGCTGCAGCATCGGCATTCCGTCGTTTGCTTTTCGATTTCCTTACACGTTGTTCAACGAAGAGTTTGTGACAAAGTTCCATCAGTGCTGTCATGCAACTTGGGAATGGCTGCTGTGCACCGATCGGTCGGTTGGACAATCCGGTCGGTTTCGGGCAGGCGGCTGGATGGATTTTGCCGAGCGACGTCATTTGGCGAAATGGGCTGATGGTCCAGATATCCGAGACATGCCGGCCGAAAACGGTGCGCCGGTTGAGTTCTGGTGCCGGCAAGATACATCCAGTGCAGGGCGTTCTTGCCGGTTGACTCTCCCGTTGCAGGAGGCGGTAGAGGTAGTGTCGAGATGAAAAACCGGTTTCATACGGTCGGCCAGGTGGCGGCGATGGCGGGGGTCGGGGTCAAGACCCTGCACCACTATCATGCCATCGGGCTGCTGGTGCCCTCGGGTCTTTCGGCGCGGGGTTACCGGCTTTATGGCCGCGACGACCTTGAACGGTTGCAGGCGATCCTTTTGTACCGCGAGCTTGGTTTTTCTCTCAAGACCATCCGTAACCTTATGAGCCGCCCTGGTGATCGGCTCGCCCTGCTGCAGGACCAACGCCGCGAGATCCGGGCCCGCCATGCCCGGCTTGCCCGCATCGAGGCTCTGCTGGAGCGGATGATCGCCGGGGCCGCGACTGGAGAGACCATGACCGACGACGCCCTTTTTACCGACCTCGCCACCGCCGCCCAATGGACCACAGCCCTGCAGGCCCAGGCCGAACATCTGAAGAATACCTACGGCGCCAAGCTGCAGGCGGTGACCGATGTGCCGAAGATGAACGCCAGCGCCCGTGAGGCGGCGCTTTTCATGCGGACGATGGCGATGGCGCTGAACGGCCGCAAACCGGCCAGCGACCCCGAAGTGCAGGCGGCGGTTCGTAGCCATCTGGACTTTGTGACCGCACAGGGCCAGCCGATGGATGCCGGGGCGTTTGCCCGGCAGACCGCGTTCTTTCTGCAGGACAGCTTTCACCGCGACATGCTGGAAGGCCAGCAGATCGGTCTGAGCTACTATCTGCACGCGGTGGCGCTGGCCGCTGCCTGAGACTTGGGGCGACCGGGGAGGTCTGGCCGCCCTTCGCCCATGGCGGCGAAAGAAATGTTCCGTTTCTGTTTTGTTCCGTGTAGGCTGCCCTTAAACGACCGGCAACAGGTCGGCAGGAGGCGCCATGGGCTATCTGGACAAGCTGAACGACCGACAGCGGCAAGCGGTGGAGTTTGGCGTGGGGGCGGGGTTGTCGCCGCCCTTGCTGGTGATTGCCGGGGCGGGGTCGGGCAAGACCAACACCTTGGCGCACCGGGTGGCGCATCTGCTGGTCAATGGCGCGGACCCGCGGCGGATCTTGCTGATGACGTTTTCGCGCCGCGCCGCGTCCGAGTTGACCCGGCGGGTGGAGCGGATCACGGCACAGGCGATGGGGGCCGGCTGGGCCGGCGAGGCGCTGGCCTGGGCTGGCACGTTCCATGGCATCGGCGCGCGTCTGTTGCGCGATCATGCGCTGGCGATCGGGCTGAACCCGGATTTCACCATCCACGACCGCGAGGATTCGGCCGATCTGATGAACCTGGTGCGGCATGGGCTGAACCTGTCGAAGACCGAGGCGCGGTTTCCGTCAAAGGGGACGTGCCTCGCGATATACTCCCGCGTGGTGAATTCGGAGGAACCTCTGGCGGCGGTGCTGCGCCAGCATTTTCCGTGGTGTGCCACCTGGGAGGCGGAGTTGATGCGGCTGTTTGGCGGTTATGTCGCGGCCAAGCAGGCGCAGAATGTGCTGGACTATGACGACCTGCTGCTGGCCTGGGCGCAGGTGATGACGCATCCTGAGTTTGCCGCCCATATTGGCGCGACCTGGGATCACGTGCTGATCGACGAGTATCAGGACACCAACCGGTTGCAGGCCCGGATCCTGCTGGCATTGCGACCGGATGGGCGGGGTTTGACGGTGGTCGGCGATGACGCGCAGTCGATCTATGCGTTCCGGGCGGCGACGGTGCGCAATATTCTGGACTTTCCGGCGGCGTTTGAGCCGGCGGCCGAGGTGATCACGTTGGACCGCAATTACCGGTCAACCCAGCCCATTCTGGCGGCGGCGAATGCCGTGATCGAACAGGCGCGCGAGCGGTTTACCAAATCGCTGTGGACCGAGCGCGAGTCGGCGGTGTTGCCTCGGCTGGTGACGCTGTTGAATGAGGCGGATCAGGCGCGGTATTTTGTCGATCAGATTTTGGCCTCGCGTGAGATGGGTGTGCGGTTGACCCAGCAGGCGGTCTTGTTTCGCACCTCAAGCCATTCGGGCCAGCTGGAGGTCGAGTTGACCCGGCGCAATGTGCCGTTCGTCAAGTTCGGCGGGTTGAAGTTCCTCGATTCCGCCCATGTGAAGGACCTTCTGGCGCTGCTGCGTTTTGCCCAGAACCCGCGCGATCAGGTGGCGGGGTTTCGCGTGCTGCAACTGGTGCCGGGGGTCGGGCCGACCTCGGCGGGCCGGGTGCTGTCGGCGATTGCGCCTTATGCCGATGCGATGACGGCTTTGGCGGACGTGGCGCCGCCACCAAGGGCAGGGGATGCTTGGCCGGCGCTGGTGGCGGCTTTGGCGGGGATGGCGGCAGAGGATTGGCCGGCGGCGATTGGCCGGGCGCGGGGCTGGTATGATGCGCAACTTGAGCGCATTCACGAGGATGCCGAGACGCGGCGCGGGGATCTGCTGCAACTTGAACAGATCGCGGCGGGTTATCCCAGCCGTGAGCGGTTTCTGACCGACCTGACGCTCGACCCGCCCGACGCGACCGGCGGGCAGGCCGGGGTGCCGCTCAAGGATGAGGATTATCTGATCCTGTCCACCATCCACTCGGCCAAGGGGCAGGAGTGGAAGGCGGTCTATCTGTTGAACGTGGTGGACGGCTGCATTCCGTCCGACCTCGCCACCGGGACCACGGCGGAGATCGAAGAAGAGCGGCGGCTGCTCTATGTCGCGATGACGCGGGCCAAGGATGAGCTGACTTTGGGGGTGCCGCTCAGGTTCTATGTGACGCAGCAGACCCGCAACGGCGACCGCCATGTCCATGCAACGCGCAGCCGGTTCATCCCGCGCGATATGCTGGACCGGTTCGACGTGGTGCATTGGTCGCCACCGATTGCCGGATCGCAGCCGGCGGCGGGGCTGCCGCAGATGGATGTCGGCGCGCGGATGCGAGGGATGTGGGGCGGTTAGGCGGAGGGACCCGATGGTCGAATGCCTCGTGCGCCAGTTACACGCGGCATTGCAAGTCAGCCCGGCTGTCACCGGACCGCAATGCGGCCCCACCCGGATCGCCAGGCAATGGCACGGTTGCCATGCCTGGTCGCATGTTCCGCGATGGACACTTCTAGATCAATCGACAGCTTGCCGTCCGGCAAGGCGGCAGAGCACGACGCCCCGCGTCGGCAGGCGATTTTCCAACAGCGTGCGGCACCTGAGAAACCTGTCTCTGACGATGGAATGTCTCTGTGTATTGCCGATAAAGTGCGCCACTCTGCACGCGAGAGACCTTGAGGGAGGAAACCCATGCTCGATTCCACAACGACTGCTCAAGTCTCGGCGTTCCTGGTTGATTTCGGTGACGCGTTGGCAGCGGGCAATGTCGACCGTGCTGCGGCGATGTTTCAGGACGACTGTTATTGGCGTGATCTTGTCACCTTTACCTGGAACCTCAAGACTGTCGAAGGCCGCGCCGAAGTGATCGACATGCTGCGCCATCAACTGGCCACGACGAAACCGTCAAACTGGCGGATTGCCGAGGGCGAAACTGCGGTCGAGGCGGATGGCGTGACGACCGTCTGGATCACCTTCGAGACAGCGGTCGCGCGCGGCCATGGTCTTGTCCGGCTGAAGAACGGCAAAATCTGGACGCTGCTGACCTCGATGGTGGGATTGAAGGGCCATGAGGAGCCCGTCGGCTTTGACCGCCCTTTGGGCGCCAGGCACGGGGCGGGCAAACACCATACGACCTGGCTGGAAGACCGTGAGGCCGAGGCGCGGGACCTTGGTTACACCAAACAACCCTATGTGGTGATCATCGGTGGCGGACAGGGCGGTATTGCGCTTGGGGCGCGGCTGCGGCAACTGGGTGTCCCCACGATCATCGTCGAAAAGAATGGCCGGCCCGGCGACAGCTGGCGCAACCGCTACAAGTCGCTGTGTCTGCATGATCCGGTCTGGTATGACCATCTGCCCTATCTGCCGTTCCCGCCGAATTGGCCGGTATTCGCACCGAAGGACAAGATCGGCGACTGGCTGGAAATGTACACCAAGGTCATGGAGTTGAACTACTGGACGAAGACCACCTGCAAGCACGCCTCTTACGACGAGGCCACGCAGAACTGGACGGTGGTGGTGGACCGCGACGGGGTCGAGGTTACGCTGAGGCCGCAACAATTGGTGCTGGCCACGGGCATGTCGGCCAAGGCCAATATGCCGAAATATCCTGGAATGGAGCGGTTCAAGGGTGATCAGCATCACTCATCAAAGCACCCCGGCCCCGATGCCTTCAAGGGCAAGCGCGCAGTGGTGATCGGGTCCAACAACTCTGCCCATGATATTTGTGCTGCCCTTTGGGAGAATGATGTCGCTGTGACGATGGTGCAGCGCTCCTCGACCCTTGTCGTGAAGTCCGACACGCTGATGGATATCGGGATGGCCAAACTTTACTCTGAACAGGCGGTGCAGGACGGCATGACCACCAACAAGGCCGACATGATCTTGGCCAGCCTGCCATACCGGCTTATGCATGAATTCGAGACACCCTTGGCTGAGCAGATGCGCGACAGGGACGCGGCGTTCTACCTGGCTCTCGAAAAAACCGGGTTTTGGCTCGATTGGGGCGACGACAACTCCGGCCTGACCATGAAATACCTGCGGCGCGGTTCAGGCTATTATATCGACGTGGGTGCCAGCCAGTTGATCATCGACGGCAAGATCAAGCTGGCTCATGGCAATGTGACAGAGATCACCGAGGATGCGGTGGTGCTGGACGATGGCACGGTGTTGCCGGCCGACGTGATCGTCTATGCCACGGGCTACGGATCGATGAACGGCTGGGCGGCGGATCTGATCGGGCAGGACGTGGCCGACAAGGTCGGCAAGTGCTGGGGCCTCGGGTCTGCCACCACCAAGGATCCCGGCCCTTGGATGGGCGAGCAGCGCAACATGTGGAAGCCTACAAAACAGCACGGCTTGTGGTTCCATGGCGGTAATCTTCACCAGTCGCGTCACTATTCGCAGTTTCTGTCGCTGCAACTGAAAGCCCGGATGGAGGGCATTCCGACGCAGGTTTACGGCATCCCTGACACCCATCTTCCGGGGTGACCCGGTTTTGCCTTGAGGCGCTGAACGATTGCGGCCTGACGTTCGGAAGGGCGTCCAGGGGTCGCAGGTCTGATCCTTCGGCTGGACCGGCCGGTTGACGCGGGACAAGACCCAGATAGCTCTGGCGGTCCATGAAGTATGAGACGCAGATGACGATCCCGGTCGCACCGCTGGTGGTGGCGTAAGGCGGGCTCCTTGCCGGAATCAAATGCATCGGATAAAATTCCGAACGGCCAGACTAAAACAGAAAGTCGGCAGCAGTCAGCGGGGATGTGCTGTCGACATAGAATATCATTTCCGGTTCTGGATCGTCATTGAGGTTGACCTCGATCATCTGGTGCGTGAGCGGGGGTCTGTCATCCGACGCCGCCACCCAAACCTGACCCACACCGCTAAAGCCGTCGGTGACAAATGTCAGCGGAACGTCGGGGTCACCAACGATGGGATCAATCGCGGTCATGTCGATCTTGTCGCTGACATTTTCAAAGTCGCGAATCCAGTCGAGCGGATGAGTGCGTCCATCTGCTGCCGTCGTAAACACGATCCGATCATGGCCGGGGCCGGTGTAATATTGATCGTCGCCGTCGCCGCCGATCAGCGTGTCCTTGCCTGGACCGCCGAGCAGCGTGTCATCGCCCGACCTGCCGATCAGGGAGTCATCGCCGTTACTGCCATATAATTTGTCATTGCCCGACCCGCCGTTGATCGTGTCATTGTCCTCACCGCCATCAATATTGTCATTGCCCGACCCGCCGTTGACGTTGTCATTGCCCTTATTGCTGCTGATGAGGTCGTTGCCGCCCCTGCTGTTGATCTTGTTGGCAATGTCACCGCCCCAGATCAAGTCATGTCCATTGGTGCCGGTGAGATGTCTGACCGAAGTCAGGACCTCTATGGCGGCAGAGTTGACCGATCCAAACCCGGCGCTGCCACTGTCGTTGATGGTATCGCCCCAGCCGATAACACCTTGGTAGTCGAAGTAGATGCCAAATCTGTCGGCTGCAAAATTATCCGGCTGCGTCGGATGCCAGGCGGAGAAGCTGAAAGCCTCGCCGGTATCCCACGTCCACCCACCATCGGGCTCGGCGCTGCCGGGTGTCTGGGTTAGCCCGATCCAGGGACCGAAAGACGCCGTGCCAGAGGGATTCGGTGACCAGAGGGCTGCATCGGTTGCCAGAAAGCTCAGAAACAGGTTGCTTTCCTGGACAGTCGTGATCGCTGCGAGCGTGCCGTGATGACCGATGGCAAGATTGGCAGCCTGGGTATGCGTGTAGCCTGAATCTCTGACGGAAATGATGTCTGGCCGATGGGCATTTGAAATCTTCTCCGATATCCGAACGCTGTATTGGCGAAAGCTACGCTCGGGCTCTGATTCCGACAAGTGCGCTGAAAACGGGGAAAGTGGTGGCTGAGGTCGCGGCGAACGGCTTGCGCTACTCCGCCGGCACCCCGGTCCTTCGGCACCACAACGCCCGGCCCGTTACCGTTCTCGGCGATGAACTCGACGCCGGCGGCTTCAGGGCAGCACGACTGGTGGCGCAGGGCATCGTGTCGCCGCTAGAGGCGCTGCGCGATGTGGTGAGGTCTGAATGACGCCACGCCCACTCATTCGCGCCATCACTGCGTTACAACGGCACCAGCCGATCCTGTTCCGAAGCCTTGTGGCGCACCGCGACCGCTGATCCTCGCCGCCAACGCCACGCGCCCTGACCTTCCAGGAAGCGTGGAAACGCGATCCTGCCTTCTCCCGTCACCCCAAATGTTACACCTGCTCCGCGAAATGCGGAGGGCACCAGCGGTCCTACACGGTATCTGTTTGCTTTTCTTGGGACTTTTGGCTCCGGCGGTAGGGATCGAACCTACGACCAATTGATTAACAGTCAACTGCTC
>JBDTQR010000124.1:0-13768 GCA_039932095.1 bacterium | reverse complement strand
AAGCGGAGGGAGACATAACTTACCAGCAGATATCAATCGAACTTAACGCAGAATTTGACGGCAAACTCAGTCGGAGAAAATAGCCTGATCTCAGGTAGTTTCGACGCCAGGCGCGCTCGGTGAGCGGGCGGATTATCGAACTGCCACTCGAACGAGTGAGAAATAACCAAGTATTTTCAATCGCCTAAGCCTGAACACCTGAAACCGCGCAGTCATCAGCTTCATAGAGTTTGGGGGCAGATCGGGCCACTTCAGACACCTGCTGATCATGGCAATGATCGGCCCTCCCCGTATAACCCTTGAATAAAGCTCGTCGCATCTTGACGCGGCCTTTACGCTGTTCCGCCCAATCACGAATGTCATCCTTACGGGCATCAGGTCCAGATTCGCGGTATCCCACAAGGAGGGTCCGCAATGCTTGACATCATTTATATCGGTTTGGGGTTGGGCGGATTTACCCTGTTTGCCCTCGTCGTTCGCAGCATGGAACGGATGTGACATGCCGTTGTTCGATGTGATTCTCGGCTCCACAGTAGCCCTGGGACTGTTTGTCTACCTCGCCGCCGCTTTGTTGCGGCCCGACCGGTTCTGAGGGACAAATCATGACTCATTTGGCTTACACCCTCTATTTCGCCGCCCTTATCGGAGCGGCGCTTGGCCTCGCCGTCTGGATGGGACGTGTCTATGGCGGCGTTTCTGCTCTCGCTGGGCTCGAACGCGCCTTCCTGCGTGCAAGCGGCGTCAACCCGGACCGCGGGATGAACTGGGGCACTTACGCCATGGCGGTGCTGGCGTTCAATATGGCTTGCTTCCTCGTCCTTTATACGATCCTGCGGACGCAAGGCGCGCTGCCGTTGAACCCTGATGGCATCGTGGGAATGGCCCCTGACCTTGCCTTCAACACCGCCGTCAGCTTTGTGACCAACACCAACTGGCAGGCGTATTCGGGCGAAGCGCAGCTCTCCTATCTGGCACAGATGACCGGGCTGACGGTGCAGAACTTTGTCAGTGCGGGCACCGGCATGGCCGTGGCTGTGGCGGTGGTCCGCGGCTTCACTGCTGCGAAAGGCAGCACGCTCGGCAACTTCTGGGTGGACCTGACGCGGTCGGTTCTCTGGATCCTGCTGCCGCTGTCAGTCGTGCTGGCG
The DNA here is from genome assembly GCA_039932095.1 of bacterium. Lineage (GTDB taxonomy): Bacteria > Pseudomonadota > Alphaproteobacteria > Rhodobacterales > Rhodobacteraceae > Stagnihabitans. Next base: position 12,620 of record JBDTQR010000124.1, on the reverse strand, counting down.
CTGTTTCTGGCGTGGCAGGGCGTGCCGCAGACACTGCAGGGCGCGGTCACCGCTACGGGCGTCGAAGGGGGCGAACAGATTATCGCGCGCGGCCCTGCAGCGGCACAAATCGCGATCAAGCAGCTTGGCACCAACGGTGGTGGCTTCTTCGGCGTGAACTCGGCCCATCCGTTCGAGAACCCCACCATCGCTTCAAACCTGGCCCAGAGCCTGTCCATCCTGCTGATCCCGGTCGCCTTCTGCTTTCTGTTCGGCCAGATGGCCGGGGACCGCAGACAGGGTTGGGCGATCTTTGCCGCCATGGCGGTGATGTTCGTGGCGGGTCTTGCGGTGATCCATGTCTATGAGGTGGCGGGCAACCCTTCTCTGGGCCCTGGTGCCAACATGGAAGGCAAGGAACAGCGGTTCGGCGCTATGTTGTCGTCACTTTGGGCAGCGTCCACCACCGCGGCATCGAACGGGTCAGTCAACGCGATGCATGACAGTTTCATGCCGTTGTCTGGCCTGGTGATGATGGTCTTCATGCAGATCGGCGAGGTGGTCTTTGGTGGCGTCGGTGCGGGGCTGTACGGCATGCTCTTGTATGTCGTGCTGGCGGTGTTCCTTGCTGGACTGATGGTAGGGCGCACGCCGGAATACCTTGGCCGCAAGATCGAGGCGCGCGAGGTGACACTGGCGGTGCTGACTTTTCTGTCGATGCCGCTTGGTATCCTGGTCGGCGGTGCCATCGCGGCGACGGTGCCCGCTGCGCTGACGGCGGTGCAAGATGCTGGACCGCATGGATTGAGCGAGATTCTCTACGCTTACTCCAGCGCCACCGGCAACAACGGCTCGGCCTTTGGCGGTTGGGGTGCCGCGGGTGTGTGGCACACGACCGCTCTGGGGCTGATCATGCTTTTGGGCCGCTATGCGATCATCGTGCCGGTGCTGGCCATTGCAGGATCGATGATCCGCAAACCGAAATCGATGGCCACCAGCGGCACGTTCCCGACCCACGGGCCGTTGTTTGTGACGCTGCTGATCCTGACCGTGCTGATCCTTGGCGCGCTGACATTCTTTCCCGTCCTCGCCCTGGGCCCCATCGCGGAAGAAACTGGGCGGATGGCCGGGCAGAGCTTTTGAGGCACTCCATGTCCAAGAATGACAAAGCGGCCGATATGTCCGGCCTGTATGCGGCGGCCGTCCGGCAGAGCGCGACCAAACTTGATCCGCGAAAGCTGTGGCGCAATCCGGTGATGTTCGTCACGGCGATTGTAGCCGCAACGACCACGGTTCTGGGCTTGCGCGATCTGGCATCTGGCACGGCGGGCGCGGGAGTGGCGCTGCACATTGCCTGCTGGCTTTGGCTGTGCGTCCTGTTTGCCAACTTCGCCGAAGCCTTGGCTGAAGGCCGGGGCCGCGCGCGGGCCGATACGCTGCGGGCCACCAAGTCGGAGACCAAGGTGCGTGTTCTGGCCGAGGCGGACACCGACCCAGCCACCGCAATAGAGGTGGTCTCGACCACCCTGCGCGCCGGGCAGTTCGTTTACCTCGCGGCGGGCGACATCGTACCGACCGATGGTGAAGCAATACGCGGCATGGCATCGGTCAACGAAAGCGCCATCACCGGCGAATCAGCCCCGGTGATCCGCGAGGCCGGTGGCGACCGGTCATCTGTTACCGGGGGCACCACCATCGCCTCGGACTGGATCGTGATGAAGGTCACGGCGGAACCGGGCAAAAGCTTTCTCGACCGCATGATCGCGCTGGTCGAAGGCGCAGAACGGCAGAAAACCCCCAATGAGATCGCGCTGAACATCCTGCTTGTCGGGCTGACACTGATCTTCCTGTTCGTCGTCGTCACCCTGCCGGCCTTCGCCAGCTATTCCGGCACCGTCATCCCGATCGTCACACTTGCGGCACTGTTCGTCACGCTCATCCCCACCACAATCGGCGGGCTGCTGTCAGCTATCGGCATCGCGGGGATGGACCGGCTGGTGAAAGCCAATGTCATCGCCAAATCCGGCCGCGCGGTCGAGGCGGCAGGCGATGTGGATGTGCTTTTGCTGGACAAGACCGGCACCATCACCTTTGGCAACCGGATGGCCGATGCGCTGATCCCGGCGCCGGGTATCCCCGCGAAGCAGTTGGCAGAAGCGGCGGCGCTGGCGTCCCTGGCGGATGAAACGCCTGAAGGCAAATCCATCGTGGACAAGGCGCGCGAGATGCTGGGGGCGATCCCCGACATGCCACAGGAGGCTGAATTCGTGCCGTTCACGGCGCAAACACGACTGTCAGGGCTGGACCTGACCGACGGGCGGCGGTTTCGCAAAGGCGCGATTGATGCGGTGATCAGGCTGACCGGGCAGACCCCTCCCGGCGCACTTGCGGCGCAGGTCGATGCGATTGCGCGATCGGGTGGCACGCCGCTCTTGGTGGCCGAAGGCTCGCAGATCCTCGGCGTGGTGCATCTGAAGGACATCGTGAAGCCCGGCGTGCGCGAGCGCTTTGCCGAATTGCGCGCCATGGGCATCCGCACGGTGATGATCACCGGCGACAACCCCCTGACCGCTGCCGCCATCGCCGCCGAAGCCGGGGTGGACGACTTCCTCGCCGAGGCGACACCCGAAATGAAGCTGGACCTTATTCGCCGCGAACAGGCAGGCGGGCGGCTGGTCGCCATGTGCGGTGACGGGTCGAACGATGCGCCTGCGCTGGCGCAGGCCGATGTCGGCGTTGCGATGAACGCTGGCACCCCGGCGGCGAAGGAGGCGGCGAACCTGATCGACCTGGACAGTGATCCCACAAAGCTGATCGAGGTGGTGCTGGTGGGCAAGCAACTGCTGATCTCGCGGGGCGCGCTAACCACCTTCAGCATTGCCAACGATGTGGCGAAATACTTCGCCGTGCTGCCCGCGATCTTTGTCGCGGCCTATCCGGGGCTGGCGGTGCTGAACATCATGGGGCTGGCATCGCCCACTTCGGCCATTCTGTCGGCGGTGATCTTCAACGCACTGATCCTGATTGCCCTGATCCCGCTGGCCCTGCGCGGGGTGCAATATCGCCCGGCCAGTGCCGCTGCCTTGCTGCGGCGAAACCTGCTGATTTACGGGTTGGGCGGGCTGATCGTGCCTTTTGTCGGCATCAAGGTCATCGATCTGTGCCTTGTCGCCCTGAACCTTGCGTGAGGAGACCGTGATGCTGACCCAACTGCGCCCCGCGATCACCCTGACCGTGCTGTTCACCCTGCTGACCGGCCTTGCCTATCCGCTGGCCATGACTGGCGCGGCGCAAAGCCTGTTTCCTGCCGCCGCAAATGGCAGTCTTGTCTTGCAAGGTGAAACGGTGATCGGCTCATACCTGGTCGCCCAACCCTTCACCGGACCGGGATATTTGCATCCCCGCCCATCGGCCAGTGGCTGGAATGCGGCTGGAACCGGGGCCTCGAACCTCGGCCCCACATCGGCTGCCCTGATTGCCGAAGTCAACAAGCGACGCGCGGCCTGGGAGGCCCTGAACGGCAAACCCGCCCCCATCGACGCCATTACCGCTTCGGGGTCGGGGCTGGACCCGCACATCAGCCCGGAAACTGCGCTGGCGCAGGCGAACCGCATCGCAGCCGCCCGCGGCGCCGATGTGGCCGCTGTTCGCGCGTTGATCGACGGCGCCACCCTTGGCCGAACGCTCTGGCTTTTCGGCGAGCCACGCGTGAATGTGCTGGAAACGAACCTCGCCCTGGACGTGGCCTTTCCGCTGCCGACGGTGGGCAGGCAGGGAATGCCAACGGAATGACACCAGCCGCCGACATCCGCCCTTCGCCCGACGCCCTGCTGACACAGGCCGCGCGGGAAGGGCGTGGGCGCCTGAAGATATTCATTGGCGCTGCGCCAGGCGTGGGCAAGACATGGGCCATGCTGGATGATGCGCATCGCAAGCGTGCCGATGGGATCGATGTCCTGGCGGCCCTGATCGAGACGCATGGGCGGACCGAAACACAGGCAAAGCTGTCGGGTCTGCCGCAACTCGCCCGCAAGCCGGTGATTTACAAGGGTCGGGCCCTGACGGAAATGGATCTTGACGGACTGTTGGCCCGCCGCCCGGCACTCGCACTGATCGACGAGTTGGCCCACACCAATGTCGAGGGTGGACGGCACGAAAAACGCTGGCAGGATGTCGAAGAAGTGCTTGCAGCGGGCATAGACGTCTTCACCACCCTCAACATCCAGCACATCGAGACACTGAACGAAACCGTCGCGCGGATCACCGGCGTCCGGGTACGCGAAACGGTTCCAGATCGCCTGCTGGAGATGGCCGACCAGATCGAGCTGATCGACATTTCGCCCGACGAGTTGCTGGAACGCCTGAGTCAGGGCAAGGTCTATCCGCAGGATCAAGCGGCCCGCGCGCTGACATCGTTTTTTGCCAAGGGCAATCTGACCGCACTGCGTGAACTGGCGCTTCGGGCCGCTGCCGACCGGGTAGATGCGCAGTTGCGCGAGCACATGGCCGCCAATGCGATAACCGGACCGTGGCCGACGCAGGAACGCATTCTGGTCTGCGTGAACGAAAGCCCTGCCGCGCGTGAGGCGATCCGGGTAGCCAAACGCTCCGCTGATCGCGCCCGCGCCGAATGGATCGCAATCAACGTCACCCAGACACGCGCCGAAGGATTACCCGATGCCGACAAGGATCGGCTGGCTGGAACCTTGCGGCTGGCGGAACGGCTGGGGGCGGAACTGGCGACACTGGAAGCCGAACGCGATGTAGCACAGGTGATTCTGACCTATGCCGCAGACCGCAACGTGCAGCGGATCGTGATCGGTCGCCCACGCCCACGCCCGTTCTGGGCGAGATTGACAACCGAAGACGTCGCAGATGGCCTTTTGCGCCAATCCGGGCGGTTCGAGATCACATTGGCTGCAGAGCCGGACGAGCGGGGAACACGAGCAGGATGGCATCTGCCGCGACCGGCGCGCGAACCCTTGGCCTGGGGCGAGGCAGGACTTGCCGTCGCCGTGGCATCGGCTTGTGCGTATGCGGCGGAACAGCTGTTTCCCGTCGCCAGCCTGTCGGTCATCTACATGACGGCCGTCGTTGTAGTTGCCAGCCGTAGAGGGCTCGGCCCGGCCATGGCCACGGCTTTTCTGGGATTCTTTGCGTACAATTACCTTTTCACTGAACCTCGCTACACGTTCCGCGTATCCCGTCAGGGCGAGTTGCTGACGCTGAGCCTGTTCCTCGTGGCCTCGCTGATCACGGGAAATCTGGCAGCGCGGTTGCGCGCACGGATCGACGCGCAGGCCAGCATCGCGGATCGCACCAACAAGCTTTACGATTTCAGCCGCCGTGTTGCGGCTGCCGCCACCGCGGATGACGTGATCTGGGCCTCGGTCAGCCATGTCGCCACGACGTTGCGCTGCGAAGCGGTTTTGCTGCGGCCGTCGCCAGCGGGCGAATTGCAGGTCGTGGGCGGCTTTCCCCCTGAAGATCGGCTGGATATCCGCGACCAGTCCGCAGCACAGTTCGCCTGGGATAAAGGCGAAACCTCGGGCCATGGATCAGACACGCTGCCAACAGCGCGCTGGTTCTTTCTGCCACTGATCGCCGGCGAACGGCGGCTTGGCGTCTTGGGCATCGCCTATGACGACGACCGCCTGTTTGCCCGGACCGACCGCCGGCTGCTGGATGCACTGGTGGATCAGATCGCCCTTGCCCTTGAACGCCTGCGACTGACCGAGGAGCTTTCGGAAACGCGCCTTGCATCCGAGACAGAACGCCTGCGCACCGCCCTCCTGTCTTCGGTCAGCCACGATCTGCGCACGCCGCTGGTGACCATCATCGGCGCGGCGGGCAGTCTCGCTGACACCCCCAGCCTTCCCGCTGCAGCGCGGAAGGATCTGGCCGAAAACATCCGCGAAGAAGGAGAGCGGCTGGACCGCTACGTGCAGAACCTGCTTGACATGACGCGGATTGGCCATGGCGCGCTGAGGCTTCATCTGGCTCCGTTGGACGTGGGCGAATTGATTGGCACGGCCCGCCACCGCCTGCGCGCTCCGCTGCGGGCGCATCACGTGACGACCGATGTGCCCGAAAGCCTGCCTCTCGTGTTTGCGGACGAGGTTCTCCTGGAACAGGTGCTGGTCAACATCCTCGACAATGCCTCTAAATATGCCCCTGCCGGTTCAACGATCGCCCTTGCGGCTCGCCCGACCGGGGCGCGGCTGGAGGTGTCGATCACCGACACCGGTCCCGGTATTCCGCCTGCCGAGCAAGGCCGCGTGTTCGACATGTTTTACCGTGTCACCGAAGGCGACCGTCAACGCGCCGGAACCGGGCTTGGCCTCGCGATCTGCAAGGGGCTGACCGAGGCGATGCGCGGCACCATCCGGGCCGAGACTGCCTCGCCAGACGGCACGGGCACACGTATCGTGCTGTCTTTGCCGCTCTTCAATCCCGAGACCTCTGCATGATCCGGCCGACCCGCATTCTAGTTATCGACGACGAGGCCCCGATCCGCCGGTTTTTGCGCGTCCCGCTGGAGGCCGAAGGCCATAGCATCATTGAAGCGGCAACGGCACGCGACGGCATCCTGGCGGTCGCACGCGAGGCGCCGGGGCTGGTGATCCTCGACCTTGGCCTGCCCGACGCCGACGGACTGACCGTCCTGCGCGAAATCCGGGGTTGGTCATCGGTTCCTGTCCTCGTGCTGTCGGTGCGGGCGGACGAGGCCGGAAAAGTTGCTGCGCTGGATGCGGGCGCGCAGGACTACGTCGTCAAACCCTTCGGCATGAACGAACTTCTCGCCCGCATCCGCAGTCTGCTCAGGGACCGTGCCGGTGCTTCGTCGCCGGCAGTGATCGAGACCCTCGACTTGCGGATCGATTCCGCCAACCACACGGTGGCAAAGTCGGGCCTGCCCCTTCATCTGACGCGGCGGGAATTTGACCTGCTCTGGCTTCTTGCAAGCCACACGGGAAGACTGGTCACACAAGCCATGATCCTGAAATCGCTGTGGGGCCCTGCGCATGCCGAGGACAGCCAGTATTTGCGGGTCTATGTGCGCCAGCTGCGCCAGAAGCTTGGCGACGACGCTGCCAATCCACGCTACATCATGACCGAACCGGGGATCGGCTACCGGTTTCTTGGGTGAGGCCCAGTGTGGGTCCAGTTTCGACGGCCGGCCTCAACAATCGGTCTCCACCTACCCGCCCGAGCAGTCGTAAGCGACCGCCGCCGCCTCTGCTCCGTTGTCCATGAACAGCCGCGCGACAGGAACTGCATATTGGCCGGCAGGTCGGCGGTGCGACGGTGGAGCCATAGTGGCCGAAGAATGCCATGCCCGTTGGCTGCAGAGTCGTCAGCGAAATCCGCGTCACGAAGGTACATCCGCCGAGTCCGGCCGCATTGCGGCGCCAGCAGGCCCAACCTGCAGAACGGTGTTCGGCCGGTTGCGGGCATAGCCGGCCGCCTTCACAGTGGTGCGCGGGGCTCGCCCCGCGCGCCTTATGACGACTTGAACGCTGCTTTACACGATTTCGAAGTCAGCCGCATTTAGGGACAGACCGGAGCTCAGTGTTGCGAACAACTTGCGCCCGGCCACGCCCGTGCCGTCCTCGTCGAAATAGAGGTTGCCGGAGTCCGTTTCATAGATGATCCGGTCGGTCGCATCCTGGGCCAACCCCGTCAGATTGGACCTGAAGGCCGTCGTGGTCAGAATGCCGACCGTAAGCCCGCTGAAGATGGCGTTTTCCAGCCGGATCGTGTCATCCAGCGCGGTGAAATCGGTGATAGTGTCGGCGGCAGCTGCATCAAGCGCCGTGCTGAACACAAAGATGTCCGCTCCAAGGCCACCAGTCATCGTGTCGGCCCCCGCAAGCCCGTTCAGGCGATTGGCTTCCGAGTTGCCGCGCAAGACGTTGTCCAGCGCGTTTCCGGTCGCGTTCACCGCAGCGCTGCCGATCAGGGTGATATTCTCGATATTGACGCTGAGGGTAAAGGTCACGGACGAGCGGACCAGATCCTGACCCCCGTTGCGATTGTCGGTTGCGATATCGGCGGTGTCATCGACGATGAAGATGTCGTCGCCCGCCCCCCCGGTCAGCACATCCGATCCGACACCGCCATGCAAGCTGTCGTTGCCGTTGCCGCCATTCAGCGTATCGGACCCGGTCGAGCCGTAAAGCGTGTCATCGCCGTTTCCGCCGTTCGCCGTGTCATCGCCGTCGCCCGCGCGCAGCAAATCGTTGCCCTCGCCGCCGTTCAGAGTGTCAGCGCCATCAAGCCCCTCCAGCGTGTCATCCCCGCCAAGGCCCGACAATGAATTGTTCAACCCATTGCCGGTAACCTGATTGTCCAAGTCGTTGCCGGTCAAGTTGACGCCCGTGACACCAAGGGCGGCATCCTCGATATCGGCTTGCGTTGCGGTGTCCATCGACCATGTAACAAGGTCACTGATCAGCAGATCATGGCCGCCATCCACCCCGCGACCGACCTCTCCCAGAAAGTTCTCATCGACGACATCCCCTGCGCTTGTCACATGATAGGTGTCATCTCCCAGACCGCCAACCAGAGTGTCACCCCCGGAACCAGTCTTGAAGCCGCCATCAAGACTGTCATTGCCGTCGCCACCCGAAAGCAGACTGCCCCGTCCGTAGACCGCTCCGGATGCGCCGCTGCCCAAAAGCGTGTCGTCTCCCTCGCCGCCATGAAGCGTGTTGACGCCCAGAACATCCTCGATCCGGTCGTCGCCGGCAAAGCCGAAGTGCTCGTCATCGTAGGTCAGACCATCAAGCGTGGTGGCATTGCCGATCAGCACATCGTCATGGACCGACCCCTGCAATTGCTCGATCCCGGTCAAGTGGTCTCCCTGCGCGGCCCCTCCGGACTGGAACAGCGCGTTCAGATCGACCTGCACCCCCGCCGAGGACAGGAAATACGACGCCGTGTCACGGCCCGCCCCGCCATTGATGGTGTCGGCACCGTTGCCGCCATGGATAAAGTTGTCGCCACTGTTGCCGACGATCTTCTGACCAAAGGTGTTGCCGTAAAGAACGCTGTTTGCCGAGGTTGCGCCAAGTTCTTCTGCCTTGAGCGTTTCAATCTCGACCCCGGCCTGAAGAAAGTAATCCCCGATTGCCGTCGCGGTGTCGTCGCCGCCGGCATCGATAAGCCGGTCGCCCAATGTCACCGTGTATTTGTCGTCACCCATTCCGCCGTTCATGGTGTCCAGACCTTCGCCGCCATCCAGCGTGTCAAAACCGCTTCCGCCGAACATCAGATCGCGACCGTCGCCGCCATAGATTTGGGCATTGGAGGAGCCGCCTCCATAAATCGTGTCCTTGCCGTCGCCGCCACGCAGCGTGTCCAGTCCGTCCCGGCCAAGGATCAGGTCATTGCCGCCCTCTCCGTTGATTTCGTTTTCGAAATGGGAAAACGAGGCGGAAAGATCCTCGCCCCGCAGCGTGTCGTCAAAGGCCGAGCCGATCAGATGGTGGATGCCGTAAAGATAGTCGCCCTCGGCATGGCCGCCGTGCTGGACAGCGTTGGTCAGGTCGATGTCGACCGCCGCATCCGATTGACTGTAGACCGCGAAATCCATCTGGAAATCGCCAATGATCGTGTCGGCGCCAACCATGCCTTCCAGATGGTTGACGACATTGTTGTCGCCATCCCCCAGATCGGCGATCAGAACCTGATCGAATTCGTTGCCCGTCAGATCGGCGTCGCGGACCGGGCCCAGACGCCCTGCAGCGCGGGTCAGGCCAAAATAGCCTTCTGCCCGGGGCGTACCAAAAGATTCCGGCCACGGCAGACCCCAGGCCGCGCCGTAAAGGTCGTTGACGGCAAGGATTTCGACCTCGACCCCCTTTTTCAGGGTCAGGTCCTCGGTCGCAAAGACATAGTCGATGCCGCGGCCCTTGAGTTCGATCAACGTGTCTGACGCGTCGGCCTTGTAGTAATCTGCCTCTGTGCCGCCCACCATCAGGTCAGCCCCGCCTTCGCCGGCCAGATAGTCCAGCCCCGCGCCACCAAACAGCGTATCATCAGCGCTGCCGCCTAGAATCTCGTCCATTCCATCGCCGCCAAAGGCCTTGTCCGCTCCGCTGGCTCCGTAAATCGTGTCGTTGCCAACGCCGCCGAACAGCAGGTCATTGCCATCGTGTCCGGACAGAGTGTCATTGCCCGCATTGCCGAAAAGGCTGTCATTGCCTTCAAGACCATAGAGAAAATTGTCGACCGCATTGCCCTGGATCAGGTTGTCGATGCCGTTGCCAATGGCCTCCAGCGCCTTGCCCTTGAGGGTGATGCGTTCGATGAAAGCGTCCGAAACGCTCAGGTCGATCGAGGCATAGCCCTGCACCCAGTCATAGCCGCTGTCCGAACCGTCGACGATCTCGCCGATTTCGTTCTCGTTGATCCAGACGTTGGAATTGCGGACGATATAGATGTCGTCGCCTTCGCCGCCTGCCAATGTGTCATGGCCGCCACCCTCCAGAAGGTCGTTGCCGGCATTGCCGAACATGGCCTGATCATCGCCGCCGCTGCGTAAGGTATCATCGCCCAGATAGCCCAGGATAAGGCCGTCCCCTTGCGAGCCAACTACGCTGTCTGCAAAGTTCGAGCCGTCCAGAATCTCGATTCCGGACAAGACATCCCCCTGAGCGGTGCCACCCTTCTGCGATGCGGCGGCAAAGTCGATCTGGATCGCGGAGCCGCTGCCAAGATAGCTGACCCGGTCGTTGCCTGACCCGCCGTCAATCGTGTCGGCTCCTTCGCCGCCGTCCAGATAGTCGTCGTCGTTATTGCCGTTCAGGACATCGTTGCCGCCGCGACCGAACAGCGCATCATTGCCCGCGTTGCCGTCCAGCGTGTCGCCAAGAGCGGCGCCTTCCAGAATGTCGTCCTCGGTCCCGCCCGAATAATCGACTGCGATCAGCAGGTCTTCGTCGATGTGAAACCCGTCCAATCCATGTTTGCTGTCGCCCACAACTTTCGTGATGCCGCCAAAGCTTTGCGTCATCCCCAGAAATTCAACGACGGTCTTATTCTTCAGCAAATCATAGGACACCGACATGAACTCGGCCTCGGCCGTGGGGAGGGCATAGAAGGCCCGATTGGACGCGAGATCACCGACGTTCAGAGTAAGAGTATGGCCCGACTTGCTGGCAAGGCCGGGGGGCAGCCCTTGGTCCACATTGTCAAAGCCAAAGTTGCCAAGCGTCACGCGCGGGCTGTCCCAACGCCAGATTTCACCCAGAAGGGAATCAATGATGGCCGAAAAGCCAACCGTGATCGACCCCGATGCGTCAAAGATCGAAAACGGATTGTCGGCAAAGGCCGCGCCCAACTCGTCGAAATAAAGCTTGCCTGCCTCGCTTTGTTGCAGTGGATCCTTCAGATCCATCAGGATCGTGCCGGTCATATCACCCTGCGCAGTGGCCGACAGCACGCCCACATTGACCGAAATGCCCATCGCCATGGTTGCCGCCAGCATGATCTCGGCCCCCGGTCCGTCGATCAGGTAAAGCCCGTCAATGGCGTTCAGAGTGGGGTCCAGCAGGCCGCGGGTGTCAAAGCCGAAGTCGAAATTGAAGCTGGCTTCGAACCCGGCCGAAACATCGAAAAAGACCAGCGGAAAGATCGGAAAACTCAGGATCGTCTTGGTGCCGGTGTCAAAGCTGACGGTGGGCATGTCGACAGTCACCAGGTCGGCAACTTGACCCAGAAACAGGTTCATCCATTGCGACGGATCGGTCAGGACGGGCAGGTCAAAGATGCCGTCGCCCAGAATGGACTGCAGAATCTCGCGGCCCGACTGGCCGCTGGCAGGATCGACAGACGACCAGCCAGTGCCGGTCAGACTGGCCACAACGCTGTTCAGATCGCCCGCCAACCCCTGAAAATCGGCCACAGCGGTGGCCAGATCAAAGCCCGGCGCCCGGATGTCTGCCGTGCCCAGATCGAACGAGCCCAGCGCCAGATCGCCGCCCGCAAAGGCCTGATTTGCAAGGAAGTCCGCCCAGTCAGCGATCTGCAACGCGATATTGGCGAACTCTTCGAACGACGCGATATCGGCGCTGGGAAATTTCAGCGCCAGAATGTCCAGAAGTGTCACCCGCCCGTCGCCGGTCGCATCCAGAAGGTTGCCGAGGCCGGGAAAATCCTCCAGCACCTTGATCGAGGCGGTCATGATCTCCAGCACCGGCCGGATCGGGTCCAGAAAGCTGTCGACTTGTTCGATCAGCGGCGCGATGAAATCTCCCATGAAGGCGCCAAGGTCCATCGACACGGTGTCAAAGCTGACCGAGGGACGGTCACCGAAACTTACGTTGGTGTCGCCGGGGTTGATGGCCGCGTCAGTGAAATTCCAATCGACATCCAGGTTGGCGGTGATGGGCGGTGTCATCGCACCGTCAGGGGCCACAGTCATCTGGATATCGACCGCTGCTGCACCGTCCAACGTGCCGACCAGCGTCGTGGTGGCCATCTGGGACACGTTCAGCCGCCCGTTGCCCGACTGCAGGTCAATGCCGATCGTGCCGTTAAAGACCGAACCGGCATCCGCCGCCACATAGACCTGCCCCCCCAGGTCAAGGCCGGGGTCAAGCGTGACTTCCCCCAGCGAAACCGTCAGCTACACT
>JBDTQR010000123.1:0-13825 GCA_039932095.1 bacterium | reverse complement strand
CCGCCTGCACCGGGCCCGACTTCACACCCCATCGCCCTGAACATTTGCCACCGAAGCCTCTGGAACGCCGCACTGGGCGCCTGGGTTGCCGTTTCTGAAACCACCTGCGCGCGGGGCAAACGCAGCAGCGCAGCGCGCTGCCGCGTTTCAAGAGCAGTTTGGTGGCAGGCACCAAGTCCTGTCCGCGCCGGACTGCAAGGATCGGGAACCCGCCCTTGCCGGCGCGACGCGGCCCATTGCCGGTGCCATCTACCTGCCCGACGCCGAAGTTGGCGACTGCAATCGCTGCTGCCACGAACTCTCCCGGGTCTTGGTGGAAAACCTTGGCGGGACGATCCTTTATGATACCACGGCCACCGGATTTCAACGCAGGGGCAACCGGGTTACGGCGATGGAATGCGGCGCGCAGATCATCGCCGGTGATGTGTTCGTCATGGCTGCAGGCATGGATACGCTTCGACAGGTTCTCGGCAAATTTGCAGGCAAGAAGCCGATGACAAGCGTGCTTGGGCTTTCCCTTACCTTTCCATTGGGCGACACGCCGCCTGACCTGAGTGTGACCGACAGTGCCGGAAAATTTGTCATGGTCCGGTTGGGCGATCGCTTGCGCGTCGCGGGCACTGCGGTGTTTTCCGACCGACTGCAGATCAACCGTGAAGACGTCGCTCGGCTGATGGCAAAGGCACGTGCCCTGATGCCAGGTGCGGCGGACTATGCGGCCGAACCGGACGTCTGGGTGGGATCCCGCCCGCAAACTCCGGATGATCTGCCAATGATCGGTCAGGCTGGCGCAGACAACCTTTTCGTCAATGCAGGCCACGGCTCTTTGGGGTGGACTCTGGCGTTCGGCTCGGCGGAAATCCTGCTGCAAAAGATCACGGCTGGACGCTGACGACCCAAGGCTTGGCGTCTCGACTGGGATTGGTCAAAATGCAAGACTTGCCTTGCGGCGTATCGCGCCAATCAACCTGGCTGCGGGCCGGCCGTTCGGTCGAATGAGGAGTGCGGCGATGAATCTGGCAGTGCTTTTGCACCGGGGCTGGCAGGAATTCCCCAATGCCGTCGCCATCATTCAGGGCGAAGTCCATCTGACCTATAGCCAAGCGTATCAAGATGTTGAACGGATCGCCGCGCATCTTTTTGCCCAAGGCGTCCGGCCCGGCCATGTCGTCGGGACCGATCTGCAACGCCCGATCAGCCATTGGCTGGTTCTTCTCGCTCTCCTGCGCATCGGGGCAACTTCGGTTTCCCTGACCACACAGCGAGAGGCAGAGGCTGCGGCGCTTCGCGATCTTGCGTTCGTGGTTCAATCGTTGACCGACAGCTTTGCCTATCGCAGTGACATCGGCCGCATCGACCTTGGCAGAACCTGGCTGCAAATTCCGCCGGGCTGCGCCGCAGACTTGCCGGAACCGCTGGTCGCAGCGCAAACGGCAGGTCGGATCTGCTTTACCTCCGGCACCGCAGGCAAGGCAAAAGCCATCCGGCTGACCGCCGACCTTCTGCACGCCCGATTGGTGGCGACGGCGCGGCGCACATTGATTTCCACCCGGTCGGTGCTGTGGTGCGGCCTGGGTCCGGATACGGCCTACGGGCTTACCGCAACTCTTGCGACCTGGGCTGCGGGCGGAACGGTGGTGTTTTCCCGTGGCGGGGACGGGGCCTTCAGGACGCTTTCCGATCTGCGGGTCAACCTGATCGTCGCTTCGCCTGCCGCCCTGGCGACCCTGTTGCGAGACGCCAATTCCGGCGACTTGCCCGGCCTGCATTGTGACGTGATCGTCGCGGGAGGGCGATTGCAGGTCGGTCAGCGTGACGCGCTTCTTGCCCGGCTCTGCACGGCGGTTTACGTCGCCTATGGCGCCTCTGAGACTGGTGGCGTAACGCTAGGCGATGCGGCGGGCCTTGACCACCATGCGGGCCATGTGGGTCAGGTGTTTGACGATGTGGATGTCCGGATCGTGGATGACCTCGGCACCGACCAGCCAATCGGCACCACCGGCCAAATCAGGCTTCGCAGTTCCAGCACGGTGGGCGGTTATCTGAACGATCACGAAGCCAGCCAGTCCCATTTCGACGCCGGTTGGTTCGTGCCCGGCGATCTCGGCCAACTGTCCGCGAACCGGGCCCTGACCGTGGTGGGGCGGCCGGTCGATATCCTGAACCTCGGCGGGATCAAGCTTTCCGCCACCGAGATCGATGCCGCGGCGCGCGACCTGCCTGGCATCGTCGATGTCTGCGCCATTGTTCTGACGCCGGAAACCACGCCGCAGTTGGCCGTGGTCATCGTCGGGAGCCTGTCTGATCCGGCGGCGTTTGCCACCGCACTGCGGGCGCGCCTCCACAACTTGCCGCGGATGATGATCGTTGCCGCCACGGCCATTCCACGCGGCTCGATGGGCAAGGTCAATCGGCTGTCGATTGCCGAGGCGGTGAATGCAGGGCTGAACGGGACGCAGATCGACCCCAACGCCTATTGTCCCTTGGGTTACTACTGAGCTTGCCTGTCAGTTCCCGACCACGGTGAATTCAATGCGCCGATTGCGGCGTTTGTTCTCGGCGCTGTCATTGGGCACGATTGGCTTGGTCTGGCCATAGCCGCGCAGGACAAACCGGGAGGCGGGGATGCCACGGCCTACAAGATAGCTGATGACCGACCCGGCCCGTTGTTCGGACAGCACCTGATTGGTAACGTCATTGCCATCCGAGTCGGTGTGACCGCCCACTTCGATTGTCAGCGTCGGGCAGCGGTTCACGATGTCATACAAGTTGTCCAGCAAGGCACTGCCTGCGACGTCGAGTCGGGCAGAGCCGGAATTGAAATTGATGTTGCCTGACCGCGACAGGATCTCCATCCGGCCAATGCAGCCCTCTGCCGAAAGGTTGCTGGTGGGCTCGTCCACGGTTTTGGTGGTGGGTTCGGCCTGCACAACTGCGCCCGTAGACCCGATGCGCCGAAACAGCAGGTCAAACGAGATCCAGCCGGTGGGCACGATCTTGGCCCCCGACGCCTCTTCCAGCTTGGTGATCCCTTCGCTCAACCCATAGTCGGCAACGACGACGGGAATGGGCGCGATGGTCGCAATGGCCACTTCGTCAGTGGACAGCAGACTGACCGAGACATCCGCCGTGCCCTCTTTGACGAACCCATGCAGGTCCAGTTTGTAGGGCAGGATCATGGTCATCCGGCGCTTTTGCGGCAAATCAGCCAGGGCGGCGCGGTCCAGTTGGACCGACACCACGGCCTCGGGGAACTTAAACGTCTCCAGAAACAGGAAGCGCATCCGCACATTCCTGAGGTCAACCTTGGTATCGACGGAGTCGAGAAATATCTTGACCGTCGCCGCGCCGTCCTCACCGATGGCCCCGACGAATTTGGCGAATGAACTGAATTCAAGGACCGTGTCACCCTTGGGTGTCAGCTTCACTGACTGGAAGTTGATGCGAGATTCTTCGGGGGCAACAAGCCACCCCGTCGCGAATGGATCGGCCTGAGCGACCGACATTTGCGGGACCAACAGGCCCAGGCACAAGGCCAGTGCCGCAAGGAAACAACGAAATCCGGCATCGAGAATCCGCATCTTTCTCGCTCCATTCTGCTAAGTCATCAAGTCTTCTTGGATAGTCTCGATCGCCCAAAACTGCAACAGAAACAGTCTGTCACGTACTTTTGCCCAATGCGCGGCTTTTGACTTGGACGAACTGCTGCTATCTGTTGGGCTGCGGGGATGTCGCCTGACGTTTCGGCGACCAGTCCAAAGACCCTTCCGGGAGGGATCGATGCGGTGCAAGATCTTGGTGGTTTTTCTGCTGTGGCTCCTTGGGGCCACGCAGGCGCTTGCCGAAGCGCGGATCGCCCTGATCATTGGCAACGGCGACTACCATTCAGTCGGAAAACTGCCCAACCCGCCAAACGATGCAAAGCTGATGGCCAAGACCCTCAGCGCCATCGGCTTCGAGGTGACGCTGGTGTCAGAAGGTTCGTTCTCTGACATGCGTTCGGCGATCAGCGCGTTTGGTGCCAGGCTGCGGGAGTCGGGCAAGGATACCACCGGGCTGTTCTATTACGCCGGGCACGGCGTGCAAAGCTTCGGACGGAATTACCTGTTGCCGGTCGATGCCACTTTGACCAATGCCGCCGATATCAGCCTTGTCGCCATCGAAGCGGACTCGGTGCTGCAGCAGATGCGCTCGGCAGGCAATACCACCAACATCGTCATTCTGGACGCCTGTCGCAACAACCCGTTCAAGAAAGTGCTGGATCTTGGCGACAACGGTCTGGCCGAAATGAATGCGCCGGCGGGCACTTTCCTCGCCTATGCCACGGGGCCGGGGCAGACGGCGGCAGATGGCACGGGGTCGGACAGCCCGTTCACACTGGCCTTGGCCAGTGAAATCCAGAAGCCCGGGCAGTCGCTGGAAGAGGTGTTCAAAGAAGTTCGTCGCACCGTCCGCAAGGACACCGGCAACATGCAGACCCCATGGGACACCTCGTCGCTGTCGGCGGACTTCTTTTTTGTCCCGGTCAAGGCGCTGTCTTCGGAAGAACAGGCCGAGCAGCAGCTTTGGGATGCCCTGGCGACCTCCAACGACCCGATGCAGATATCGCTGTTCCTCAAGGCTTATCCCGACAGTGCGCATTCCGGCGAAGCCCGCGCTTTGCTGAAAACCCTGCTTGAGGCGATGGTCTCGCCCGATCCTACCCCCGGCAAATCGACTGCATCCCCTGAGACCCCCGCCCCCAGTGCCGAAGAAATGGCTGCGTTCGATGAGGCCCGACTTGCCGGGACGCGGGAGGCCTATGAGGCATTCATCAAACAGTTTCCCGCCAGCGTTCTGGTTGAAGCGGCAAATCAGGAAATCGTCGTCCTGCCCAAGTCCGAGCCGGTTGCGTCTGCGGACAAGGGCCTGAGCGTTGTGCCCGACGTGGCGGTCGAGCCCGACGACCCGGCCGCCTACGACAATCTGAGTGTCGCTTTCGACACGCCGCTGGTGGTCGGCCCCGCCGAACTGGTCGGGCACACACTGGATGAGCTGATTTCTGAGGGAACGCCGCTATACCCGCCGTTCGAAGGTTTGCCGGATGAGGTGTGGAAAGGTCAAAAATGCACGTCCTGCCACCAATGGACCCGCGATATCCTGTGCGATCAGGCCAAGGTCCTGTTGGGGCTGAGTGGCGAGACCGCGCAACGTTCGCTGGCCATAAAGCATCCGCTGGGCACGCCGTTCAAACTGACCCTCCGGGCCTGGGCCAAAGGCGGGTGCGGGTAGGGCAGGGCATCGCTTCAGGTGTCAGATGAACACACTGAAATCCGTGGCGGTCAGCGACAATCCGACATCCAGCGTGGCAAACAACACCCGACCGACCCCACCTTTGCCGTCGGCATCGTAAAATAGCGAACCGCTGTCGGTGTCATAGAGGATCCGGTCTGTGGCATCATGCGCCTGTCCAGCCGCGTTGGCCCGGAACGCGGAACCCGCCAAGGCCCCAAGTGCCAGCGTGGTGAATATGCTCTGGTCCAGACGGAACTGATCGTCCTTCACCACAAAGTCGGTGACGGTGTCGATATTCCCGTGGCCGAGGGCCGCATCGAATATGAAGACATCGGCACCGGAGCCGCCGGCCACGGTATCTCTGCCGTCGCCAGCGTTCAGCGTGTCATCGCCGCCCCCGCCCCTTAGCTGGTCGTTGCCGATGTCAGAGGTCAGCACGTTGGCTTCGCCATTGCCGACCAGTTTGTCATTGCCCGTCCCGGACAGGATATTCTCTATCGAAATCAGCGTGTCAATGCCGAATCCGGTGTTCTGCGCGCCGACCGCCGACAGGTTGACATGGGCTGACTGGCCTCCCGCCAGGAAATTCGCCGTGTCGCGTCCCGCGCCGCCGTCGATCAGATCATTGCCACGGCCGGCCCCCAGTTGATCATTGCCGCCGCCGCCCAGCACGCTGTCGTTGCCATCGGAGGCGTTGATCGTGTCGTTGCCCTTGTTGCCTGCGATCAGGTTGTCGAAGCCGTCACCCGTCAAGCTGTCATCGCCGGTGCCTGCGATCAGGTTTTCGACCGAGACCAGCGTATCCAGGCCATATCCGGTATTCTGCCGCCCGGTGATGTGCAGGTTGACGGTGGCATTGCCTCCAAACAGGAAATAGGCCGTATCGCTGCCCTTTCCGCCGTTGATCAAGTCGTTGCCGTTGCCGCCGCCCAGCGTGTCATTTCCCTTGCCGCCATAAAGACTGTCGTTGCCAGCAAGCGCAACCAGGCTGTCATCTCCACCCCCGGCGCGCAGAACATTGGCGAACAGGCTGCCGGTCAGCGCATCATTGCCTGACCCGGAGTCCACATTTTCGATGTCGACAAACTTGCAGAACCCCGCCCCGGTGTTTTGCGAACCGGTCTGCGACAGATCGACCACCACCGGCAAATTGCTTCCGGCAAAAGTCACCGTATCGGTGCCTGCGCCCCCATCGACCAGATTTGTGCCGATGCCGGGGTCCAGAAGGTCATTGCCGTCCCGACCAAACATCCGGTCGTTGCCCTCGCCACCCACCAATTGGTCGTTGCCCGCTCCGCCGATCAGCGAGTCCGCGCCATTGCCGCCGAGCAACAGATCGTCGCCATTGCCACCGTTCAGAGTGTCGCCGCCGCCACCGCCGATCAAGGTATCGTTGTCCATATTGCCAAAGGCGGAATCATTCCCGCCCAGCAACTTGATGAGATCTGCCTGACTCGTGCCGTTGACCGACTCATCGTGTTTCGTGGCGTTTAGGAAGGCTTGGATGCCATAGGTCCCGACATTGACGGCACCTAGCCCCTCGGCCTGCACGTAATAGGTGCCGCCCGCCGACGGCTTGAAAACGATCCGGGCATTGCCGCCCGCGCCGCCGTTGTCATCGAACCCCACGACGTTGCCGGCCGCGTTCAGCAGTAGAAGTACCGTATCCGCAAGTGTGCCGGCACCTGTCTGTGCCCCTTTGATGGTAAAGGTGTATTTCACTCCGGCTTCAAGTGTCACGGAAAACATATCCGAGTCACCCTCGACCTCGATGGTGCCGCCGCGGGTCACGCCATAGCCGAGAATGCCCAGCGGGCTTGACAGATCGGTCAGACTGTCGGCGAAATCATCAGGCACCAGATCCGCAACGCTGAGGGTGACGTCCTTGAAGCGGAGAAACTCGAAGTTGGTCAGCGTGTCGGTTCCGTTGGAGGTCTGGAGGATCGCTTCGGACGAGTCGAGTTCGATCTGTTGTTGCGACCGGTTGTCGGTGACCAGCACCGAGCCATCCTGTTGCACGACAATCGTATAGAAGTTGCGGTCACCGGCAAAAACCGCCGTGTCGCTGCCACCGCCGCCGTCGAGACTGTCATCGCCGCCGAACCCGGTGATTTCATTGTCATGGGTATCGCCGGTCAGATGGTCGCCGAAGTTGGAGCCGCCGATGTTCTCCACTTCGGTCAAAGTGTCGGTAGCATATGCGCCAGCATTGGCCGTGCCCGCCACGAGGTTGACAGTCACTGCCTCGGTTGCGTTGATATAGGCGACGAAATCGACGCCATCGCCGCCGTTGATCAGGTTCAGACCTGTGCCACCGTCCAGGTAATCGTCACCGGCCTGACCGAACAACTGGTCATTGCCGTCGTCGCCATAAAGATAATCTCCGACATCACTCGGATTGGCCGAAATCGAGCTTTTGGTGTCGCCATAAAGTAGATCGTTGCCGATCCCGCCAAAGATCATGTCTGACCCGGCATAGCCCTGCAAGGTATCGTCGCCGCCATTGCCAAACAGCACGTCATCGACCGCACCTTGGCCAATGGTCACCCCATCGCCGTCTGCGGTCGCCCAACTGTTTGTGCCAGCTGATGAGCCATTGTAGGTTGCCATGGTGCCGCCCTGTCAAAAGAGTGACGTGCTTCGCCCCACAAGGGTAGACTGTCAAAGCCAAGAATTCAACGCCGCAGACCAAGTTGACGTGCACCCGCTTCGGACCGGTGCGTAAGGTGTCAAATTCGTGCTATCGCGGCGCGAATTGGCGAAATAGGGTGGCTCAGGATGGGGATTTGCGGCTTGCAGGGTGGCAGTGAGGGTCATGATCAGGATTAAGGGTCTATCGCACGACTTTGGCACCCTTGCAGTGTTGCGGGACCTCAATCTGACTGTGGCTTCTGGCGAGATCGTTGCCGTGCTCGGGCCGTCAGGCTGTGGCAAATCCACGCTGTTGAACCTGATCAGTGGCCTTGCGTCACCCAAATCAGGTTCTATCCTGATCGCCTCAGCAGCGCGTCTGGGCCGGGTGTTTCAGGACCCAACGCTTTTGCCCTGGCGCAGCGTCGCAGCCAATGTCGGCTTGCCACTTGAGCGCCAGGGCATCACGGCGGCGGCGCGCAATCAGCGGGTTGCCGCAGCTTTGACGCAAGTCGGGCTCGGCGACTTTGCCGGTTACCTGCCCAAGACCCTGTCCGGCGGCATGGCACAGCGGGTCAACCTGGCGCGGGCTTTAGCCGTTGCACCGTCGATCCTGCTGATGGACGAACCGCTTTCGGGACTGGACGAACCGACGCGGGACGCGTTGCTGGCCGACCTGCTCCGCCTGTGGTCGGATCTGCGCTGCACCTGTCTCTATGTCACCCACAGCCCGTTGGAGGCTGTCAGGCTCGGCCACCGGGTCGTGGTCCTGTCAGAGCGGCCAGCCCGCCTGCGCGGCAGCATCGACATCACTCTGCCACACGCCGACCGGGACGACAGCCATCCCGAGATCCTGGCGGCTCTGCGCGCGATACGACAACTAAGTCATGCGACCTCCGCCGACAGTGACGCTGCCGATGCACTCTAGGCCCGAACCCGGCGCAAGACAGGCGCAGACCGACCTGACCCCGGTTCGGTTTCGCGCCATAGGATTCATGCCGCGTCCCAGACCGGTGCTGGCGTGGATCGCACTTGGCGTAATGGCAGTCATCTGGCAGCTCGCCGCCACGTTGCAGGATGATTTCATCTTTCTGCCCAAGCCGGTCGACGTCTTGGACGCCTTCCTTGCGATGGCCGCCTCAGGCGAGCTTGCGCTGCATGTGCAGGCTTCGCTGGGGCGGTTGCTGGCCGGCTACGCGTCGGGCGTGGTTTTCGGGATTGGCCTTGGTCTTGCGATGGCCCTGAACAACACGGCCCGTGCAGCCTGCTTGCCGCTGGTGTCGGCGCTGTTCGCCTTGCCGAAAGTGGCGCTGTTGCCGCTGTTCATCGTCTGGTTCGGCATCGGGGAAGAGGCCAAGATCCTGACCATTGCCATCGGCGTGTTTTCTCCGGTTGTGCTGGCAACCTATGGCGGCATTGACGGCGTCGACCGCGGGCTGATCCGGATGGCCCAGAGCTTTGATTTGTCTTCCTACCGCATCGTCATCTCGGTGCTGCTTCCCGGCGCGCTGCCTGCGCTGCTGACCGGGCTCAGGATGGCGGGCGCAATTGCGATTGTCTTGCTGGTCAGCTCGGAAATGATCGGCGCACGCTATGGCATCGGCGCACTTGCCCTGACGTCGGGTGGCCTGATGCGGACAGACCGGCTGTTCGTGGCGCTGGTCCTGCTGGCTCTGCTGGGGATCGGCTTTTCTTTGACTGTCAGTCTGGCGGAACGTATCCTGCTGAATTGGCGATAACGGCCCCTTTTGCGGTGCCCAAGACGGAGTTATATCTTGGCCGTTCAGATCATTCGACGCCGCAGCTTTGTTCTGGCTTCATCTGCACTGCTGCTGGCGTCCGGTGCCGTGCCGGTCGGGGCATCCGGTGGAAAAGCGGTGACTTTGGGTGCGCTGAAATTCACGTCCTCCGGCCCGGTGTTTCTGGCGTTGGAGCGCGGTTATTTCGCCGAGGAAGGCATCGACGCCACGATCACGTTCTTTCAGGATGCGCCCAGCGTCGCTGCGGCCACCGCGGCGGGCGGTGTCAGCTTCGGGATCACCGCCTTGACGGCTGCCTTCTACAATCTGGCGTCACAGGGACGTCTGCAGATCATTGCCGGACAGTCGCAGGAAAAGCCGGGCCACTCGGGCAACCTCATTCTGGTGCAGCAGGGGTCCTATGCGGCGGGCCATACCACTCTGGACAAGCTTTTCGAGCTGCCGTTCGGCTTGACCCAACTCGGATCGCCATCGCATTACATGCTGGGCCAACTTGCAGAAATTTCGGGATTTCCGGTCAAGGACCTGAACATCCGCAGTTTTCAGACCCTTCCCAACCTCGTCGCTGCACTGAAGTCGGGCTATGTCGACTGGGCCATCATTGCCCCTCCGATTTCGACCGATCTGATAACTGCAGGGGCGGTGGTGTCGATCGGGCCTTTTTCGGATTTTGGCTCCTACCAGTTCGGTGCCGCGTTCGCCTCCAACGACTTATTGGCCGCGGACCCTGATCTGGCGCAGGCCTTCCTGCGCGCCTATCGCAAGGGCCTGCAGGATTATGCCCAAATCGTCGCGCACCCGGACACCGCCGAGGCACGATCAGCTGCTGCCGCCGTCGGGCACTATGTCTATCCCGACCTTCCAGCCGAAAAGGCCGCCGGTCTGGTTCTGGCCTCGGCGCTTTATGTCGACCCGGATGGGCAATTGGATGTCGAGGACATCGCCCGGCAGATCAAATGGTATCTGGACAACGGAATGGTGAAAACCGGCCCCAATATTGACCAGATCCTGCGGCTGGACCTGACCGATTGGCCGTGACCCGTCAGCCCTGAACGCCTGAAACGTGATGCACGGCGCCCACAGGATGGCAGGTATCAAATCGCAAGGTACTCGGCCCGCAATTCTGCATTGTCCAACACCTCTTTCGCCGTGCCGTCGAACACGACCGAGCCGGTGTCCAGGATCACGGCGCGGTTGGCAAGCTTCAGTGCCCGTACCGCATTCTGTTCGACGATCACGGTGGTGATGCCCTGATCCTTGATGATGTTCAGCGTCTTTTCGATCTCATCCACGATCACCGGCGCCAGCCCCTCATAGGGTTCGTCCAGCAGCAAGACCTTGATGTCACGCGCCAGGGCCCTCGCAATGGCAAGCATCTGCTGCTCGCCCCCTGACAAGGTGACGCCCTCTTGTTTGCGCCGCTCCCCCATGCGCGGGAAAAGTTCGTACAGCCGCTCCAGCGACCAGCCAATCGGCGGCACGATCTGGGCCAGTTGCAGGTTCTCCTCTACCGTCAGGCCAGCGATGATCCGACGGTCCTCTGGCACCAGAGCGATCCCGGCGACCGCGGCCTGATGCGAGTTCATCAGATGCAGCGGCTTGTGATCGAGCCAGACTTCGCCCTTGGTCAACCGCGGATTGGCCAGTCGGGCCATGGTCCGCAGGGTCGAGGTCTTGCCCGCCCCATTGCGACCCAAGAGGGCAAGGATCTCGCCCTCATGCACATTCAGGGAGACCCCCTGCACGATATAGCTTTCACCGTAATAGGCGTGGATATCCCAGACCGACAGAAAGGCGGGGGCGGTTTCCGCCTCGTTGGCATTCTTGTTTGCAAAGTCACTCATCGGACCGCCCCCTCAATGCGCCGTCTCGCCCAGATAGGCTTCCTTGACCTTAGGATGGCCTTTGATGTTTTCCGGCACGTCCTCGACCAGCGGCGAGCCCTGGGCCAACACGGTGATCCGGTCGGCGAGCGAGAATACCACATGCATGTCATGTTCGATGATGACCATCGTGATGTTGCCCTTGGCCTTGATCTCTTTCAGAAGATCAATGGTGTTGTTGGTATCGGCCCGGGCCATTCCGGCAGTGGGCTCGTCCAGCAACAGCAGCTTCGGCTTCTGCGACAGACACATCGCCATTTCAAGCCGCCGCTTGTCGCCGCGCGACAGAGAGCCCGCATGCATATCGATCTTGTCGAGCATCTTGACCTCGGCCAGCATTTCGCGGGCGATATCGCCGATGCCTGCCTCATCCTCGACCGTTTCGAACGCGTGCAGGCGGTAGGCGCCATCACGCTTGGCAAAACACGGGATCAGGACGTTTTCCAACACGGTCAGGTTGCTGAAGATCTCGGGCGTTTGAAACACCCGGCTGATGCCCATCTGGTTGATCTCATGTGGTTTGCGGCCCAGCACCGACTGGCCATCAAAGGTGACAGCACCGCTGTCCGGGATCAGTTTGCCGACCAGACAGTTGAGCAGCGTCGACTTGCCGGCTCCGTTCGGCCCGATGATCGCATGAACGGTGTTTTCGGCAATCGACAGATTTACGTCGCTCAGCGCGCGCAGGCCGCCGAACCGTTTGTTGACGCCGTTGACTTCAAGGATACCCATCGTCTGTCCTATTCTGCTGGCGTCTTGGATACGGCGGGCGGGGCCTTGGGTTCGGATCTGCGGAACAGCCGCATGATCCGTTGTCCGCCCTCGATCAGCCCGCCGGGCAGGAAGATCACCACGGCCATGAACAACAGGCCCAGCGTCAGGTTCCACCCCTTGCCGACAAACGGATGCACGATGGTCACCAGAAAATCCGCCAGCCAATGCGGGAAGATCGAAAACCAGTCCTGCAGGACCTGATCGTTGATCTTCGAGAAGATGTTCTCGAAATACTTGATGAAGCCCGCACCCAGCACCGGACCCAGCAAGGTGCCCGCCCCGCCAAGGATCGTCATCAGCACGACCTCGCCGCTGGCCGTCCACTGCATTCGGTCCGCCCCGGCCAACGGGTCCATCGCAGCCAGCAGCCCGCCAGCCAGCCCGGCATACATGCCGGAAATCACGAACGCCGCCAGCATATAGGGGCGTGAGTTGATGCCGGTGTAGTTCAGCCGATGCTGATTGGCCTTGATCGCCCTGAGCATCAGGCCAAAGGGCGAGCGGAAAATCCGCAGCGCCAGATAGAACATCAGGACGGACATGATACCACAGACGTAATATCCGACGTTGAAACTAAAGACATGGCCCAGCAAGCCCAGCTTCCAGGTCGAACCCATCTCCAGCCCGAAAAGGCTTGGGCTCGGCACGGTGCCCGAGGTGTTGGCGCCCGCCAGAATGCGCGAATCCGCCAGGGTCAACTGCAATCCATTCTCGCCATTCGTCAGGGGGGTCAGCACCGAATAGGCCAGATTGTACGACATCTGGGCAAAGGCCAGCGTCAGGATCGAAAAGTATATGCCTGACCGCCTGAGTGAGACAAAACCGATCAACAGCGCAAACAGCCCGGCAGCAATCACGCTCAGCACCAGGCCGGGAAGGATGTTCATGCTCAGCAGTTTCAACATCCAGACTGTGGAATAGCTGCCGATCCCAAGAAACGCCGCATGACCAAAGGACAGGTAGCCGGTCAGCCCAAACAGGATATTGAAGCCCACCGCAAAGATCGAATAGATCGCGATGCGCTGCATCAGGTCGGGATAGCCCGCGTTGAATTGCGCCATCGCCGAGCCTTCAGAGAACGGGTTCAGCAGGATCGGGGCGGCCATGGTCAAGGCAAAGACGATCAGCAGAAAGTTGAAGTCGCGTCGGTTCAATCCCAGCATGGCCTACTCCTCCATCACGCCAGCCCGGCCCATCAGGCCCCGCGGCCGGGTCAGGATCACGATGATGGCGATGACATAAATGATGATCTGGTCGATGCCGGGCAGGATATCTTTCACCCAGTTCATCGATGCATAGGATTCGACAATCCCCAGCAGAAATCCTGACAGCACGGCCCCGGGCAGGCTGCCCATGCCGCCGACCACGACCACGACGAAACTCAGCACCAGAAAATCCATGCCCATATGAAAATTGGGCGAGTTGATCGGGGTATACATCGCCCCGGCTACGCCTGCGACAGCCGCCGCAAGGCCGAACATCATCGTGAAGCGCTTGTCGATA